>NZ_DASVSG010000033.1:0-44634 GCF_036388195.1 Jatrophihabitans sp. | reverse complement strand
GGCGGGAGCTCATCTCCGTATGCGTCCTGGAGGTCCTCAGCGCGGTTGGATACGCAGCACTGGTCCTGCTGGGTCAGAAGTTTGTGTCGGCCGCGCTGTCAACCCGGGGTCAGGACAGCCAGTGGTCGGAGCTCGCGCCGGCGATCATCGCCGTGACCGGGCTGTCGGCTGCCCTCAGCATCGGGCAGGCGCTGGTGGCGCGCCAGCAGCAGATGCTCGCGGAGTTGACGGCCCGCCATGCGCAGGCCACGATCCTCGAGGTCGGCAGCACCGTCGAGGTGGCGTCGTTCGACGAGCCGGCCTTCCACGACTCGATCTCACGTGCCCAGAGTGCGGTCTCCCGGGCACCCGTAGTCGTCCAGAGCGCGATCGGACTGATCCAATCCGGAGCAGGCGCCCTGGGCGCGCTCATCGCCCTTGCCGCACTGAAGCCGGCGCTCGTTCCGCTCGCCGTGCTCGCTGTGGCGCCAGCGGTTCTGCTATCAGGCCGGCGCGCCGAGGCGTTCTATCGCTTCGCGTACTCGGTGACCCCGCGCGACCGGGAACGCAACTACCTCGCGAGCCTCCTGAGCCACCGCGAGTCGGCAAAGGAAGTGCGCGCCATGCAACTGGCCGGCTACCTGCGCAATCGGCACGACACGCTCTACGAACACCGGGTCGCCGAGCTCCGCACAGCGACGGCACGGCAGCTGCGCTACGCGCTTGTCGGCGGCCTCGCGACATCGGCCATCGTGGGCTTGTCGCTCGCGCTGCTGCTGGCGCTGACGTTCAGTGGTCAGGTCTCCGGTCCCAGCGCTGCCGCGGCGGCCGGCGCCCTGCTCCTGCTGAGCCAGCGCCTCAGCATGGGCAGCATGAGCGCCGAGAACCTGCTGGAGGCCGCGATGTTCGTCGAGGACTACCTCGCGTTCCTGGCGCTGGCGCCGGCGTACAGCGCCCCCGCAGAGCGGCCGGCTGCTGCGGGCGCGGTGGGCCCGATCGCCACCGAGGCGGTCTGGTTCTCGTATGCCGGTTCAGCCGAGCCGACGTTGCGGGGGGTGTCGATGCATATCGAGCCCGGCGAGGTCGTGGCCCTCGTGGGCGCGAATGGCTCCGGCAAGACCACGCTGGCCAAGCTGCTGGCCGGCCTCTACGTCCCTGAGCGGGGCCGTGTCGTGATCCACGGGGTCGACAGCGCTGAGGTCGACCGGGACGCGCTGCGCAACCAGGTGGGGATCATCTTCCAGGACTTCGAGCGCTACGACCTGCCGGTCTATGACAACATCGCTCTTGGCCGTCACAAAGACTTCCATCACCAGGACCGGGTGGTCGACGCGGCGCTTCGCGCGGGCGTTCACGAGGACCTGCAGGCGCTCGCCGATGGGTACGACACACAGCTGGGTCCCGAGTTCGTCGGCGGCGTCGATCTGTCCCTCGGTCAGTGGCAGAAGGTCGCCCTCGCCCGGCTGTTCTTCCGCAACGCGCCTTTCGTGATCCTCGACGAGCCGACGGCGTCTCTGGACGCACAGTCTGAGCATGATCTCTTCGCGCGTATCCGGACGTTGTTCGCGGGCCGTTCGGTGTTGCTGATCTCTCACCGGTTCTCAAGCGTCCGCGACGCCGACCGCATCTACGTCCTCGACAAGGGTCAGATCATCGAGCAGGGCGACCACGAGGCGCTCATGGCGCAGGACGGGCGTTACGCAGAGCTCTTCAGCCTGCAGGCCTCCGCGTATGTCAGATGAGGAGGTGGCGAACAGGCCGTTTTACATTGGGTGTGTTTTCAGACGTACGACGAGAGCGCGCCGCCGGGTCGCTCACCACCTGCGTGCCGGGCTTTCCCGACGGGTCGGCTGGCCTGCGGCTGGCCTGGCTAGTCGGGCGGGTCGATCGAGTCCAGCCAGTCGCGGATCGCCTGGCCGTGCTGGTCGAGCGTCGGTGGCGGCCGGTGCCTGCTGAGCCCGCCGCTGTCGTAGCGGATCGGCGGGCCGGGCAGGGACAGCGCGCCCAGGCTCGGGTGCTCCACCTCGATCAGCAACCCCTGGGACCTGGTCTGCTCCCAGTCATAGACCTCATCCAGCGAGCGCACCTGGCCGGCCGGTGTCCCGAGCTCGGCCAGGATGGTCATCAGCCGCTCCCGGGGGTACCGGCCGAAGGCGTCGTCGATGGCGGCGATGACCGCATCCCGGTCGGCTACCCGGTCGGCGTTGCGGGCCCACTCGGGACGGTCGACCCCGAACGCGGCCGCGAAGGACTGCCACAGCCGGTCGCTGCCGACGGCGATCTGCACCATCCCGTCCGCGGCCGAGAACAGCCCGTACGGGCAGATCGACGGATGGTGGCGGCCCGCGACCCCGGGCACCTCCCCAGCCACGGTGTAGCGGGTGCCCTGGAAGGCATGCACCCCGATCATGCCGGCCAGCAGCGAAGTGCGCACCACCTGGCCGCGGCCGGTGCGGTGCCGCTCGTGCAGGGCGGCCAGCACCCCGTACGCGCCGTACATCCCGGCCAGCAGGTCCGCGATCGGGACGCCGACCTTGGTGGGATCCTCCGGTGACGAGCCGGTCAGCGACATCAACCCGCCCTCGCCCTGGGCGATCTGGTCGTAGCCCGGCCGGCCTCCCTCGGGGCCGTCGTGGCCGAAGCCGGTGATCGAGAGGATCACCAGCCGCGGGTTGAGCTCCTGCAGTCGGGCCATCGAGAAACCGAGCCGGTCCAGCACCCCGGTCCGGAAGTTCTCCACCAGCACGTCGGCGTGCCGGACCAGCCGGGTCAGCACCGCCGCGCCGGCCGGGTCCTTCAGATCCAGCGTGATCGATTCCTTGTTGCGGTTGCAGGACAGGAAGTACGTCGACTCCCGCGCGGCGCCATCGGGCTGCACGAACGGCGGCCCCCAGCCCCGGGTGTCATCGCCCTGCCCCGGCGCCTCGACCTTGATCACCCGGGCGCCCTGATCCCCCAGCATCATCGCCGCATGCGGACCGGCCAGCGCCCGGGACAGGTCGATCACCAGGAGATCGGCCAGCGGCCCGCCGGCGGGGTTCGGCTGGCTCATCCGACCTGCTCGGCGAGATCGACCGGAGCGGCCGCGGCGGTGAGATGGCCCTGCAGAACGGTGACCGCCCGGCCGGTGAGCAGCACCCGATCGCCTGCCACCCGGATCCCGATCACGCCGCCCCGCGCGGACAGCTGCCTGCCGGTCAGCTCGTCCCGGCCGAGCTTGGCTGCCCAGTACGGGCCGAGGACGGTGTGCGCGCTGCCGGTGACCGGGTCCTCGGGGATGCCGATCCTCGGCGCGAACACCCGGGAGACGAAGTCGTGGTCGGGCCCGTCAGCAGCGGCGGTGACCAGCAGGCTGCGCCCGCCCAGCCGGGCCACCGCGGCCAGGTCTGGACGCAGCTGGCGAACCGTCCCGGCATCGGCGAGCGCGACCAGCAGGTCGTCGGTCGCGCCCCGGCCCACCCAGAGCGGCCGGGCATCACCCAACGCCTCGGCCAGGCCGTCCGGAGCCGGGACGACGGACGGCGGGCAGGCCGGAAAGTCCATCCGCAGCGCGCCGTCGCCCATCGCGGAAACCGTCAGCACGCCGCTGCGGGTGGCGAACCTCACCGGCAGGTCGACCCCGTCGCCGAACAGGCAGTGCGCAGCGGCCAGCGTCGCGTGCCCGCACATGTCCAGCTCGACGGCCGGGCTGAACCAGCGCAGCCGGTAGTCGGCGCCGGGCAGCTCGTCCGGGATCACGAAGGCGGTCGCCGAGTAGCCCAGCTCGGCGGCCAGCGCGGCCATCCAGTCCGCCGACCGCGGCCGCTCCAGCAGCACCACGCCGGCCGGGTTGCCGCTGAACGGCCGGTCGGTGAAGGCATCGACGGTTCTCAGCCGCGGGGTGTCCATCGGCTCAGATTAGGCGGTCGTACACGGAGGACTCCGCGCCGCCGGAGAGCGTGGCATAGCCGGGGCCGCGGTCGAAGAACGGCTGGTCAGCCGGCCGGGCCGCGGCCAACTCGGCCCGCAACGCCGCGGTCGCCGCGGCATCCAGCGCCAGCTCGTCGCCGCTGCCGGTCAGCACCACCCCGTAGTCGGCACGGGCGGCCGGAACCGACACCTTGCCCCACCGGACGTCGCGCAGCACCGCCTCAGGCGCCCGGCGCAGCGGGTCGCCCCAGCCACCGCCGCCGGTGGTGCGGATCCGGATCACCTCACCGGCCCGGACCGGCTCCGCATCGGCGAGGGCGTCCACCACCCGCTCGTTCTCCCCGCCCGGGTCGATCACCACCGAGAACGGCTGGCCGGCCCTGCCCCCCTTCACTCCCCAGCAGGCCAGGATCGACCGGTCGGCGATGGACATGAAGTGGCCGTCCTTGAGCATCCGGATGTGCTTGTCGTAGCCCAGCCCGCCGCGGAACTCCCCCGGCCCCCCGGAGTCCACGGCCAGGCCCAATCGCTCGACGAGGAAGGGGAACCGGGCTTCGGTGAACTCGGTGGGCAGGTTGCGGGAATCGGGCACCACATGGATGGTGTCCTCGCCATCGGCGTAGTACCGCCCACCCGAGCCGCCGCCGAGCACCTCGCGCATCAGGTACGGGTTGCCGTCGGAGTCCTCGCCGTAGACCCCGGTGTAGCGGATGGTCTCCTGGTCGGCCGGCATCCGGCCGTCGACCGCCTTGGCCAGCACTCCGGCCAGCACCCCCAGCAGCCGCAGGATGACGAACGTCCGAGCGTTCGTCGGCGCCGGGAACACCGGGGTCAGCAGGGTGCCGGGCGGCGGGAACCGCATCTCGATCAGCGGCACCACGCCCTCGTTGACGTCGAGCTCGGCCATCCGCTCGGGGCTGTCGGCGAGGTTGCGCAGCACCGGCGCCAGCCACTTCTTCAGGAAGTTGCCGTCGGCGTAGTTCCCGCAGTGGTTGATCGGGCCCTTGGCCTGCGGCGCGGTGCCGGTGAAGTCGAGGATCAGCCGTTCGCCTTGCGCATCGTCGGGGCCGGTCCGGGTGAGGGTGATCCGCTGGGTGTGCAGCTTGGGCGGCTCGACGCCGTCGTGCTCGGCGTAGTCCTCCCAGGTCCAGCTGCCGACCGGGATCTTGGTGAGGATCTCGCGACGGTACGTCTCGGTGGTGCGGTCGACGATCTGGTCGAAGCAGGCCTCCACCGTCTCGCGCCCGTAGCGGGCGAACAGCTCCGCCAGCCGGCGCGAGCCCATCAGGCACGCGGCGCATTCGGCATCCAGGTCCGCCGCCAGCGAGTCCGGCATCCGGGAGTTGCGGGTCATGATGGTCAGCGCGGCCCGGTTCGGCACGCCGGCGTCCCAGAGCCTGATCGGCGGCACCATCAGGCCCTCTTCGAAGACGCTGGTGGCCGAGCTGGGCATCGAGCCGGGAACCGCGCCGCCGATGTCGTCGTGATGGCCGAACGCCTGCACGAAGGCGACCACTTCGGGGCCGGATGCTCCTTCGACGAAAACCGGAACGGTGACGCACAGGTCGGGCAGGTGGCCGATCCCGCCCTCGGACCGGTAGACGTCGTTGTGGAAGAACACGTCCCCCGGACGCATCTCGGCGAGCGGGAAGTCCCGGGCGATCGGGTGCACCAGCGCGGAGTAGCTGCGCCCGGTCAGCTTGCGCAGCAACCGGTCGTGGATGCCGGCCCGGAAGTCGTGCGCGTCGCGGATCATCGGCGAGCGGGAGGTGCGGGCGATCGCGGTCTCCACTTCTCGCTCGACCGCGGCGAGGCTGCCCTGGACGATCTCCAGGACGATCGGGTCCACCTGCGCGCCCCGGTCCGGGGTGAGCGAGCCGGCGGGCAGCGAGTCCGTGGCGGGGGCACCGGTCATCGGCCCTGCTCCGTCCGGGTGATCAGCAGGTTGGCGTAGTCGTCCAGCCGGGCGGTGAAGCCCGGGTGCAGCGGGACCGTCGAGCCGAACTCCTCGATCACCGCCGGTCCGGTCAGGACGTCGCCGGGGCCCAGCCGCTCCCGCCAGTACAGCGGCGTCGGCTGGTAGCTCCTGCCGTCGAAGCACACCTCGCGGCTGCCGGTCCGAGCCCGCTCGACGCCACCCTCCGGAGCCGGCCGCCGGCGCAGCTCCGGCCGCCGGATGGGGCCGATGCCCGACACCCGCAGGTTCACCCACTCGATCTGCTGGCTCGGCTGGCCTGAGAAGTCATAGCCGTACAGGCCGCGGTGGGCGTCGTGGAAGGCCGCCGCCACCCCCGCGAGCACCGGCTCGGTCAGCTCGCCGTCGGGCACCGGCACCCTGACCTCGAACGCCTGCCCGAAGTAGCGCAGATCGGCCGTCCGGACGAAGCGGTGTTGCGAGGGGTCGAAACCCTCCCGGTCGAGCGCGGCGCCGGCCTGAGCGGTCAGGCCCTCGAAGCCGGCGGCGACCTCGGTCGGTTTCAGGTCGGCGTGCTTGGCCACCGCGGTCTGGACGTAGTCGTTCTTCACGTCGACGGTCAGCAGCCCGAACGCCGAGACGTTGCCCGGATCCGGCGGCACCAGCACGCCCCGCACGTTGAGGATGTCGATGAGCCGGCAGAGCAGCAGCGATCCCGAGCCGCCGAAGGTGGTGAGGGTGAACTCCCGGACGTCCAGGCCTCGCTGGACGGTGACCTGGCGCAGCGCGTTGGCCTGGTTCCAGGCGGAGATCTCCAGCACGCCGTTCGCGCAGGCGGCCACCTCGAGCCCCAACTCGGCCGCCAGCGCGGTCAGGCCGGCGCGGGCGGCCTCGACGTCCAGGCCGATCTCGCCGCCGAGCAGGTGCGGCGGGATCCGGCCGAGCACCAGGTGCGCGTCGGTGATGGTGACCTCGGCGCCGCCGGTTCCGTAGCAGAGCGGCCCCGGGTCCGCGCCCGCCGACCTCGGGCCGACCTTGAGCGCGCCCTCCGGTGAGATCCAGGCGATCGAGCCGCCGCCGGCGCCCACGGTGACCACGTCGATCATCGGGATCTTGGACGGATACGCGCCCACGGCGCCCTCGGTGGTCAGGGTCGGCTCGCCGTCCAGCACCACCGAGACGTCGGTCGAGGTGCCGCCGCCGTCGCAGGTGAGCACCCGGCTGAACCCGGCGTTGCGCGCGATCATCGCCGCGCCCAGCGCGCCGGCCGCCGGGCCCGACAGCACCGTGGTGATCGGCTGGTGCACCACCTCGGCGGCCGACAGCACCCCGCCGTTGGACTTCATCACGTAGAACGGGACTTCCCGCTCGCCGGTGAGCGCGTCCAGCCGGCGCTTGATCGAGCCGACGTAGCCGGCCACCTTGGGTTTGACGGCGGCGTCCACCAGGGTGGTCATCGACCGCTCGTACTCGCGGTACTCGCGCAGCACCTCCGAGGAGATCGACACCACCGCCGCGGGGTGCTCGGCCGCCAGGATCTCCCGCATCCGCTGCTCGTGCGCGGGGTTGGCATAGGAGTGCAGCAGGCAGACGCCGATGGTGTCGATGCCCCTGTCCCGGAACCAGCGGGCGATCCCGGCCGCGCCGGCCTCGTCGAAGGGCCGGACCTCCGCGCCGGTGTAGTCCAGCCGGCCGCCGACCGCCTTCACCCGGTCGGCCGGCACGATCCGGTCCGGCTTCACCCAGAAGTAGCTGTTGCCGTAGCCGTCGGGCACCGACTGCCGGGCGATCTCGAGGATCGACTCGTACCCCTCGGAGGTGATGAAGCCCAGCACGCCGACCTTGCCCTCGAGCAGCTGGTTGGTGGCCACCGTGGTGCCGTGGCAGACCGCGGTCAGCACGTCGCCGGCCTGCTCGCGCGGGATGCCGAGGGCGTCGAGCACCTTGTCGATGCCGGCCAGGAACCCCTCCGCCGGGTCCGCGGGGGTGGAGGCGATCTTGGTGCTGACCAGCTCGCCGGTCCGCTCGTCGAAGGCCACCACGTCGGTGAAGGTGCCGCCGGTGTCGATCCCGACCCGGATCCGCTGCCGCCCTGACATGCCTGAAGTCAACGTGGGACGCCCGGGCGAGGCTTCGGCGAACCTTGCCCGAGAACGGGCAGCGGTGTTAGCACATCAAGGTGCTACGTGGGCGCCGACCGGATGGCGGACGCGAATAGTACGTGACTGCCTTCACACTCACAACGCCCTTACTGTTGCGTAGCCGATTATCGGGCACTAAGCCCTTGATTTGGTCATCTCGCCTTGTTAGGTTGAACGAGCTTCGAGGCACCCCGACATAATCCGATAAAAGTGATAGCTGGTAGTCGCATGCCCTCCCAGGCACGTGACTACCGGTTAACGCTTTCCACACCCCACCGTCCTCCGTCCCGTCGGCACATAAAACCGGTCTTTCGCAGTCCTCCCCCCGTCGAGGCTCGTTAACGCCGTTGCACTGCCCCCACCGAGTGGGAATCGTCATGCGTTGACGGCTCCTTCCGGTGGCATGCGCTGCACGCGTCGCCGGCCATCTGCGCTGCGCAGTCCCAATTGGAGTAGTTGATGTCACAGAGCGTCGCGGCACCGCAAGACCTGGCCGATTACCCCGCGATCGTAGACACCATTTCGAGTTGGCTGCCCACGCCCGCCGAAAAGGTCGATCAATCTTTGGGCGAAGTGGGCCGTGTGCGGGCAGTCACCGCTGTTCGGGCTCTCAACTCCGCCGCGCTCACCGACCCCTCCGCATTCTTCTGGCAGCAGAAACTCCTGGCGCGTATCTATGACCTCACCACCCAGATTCCGGACGGCCCGACCGCCGAGGGATCGGTTGCGCTGCACGAGGTCACCAGGCTGCTCGAGCTCGCCACCATCCAGGAGGAGGACCGGCACATCCCCGACGGGTTGCTGGAGCAGGCTCCTTCGGAGGGCAAGGCCTACCTGAGCTGGCTGAAGAAGGCCGCCCGCCAGCACCGGGTTTTCAAGCACCCCTACTACCGCGAGTTCATCCAGCACCAGGCCGGCCCCGAGGATCTGCGGACCTACATCCTGCAGGAATCGGTGGTCGACGGGCGCTTCGACGACCTTCTCGCGATGATGCAGATCGGGACCAGCGGGCCGGCGAAGATGGAGATCGCCACCAATTTCTGGGACGAGATGGGCAACGGCAACCCCGACGAGGTGCACACCCACCTGTTCAACAAGATCTTCGACGTCTTCGAGATCACCCAGGAGGAGCTGGACCGGGTCCTCACGGCCAACGCGCTGCTGTCGGGCAACCTCGCCGTGCTGCTCTGCCGCTACCGGCGGTACTACCCCGAGGCGGTGGGCTTCCTCGGCATGACCGAGTGGTTGGTGCCCGACCGGTTCAAGTCGGTGGTGTCGGCCTGGCAGCGCCTCGGCCTGCCGGACATCGGAATCGTCTATCACAAGCTGCACATCACCATCGACTCCGTGCACGCGCAGGGGTGGTTCCACAACATCGTCGCGCCCTCGGCGGGCTCGGAGGGGATGCGGCGCGGGATCGCCCGCGGCGCGATCTGGCGGCTGAACTCCTCGGCCCGCTACCTCGACGAACGCATGGCCAGCTCGGTTCACTCTGTCTGAGCCGAACAATTCCTCTCGAAAGGCTGCAGCAATGCCACTGAACGACCAAGGCTTTGCCCTTCTGGACCTGCCGGAGATCGACGACGAGATCCTGGCCAGCTACGAGCAGCTTCCGCACGACCCGTACATGGGCAACGGCACCCGCTACAAGCGGTTCTCCCAGTACCGGCTGTCCTGGGACGGCGAGCGCTGGCAGTTCGCCCTCCTGCCGCACCGCGACTACACGGCCCTCAAGGAGTTCAACCCGGTCGGCGGCGGGTACAAGCGCAGCTACCAGCCGATCGAGGTCGACTTCACGAAGCTGATCGCCCGCGGCGTCGAGGAGTTCGGCCTCAGCACCGATGAGGACTGGCAGATCAACGTCCACCAGAACCGGACGATCGCCTCACACGAGAAGCCCGGCGTGCTGACCCCGGAAGGGGTGCACCAGGACGGCCACGAATACGTCATGATCGCGGTGCTCCGGCGCAATGCCGTGACCGACGGCCAGACCAGGCTGTGGAAGCTGGGCGCCGACGAGCCGTTCTGGACCGGGGTGCTCGACCCCGGCACGGCCGTGCTGATCGACGATCGAGCGGTCGCCCACGATGTGACCGACGTCCAGCCGGCCAGTGACGAGACCGGCACCCGCGACATCGTGATCGTGGCCTTCTCCCGGTGGAATGAGCGCTGGTACGGCGACGAGCACGACAAGGTGGCCCTCGGCGAGAGCGTCGGTGAAAACAGGTCGAGCATGTGAGTCGCTCAGAGGCGATGGCCGCCGCGACCGGTGACTTCGTCAAGTACCAGGCGTTGGGCAACGACTACCTGATACTCGACCCCGCCGCCCTGGCCGTCCGCCCGACGGCCGAGAACATCCGGTTGCTGTGCGACCGGCACTACGGCGTGGGCGCCGACGGCGTGCTGATCGGGCCGCTCGGACCGGTGCGTCCGGGCGAGCCGATCGAGGCCCGGCTGTACAACTCCGATGGCACCGAGTGCGAGAAGAGCGGCAACGGCATCCGGATCTTCGGCCTGTACCTCGCCGCGCGCCATCGGCTCGGGAACCGGTTCGTGGTCCGGACGCTGGGCGGGGACACCGCGGTCGAGATCATCGATCCGGCCAGCGGCCTGGTCAGCGTCGGGATGGGCGCGCCGGACTTCTCCGCCGCGGCCGTCCCGGCCCTGGGCCTGGGCGACCGGGTGCTGGGGCAGGAGCTGGCGCTTGCCGACCGGACGGTGACCGTGACCAGCCTCAACAACGGCAATCCGCATACCGTGCTGGTGCTCGACGAGGTTTCCCCGGACCTGGCTCGCGAGCTCGGTCCTCAGATCGCCACCCACCCGGCCTTCCCGAGCCGTACGAATGTGCAGTTCGCGCAGGTGGTCGACTCCAAGACCATCCGGATCGAGATCTGGGAGCGCGGAGCCGGCTACACGCTGTCCTCCGGCAGCAGCAGCTGCGCCGCGGCCGCCGCCTGCCACGAACTCGGCCTGGTGTCGGACACGGTACAGGTGCTGATGCAGGGCGGCGCCGTCGACGTGCAGTTCGACGACCAGGGCGCGATCACCATGACCGGGGTCGCTGAGCTGGTGGCCAGCGGCGCCTTCGGCCCGCGGCTGCGGCACGCGCTGGCCGCGCCGCCGTCGGACCCCGCATGAGCCGTCGAGGAGCTGAGTGAATGACAGCGGTGTCCGGAGCTCACACGGGATCTGAGTACCCGATGAACAAGTGGGTGTTCGAAGACACCCCTGGGCGGTTCGACGTCGATCTGTCGCACAGCTATGTGCAGGGCAGGCGGCTCAGTGATCTGACCGTCCCGCATGACCTCGAGCTCGACTACGGCGCCGACCGCGGCACCGCGGAGCTGCGCGAGGAGATCGCGCAGCTGTACCGGGGCTCCGCCGAGTCGGTGCTGGTGACGCACGGCGGCCAGGAGGCGCTGGCGCTGCTGTACAGCATCCTGCTCAAGCCGGGCGACCAGCTGATCACCTTCCGTCCCGGCTGGCGGCAGTCCTGGGACACGCCGGCGCTGATGGGCTGCCAGGTCGATGTGATGCCGCTGAGCGGCGACTTCGAGATCGACGTGGACGCGGTCGCCGCGGCGGCGACCAGCCGGCTGCGCGTCATCGTGGTCGTCTCGCCGTGCAACCCGACCGGCCGGCGCACCCGGGCCGCCACCCTCAAGCGGCTGGTCGAGATCCTCGAGCGGTCCGACGGCTACCTGGTGCTCGACCAGAACTACGAGTCCGACCTCACTCCGCCGGTCGCCGGCAGCGACCGGGTCCTCTCGGTGTCGGGGCTGTCCAAGGTCTACGGGTTCCCGGGCCTGCGGATCGGGTGGATGTACGGCCCCGAGGGCCTGGTCCGGGCCTGCGCCGATCGCAAGCACCTGACCTCGATCTCGAACTCGGTGCTCTGCGAAGCGCTGGCCTGTGAGGTGCTGCGCAAGAGCGAGTACTACCTGACCGATTTCCACGCCCAGGTGGCCGAAGGCCTGGAGATCCTCCAGAGATGGGTCTCGGGCCATGGCGACCTGCTGCGGCTCACCCCGCCGGAGGACACCCCGTTCGCCTGGATCCAGCTGCTGGACGGCTCGGACTCGATGGCCTTCTGCCGGCAGGCGTTGGACCGGGGCGTGCTGCTGATGCCCGCCGAGACGGTGGGCGGGACCAGTGCCTTCCGGCTCGGCATGGCGATACCCCCGGCCGAGCTACGGGATGGTTTGAATCGGCTCGAAGATATGATTCGGGCTCGCCACATATCGAACGGAGCGTTCTGAAAGTGACAATGAACAGGGTTTCTCCCGAGACATCAGAAGACACGCCTGGGGTTGCGGAGACCCGGTTGCCCGTCTCGTTCGGCCAGGAGCAGCTGTGGTTCCTGGAGCAGATGGCTCCAGGGACGACGACGTACAACATCCTGCTGTCCTGGCGGGTGCACGGCCCGTTGGACGTCGACGTCCTCCGCAGGTCGCTGAGCCTGGTCCTGGCCCGGCACGACGCGCTCCGCTCCAGCATCCGGTCCGCCGACGGCTCGCCCTACCAGGTGATCCAGCCGCCGGGCGATGCCGAGCTCGCCGTCGTGGACCTCACCGAGGTGGCCCCGGAGTCCCGGGAGGAGCAGCTGCGGGCAGCGCTGGACAAGCAGACCGCCACACCCTTCGACATGGAGGCCGGCCCGCTCTGCCGGTTCACCCTGTTCGAGCTGGGCCCGCAGGAGTACGTGTTCGCCGAGGAGTTCCACCACATCGTGATGGACGGCTGGTCGAGCGGCACGGTGAACAGCGACCTGGCCGCCGCGTACCAGGCGCTGGCCGCCGGGCAGACTCCGGACCTGCCCGAGCCGGAGATCAGCTACGCCGAGTACGCCGCCCAGCAGCGCGACCGGCTGCAGGGCGAGGACCTCGAGGCCGAGCTGCAGTTCTGGCAGGAACGGCTCGCCGCGCTGCCGGTGCTGGACCTGCCCGCCGACCGCCGGCGGCCCGCCACGGCCAATCACCGCGGCGCGACCCTGATGTGGGACTTCCCGCCGGAGTTGCTGACCGCGGCGCGCGCCCTGGCCCAGGAGCACGGGGCATCGCTGTACGTGGTTCTGGCCGCAGCGTTCAAGGTGGTGCTGAGCCGGTACACCGGCCACTACGACATCCCCATCGGCGTGCCGATGCTGGGCCGGGTCGACCCGGAGCTCGAAGCGGTGGTGGGCCTGTTCATCAACATGACCGTGCTGCGTTCGGACCTGTCCGGTGACCCGTCCTTCGGCGACCTGGTGGACCGGATCGCCGACGCCAGCCTGGACCTCTACGAGCACCAGGAGGTTCCCTTCCACCAGGTCGTCGACCGGGTGGCCCCGGCGCGCGACGCCAGCCGCAATCCGCTGTTCCAGGTAGCGGCCCAGCTGCAGGGCGAGAGCCTGTCCGGCGCGAGCCTGCGGCTGGCCGGCCTGCGCACCGAGCCGTTGGACCAGAAGTCCATCAACGCCCGCTTCGACCTGTCGATGAACTTCTTCGAGAGCAGCGACCAGCTCCGGGTGGGAATCGAGTACTCGACCGACATGTTCGACGCGTGGCGGATCGAAGCGATGGCACGCCACCTGCAGACGGTGCTCACGACGGTCACCAAGTCGCCGGAGCTGCGGCTGTCGGAGATCGAGCTGCTGTCGGAGGAGGAGCAGCGGGAGCTCATCGAGCTCGGCAAGGGCGAGCTGGTCCCCTACGAGCAGGTGCCGCTGCACGTCGGGTTCGCCAACCGCGCCGCTGCCAATCCCGATGCGCTGGCCGTCGTCTGCAAGGACGTCGAGATCAGCTACGGCGAGCTCAACCGCCGCGGCGATCAGCTGGCCAGGCACCTGCGTTCCCTGGGCGTGCAGCACAACCAGGTGGTGGCGGTGATCATCGACCGTGACATCGACGCCTACGTCACCATGCTCGGGGTGCTCAAGGCCGGCGCCGCCTTCGCCATGCTGGACCCGAAGCACCCGCCGGCTCGCCTGCAGTTCATGATCGAGGACACTTCGGCGCCGATCCTCATCACCAGGTCGCAGTTCGCCGACCGGCTGCCCGAGTCCACCGGCTGGTCGACCGTCTGGATCGACACCGACTGGCCGGCCATCGAGGCCCACCCGTCCGACGAGCCGCTGGAGGAGTGGGCGACCCGGGAGTCCCTGGCCTACATCCTCTACACCTCTGGCTCCACCGGCACCCCCAAGGGTGTCGTGATGGCGCACAAGGGTGTGCAGTTCTTCGCCGAGGCCTACCGGCGCACCTTCGACCTCGGGCCGCAGGACCGGCTGCTGCAGCTGCCGGCGCTGACCTTCGACATGTCCCAGGGCGAGATCTGGACGGCATTCCTGGTGGGGGCGAGCATCGTCGCGGTCTCCCCCGACGAGGGCCAGTCGGCCGAGGGCCTGGCCCAGCTGCTGCGCAGCCAGCGCGCCACCTACGCGGGCCTCTCGCCGGCGATGCTGTCGTTGGTGGAGGCGGGGCCGTACCCGGACCTGAAGTACGTGATGGGCGGCGCGGAGGCGGTGCCGGCCGAGCTGGTCAACAAGTGGAACCTCCCGGGCCGGCGGTTCGTCAACCTGTACGGCCCGACCGAGGCATCCATCGCCTGCACCGAGTACGAGTGCGAGCACATCGAGTGGCAGACCTCGCCACCGATCGGCCATGCCGAGGTGAACCGGCAGCTCTACATCGTCGATGAGCTCAATCACCTTGTCCCGCGGGGCATTCCCGGCGAGTTGCTGGTCGGCGGGGAGGACGGCGCGCTGGCGCTGGGCTACCTCAACCGTCCCGAGCTGACCGCCGAGAAGTTCGTTCCGGATCCGTACTTCCCGGACCGGCTGGTCTACCGGACCGGTGACCTGGTCCGCTGGAACCGCGAGGGCGAGATCGACTTCCTCGGGCGGATCGACACCCAGGTCAAGCTGCGTGGCCTGCGGATCGAGCTGGGTGAGATCGAGTCGGCGTTGCTGACCCATCCCTCGGTGCGGCTCGCGGTCGTGGTGATGCGGCCGAACCGCCAGGGCGACAACCAGCTCGTCGGCTACCTCACCCAGAAGGGCGAGCAGCCGCTGGATCTCCGCGAGATCCGTGAGCACCTGAGCGCCTCGCTGCCCGACTACATGGTGCCGACGGCGTGGATGGTGCTGGAGGAGTTCCCGCTGACCGCCGCGCGCAAGATCGACCGCAAGGCGCTGCCCGAGCCGGTGGAGGAGCCGCTTGCCGAGGACGCGACGGTGGTGGCGCCGCGCACGCCGACCGAGCGGACGGTCGCTGACATCTTCGCCGATGTGCTCGGGCTGGACGCCGGAGTGGTGGGCGCGGAATCCAGCCTGTTCGACATCGGCGGCAACTCGCTGCAGGCGATGCGGGTCGTCAGCCGGATCAACAAGACCTTCGGAGTCAAGATCAACATCAGGAAGCTGTACGCCAACGCGACGGTCAGCGCCATCTCCTCCGCCCTGGACGAGATGACAGCCGCTCGCGCCGGCGACTCAGTCAATGCCTGAGGATCTGGAACGCCTGGTACCGCTGCGCGACTCGGGTCACCGGAAGCCGCTGTTCTGCATCCACGCGGTGTCCGGGTCGGCCTATGCCTATACCGGGCTGGTGAAGTTCCTGCCGGCCGAGCAGCCGGTGTTCGGCTTCGAGGCGCCGGGCTTCGACAACGACCGCGCGCCGGTCAACCGGATTCCGGTGCTCGCCGAGGAGTACTCGAGAATCCTCCGGGAGTTCCAGCCGGCCGGCGATTTCCAGCTGCTCGGGTGGTCACTCGGCGGCGCGCTGGCCTATGACATGGCACTCCGGCTGGCCGCCGCCGGAACGCCGGCCGCCCGGCTGGTGCTGGTCGACTCCGGCCTGCCGTATGTCGAGGTGTTCCCGCCCGAGAAAGCAGTCGTCGCCAGGTTCATGGCTGACCTGGCAGGCATGTCCGGCATCCCGCAGGAGGACATCGACCCGGTCTTCACCGGCGTTGCCGACGACATCGCCGCCGCTGACATGTTCGACAGGATCGAGCAGGCCGAGATCCTGCCCGAAGAGCTCGACGCGGAGCTGCTGCTGGACCGCTATGGCACCTTCAACGCCCACCTGCAGGCGCTCTACAACTACGCGCCGCCGGCGACGTACGAGGGCAAGGTGCTGCATGTGATGGCCGCCGAGTCGCCGCCGGAGACCATGCGGTGGGACACGGTCATGACCGACCTCGTCGAGGTCGTTCTGCCAGGAAATCACTACTCGATCTGGACCGAGGACTCCCTCGTCGAGCTTGCCCGGGTCGTCGACGACTTCCTGTTGCCGTAGTGCCGTGCCCGCTTTGACCACCGGCTGCCGGATGCCCCGCTGTGTACCATTGCCGACGAACCGCCCGATCGATGCGACTCGATGAAAAAGGCCTTCGATGACCTCGACCAGCACTGACTCCTCGGAGAACGCGGAGGCGGTCAAGCCGGGGTTGTTGCGCAACCGCGACTTCCTGCTGTTCTGGTTCGGCGAGACGATCTCGCTGTACGGAACCCAGGTCACGGCGCTCGCGCTGCCGCTGACGGCGGTGTTGCTCTTCGACGCCAGCACCGAGCAGGTCGGGTTGCTGCGGTTCCTGCAACTGGTGCCCTACTTCGGGCTGGCGCTGCTGTTCGGCGTGTGGGTCGACCGGGTGCGCCGGCGCCCGGTCATGCTGTTCGCCAACATCACCCGGATGCTGCTCATCGCCCTGGTGCCGATCCTGTCCCAGACCGGGCATCTCAGCATGGGCCCGCTGCTGGTCATCGCGTGCGGCATCGGGATCGTCTCGGTGCTGTTCGACGTCAGCTGGCTGTCCTACGTGCCGAGCATAATCAAGGATCGCAAGGACTACGTCGAGGCCTACGCCAAGCTCGGTGTCACCTCGTCCTCGGCCGAGGTCGCCGGCCCGGGTATCGCCGGCATGCTGGTCGGCGCGTTGACGGCGCCGATAGCGCTGGTGGTCGACGCGTTCTCCTACCTCGCCTCGATCGTCACCCTGATGCTGATCGGCGCGGAGGAGAAGCCGCCGCCACCGGCCGTCGAGCGCCGGCTGCGGACGGAGCTGGCCGACGGATGGAACTGGGTGTTCGGCGACCGGATCCTCCGGCCGCTGGTGTTGATGGGCCCCGCGTGCAACTTCTGCATGGTGTCCATCCAGACGCTGTTCATCGTCTACGCCGTCCGGGACGCGGGGCTGTCTCCGTTCATGCTCGGCTTCGTGCTGTCGGCCTCGGCGGTCGGCGGCCTGCTCGGCGCGTCGATCTCCCGCAAGGTGATCAAGTGGCTGCCCCTGGGCCGGGTGTACCTGATCTCGATGACGGCCATCTTCGTGGCGCCCGTCCTCATCCCGATCGCCCAAGGGCCCAAGCTGTTCGTCTCGGCGCTGTTCGTGGCCTCGTTCTTCACCAGCTACCTCGGCCTCGGCCTGGTGCAGGTCGTGATGATGAGCCTGCGCCAGACCTGCACGCCGCCGTCCCTGCTGGGCAGGATGAACGCGGTCTTCCGGATGCTGCTGTTCGGCGGCGGCTCCATCGCCGGACCGGTCGGCGGGCTCATCGCGGGTGTGTTCGGGCTGCGGACGGCGCTGGCGATCCTCGCCGGGCTCTCGCTCTGCCTGCTGGTTCCGCTGGTGCTGTCCCCGGTCAGCTGGCTGCGGGAGCTGCCTGAGCCGGCTGCCGAACGGGTCTGAGGCTCAATTCCCTCGACGTACCAGCGATCGGGGCCGCTGACAGCCCGCGCGCGGCTATGGTTCGGGCGTGACAGCCCCAGTTCCGCCTCCGGTCGATGAGCCTTCGGTCGATGAGCTATCGGTTGATGCGCCGCTGGTCGGTGTGCGGTTCTGGCCCGCCGCGGTGGCTGGGTACGAGCTTGACGGGACCGTGGACCAGCCGACGCTCGCGGTCACGGTGTCCGCTCAGCCCGGCGGAGGGTTGCCCGGCCCGGGTGACGGGCCAGAACAGGCTGCCGCGCTCGCCGCCCAGCACGCCGAGCGGTACCGGCTGATCCGCGCGCAGCTCGATAAGCCGGGGCTGACGGTCGCCCTGCTGACCACGCTCGATCCGGACCTGGTGCTGCCCAGCGCCGATGGCCTGGCGTTGCTGCGGCGCTTCGCTGCTGCCGCTCAGTTGTCAGCGGGGGCTGCGGCTGCGGCCAAGCCACCGGAGGTCACCGGGATCGCCACCCTCGGCGAGCTGCTGGACCGCTACGGCCTGCTTGCCGAGCACCTCGCCGCAGCCAACGCCGACCGTCCGTTGAACGCCCTGCTGCGCAGCGGGCAGCCGCTGGCCATGCGCACCGGCCAGATCGAGCCGGACACCGTTCCGGCCGACCCCAGCACGCTCGCCCAGGTCGCCGCCCGGCTGGGCATCACGCCCGAGCGGCTGCTGGCGGACAACAGCGGCCTGCTGCTGGCCGCCGAGCCGGCCATCGTGCTGCCCGGAATCGTGACGCTGCCGGCGGACACCCGGACTCCCTGCTGCACCCAGGCCGGCGACACCCTGGCCGCGCTGGCGCAGCGGTTCGGCACGACGCCCCGGGACCTCGTCACCGGCAACGCCGATGTTCCCGGCGTCCTGCTGGCCGGCGTCTCTGTCGAGGTTCAGGTGGAGGCGAAGGCGGATGTCGACGCGGACGTCGATGCCGATGTCGATGTGGACGTCGATGCGGACGTCGATGCGGACATCGAGGTCGAACCCGGCGAGGCTGAGCCGGTGACCGTACGCACCGACACGGTGGCCGGAGACTCGTTCCGGTCCCTGCACACCCGGCTGGCCGAACAGGACGCCGGTGTCACCCTGGACGCGGTCGCCGATGCGCTGGACCGGCTCGGCGCGGTGCTCGCCCCCGACGTGGTGCTCAGCTGCCCGCTCGCGGTGCTGGGCAGCGGCCGGGACGGCGCCGACCCGCTGACCGCCGTGGAGGTCGCCGCCGAGCACGGCTGCCCACCCGCCGCGTTCGCCGCCGCCAACGCCTCGGTGCTGGGGCTGCTGCTGCCAGGGGTTCAGCTCGGGGTCGGCGGCAGAACCGTCGCCACGGCCGAGCAGGACACCCTCTCTGCGGTGCTGGCCCGGCTGGCCACGGACGGCCGTGCCCCGTCGGTCGCCGAGCTGATCGCGGACAACGCCATGGTCCCGGTGTTCCGGCCCGGCGCCCGGGCGCTGCTGCCGCCACCACCGGTCACCCTCACCGCCTCCCCCGGCCAGGCGCTGCGGATGACCTCGCCGGCCGTCCCGCTGACCGTGACGCTCCGGCTGGCACGTGCTGGAGCCGGGACAGCGCAGGCCGGCGAGCGTGCCAATTCAGCCGTCCCGCCGGCGAGCCGGGACGCGCTGGTGGACGCCTGCCTGACCCTGCTGCCCACCGTCCGGCTGGCCACCGACGCCAGCGACGAGCTGTGGGTGGTGTCCTTCGGCAGCGCCGGCCTCGCCAGCGTGCGGATCGAGCCGTCGGCCGGCGGCAACTTGGGCCCACGGGTGTTCGGGCTGCGCCCGGCGTATCAGCAGCTGCTCGACTTCGACACCTGGATCAGGCCGATCACCGACCAAGGCCGCCGCGGCACGCCGGTCCTGCGGCACTTCAACCAGCCCGACGTGGAGTCCTGGGCACGGTTGTTCCTCGCCGACCTCGATCGCTGTCTCAGCGCGGGGTTGCCAGAACCCGCTCGTGCGCAGCTGGTCGACGCCCGGCGCCACCTGGCTCCTGCGATCGCCGGCGGGCTGGCGCCGCTGCTGGACGAGCCGGCCAGCCCGACGTCCGACCCCGGTCTGCTCAGCGCCCGGGCCGCGCTGGCCGGCATCGCCCGGAGCGGCCTGGCGCCGGCGTACGGCACGGTGATCGTGCAGCACCGCGCCGTCGCAGTCTCCCCGTACGGCCGGGACGGCCTGCCGCCGGCGTGGCTGATCGGCGCCCTCGACGGGCCCGGCAGGCCGGAGATCAGCCTCAGCAGCAGCCGGACCGGGCTGGACCCGTCCCACGCCTTCTGTGTCTTCGCGGTGACCAGCCTGGACCCGACCGGCGCTCCCAGCGTGTCGATCCAGCCGAGGCAGGTCTTCGCCGCCCTCGAACTCGAATCCGAGTCAGCCGAGCCGGTGCTGCTGCGGTTCGTCCACCCGCTGGACGGCAGCTACCGTCCCGAGACCATCGTCGCCGAGTTGCCGCCAGCCGACCTGCCGCTGCCGGTGCGCGAGCACCCGGGCCCGCCCTTGGTGCCCGCGATGACCGCCACGCCGACCTTCTCCGGACCCGGGCTGCCCACGCTGGCCGAGGCGGCGCAGTGGACGGCCGGCCTCAGCTACACCCACCCGCACGCCGCCCAGGACGTGATCACGGTGTCGTGGTCGGAGCCCGCACCGCCGTTCGCCGCGACCGCGGGCAGCACGGCGCTGGCCGAAGCGCTGGCCGCATATGCCGCCGCGGCTCCGGAGCTGGCCAGGCTGCTCGGCCTGAACACCGAACCGCCGGACACCCAGCCGCCGGACATCCCGCTGCCCGACACCCACCCACCGGATGTCCCGCTGCCCGGTGCCCACCCACCGGATGTCCCGCTGCCCGACACCGAGCCACCGGATGCCGAGACCGTGCGGAACGCCGCCGGCTCGCTGGCCGAGCTGGCGACGGCCGTCGCCGCGGCGTGGGCCCAGCATCAGCCGGGCGGGCACGGCTCAGCCCCGTCCGAGACCACGCCGGCCGGTGGCTACCGGATACGGGCCAGCTACCTCAGCCAGCCGGGCGCCCCGCGGCTGCTGGACCGGCTCATCGTGCACCGCTCGAGCGCCGAGTACGGCTGGCCGGTGATCAGCCTGTTGAGCGCTGACCGGCAGCTGCCACTGACGCCCGGACCGGTCAGCGGCCAGCTCCGCGAGTACCTTCCCGCCGAGCCACCACCGCCAGGACCGCCGACCGTCCGGCTGGAGTGGCCGGGGCTGCGCGGGGCGCCCCATCCGGACGCCCGGATCACCCTCACCGCCGAGCGCAATGCCGTGCTGCCCGCCGGGTTGCCGATCTCGCCGGCGTTCCTGCTGATCTCCGCTGCGCAGCAGCGTGAGGTCGCCGCCCCCAGCGTCCGGTGGAGTGAGGAGTTGCCGCTGACCGGCGCCGGGATCGCCGAGGCGCTGCAGAACGCCTTCGATGCCGTGGTCGGGGAGCAACCGGAAGCTGTCCGGCTGCGCCTCGAGGTCGGCTACGCCGAGCCCATCGGTGAGCTGCACACCGTGCTGCCGGTGCTCCTGATACCCGAGCTCGAGCTGACCAGACATTCGGCCGGGGCCATCGCCGCCGACCTGGCAGCGTGGCAGCAGACCTCCCAGGCGGCCACCGCCGGCGCCCAGTGGCACATCCGGCTCGCCGTGCTGTCCGCGTCCGGGGACGAGCCGCCGATCCTCGCGTTCGACCAGCTGGTCTTTCCGGTTCCCAGCAGCTAGGCCACCCAGCAGCTAGGCCACCCAGCAGCTAGGCCATCCAGCTGCCGGAACGCTGCTCAGCCGAGCTTGAACGACGTCCGGGCCTCGGCCGTCAGCAGGTCGACGTGCTTGCGGATCAGCGCCAGGTTGCGGTCGGCCAGGTGGTCGAAGGTCTGCGGAACCGAGGAGCCGGGGGTGAGCGAGCTCATCGCGGTGTCCGGGTCCAGCCGGGCCGACACCCAGCACTCGTGGGACGAGGCCCGGGCGACCACCTCGGCGATCGGCGTGACGATCATCGAGTTGCCGAAGTAGATCACCCCGCCCGGATCGATGCCGGTGGCATTGCACCCGATCACATAGACGTGGTTGTCATAGGCACGCGCCCGGTTGGTCAGCTCCCAGATGTCGGCCGAACGCAGCAGCGCCGACGGCCGGCAGATCACCTCGGCCCCGGCCAGCGCGGTGATCCGGGACAGCTCCGGATAGTCCCCATCGAAGCAGATGATCACTCCGACCCGGCCCAGCGGGGTGTCCACCACCAGGACGTCCTCGCCGGGTGTGGTCCAGCCGCCGCCGTCGGCCCGCTCGTGGCCGAACGGGTGGGTCTTGCGGTAGACGCCCAGCAGCTCACCGGACGCGCCCAGCACCGCCGCGGCGTTGTAGACCACGCCGCGTTCCGGGCCGCGCTCGTAGGTGCCGACCACCAGGTGCGTGCCGAGCTCGGCGGCGAGGTCGGCGAACGGCTGCAGCACCGGGCCCGGCAGCTCGCTGACCAGGTCCCAGAGCTGCTCGGTGTCGATCCCGGGGGTGAAACCGGTCGTCACCGACTCGGGCAGCACGATCAGCTCGGCCCCGGTCGCGGCATGGCAGCGGCGGGTCAGCTCGAGGGCCCGGGCGGTGTTGGCCGCGATGCTGTCGGCGGTCAACGGCCCCGGCACGGGCGCCACCTGCACGGCGGCGGCAATGAATTCACGCATCAGCCCATTGTCCTCGCAGTCCGGCCGCTGCGCGAGGCACGGGCGGTTCGGGCTCCCACCAGCACCCCCAGCAGCGCGGTGACCGCCCCGAACACCGCGCCGGCGAAGAAGGAATCGGTCGCCGGCCTGGTACGTGCAGCGGCGGTGAACACCGCGGGCTGGGCGCCCGCGGCCGGCTGACCGGCGCCGGAGACCGCGGGCTGCCCCGCGCCGGCAGCTGCGAGCGGTCGCGCGCCGGTCAGCACGTCGTCCACGCTGGAGAAGAACTCACCGGCCAGCTTCTTGGCCACGCCGATCAGCATCCGCTGGCCCACCCCGCCGATCACCCCGCCGATCACCGCGTCGGCGTCGTAGCACAGCCGGGTGCCCTCACCGGCCTCGGTCAGGCTGACCCGGACGTCCGCGCTGACCGTGCCGGGGCTGCCGGCGCCGGAGGCCTTCATCAGGAACGTGTGCGGCTCGGGCAGGTCGATCAGCGACACCGAGCCCGCGTAGCTGCCCTTGATCGAGGCGACCCCCGCGGTCACCGTCATGTCATAGCTGTCCTCACCCGTCGCGACCAGCCGCTCGCAGCCCGGGATGGTCGCGACCAGCACCGCCGGGTCGCGCAGCGCCGTCCAGACCCGGTCCACCGGCGCGTGCAGCACCGCCTCACCTGCCAGCTTCATGCCCGGTCCCCTTCCTGCCGACCGGTGGCATGTGCCGACCGGAGTTCGAACAGCTCGCTCGGCGAGATCGGCATCGAGGTGATCTCGAACCCCTCGGCGTCGGAGATCGCCGCGGCGAACACCGCCGCGCTGGGAATGACCCCCGCCTCGCCGGCGCCCTTGATTCCCAGCGGATTCAGCGGCGACGGGGTCTCCAGGTGGTCGATCTCGATCTCGGTGGGCACCTCGGAGACGTAGGGCATCAGGAAGTCCATGAACGAGGCGTTCTGCAGCTGCCCGCTCTCGTCGTAGGCCATCCGCTCGTACAACGCGCCGCCGACGCCCTGGGCCACCCCGCCGTGCACCTGGCCGGCCACGATCATCGGATTGATCAGGGTGCCGCAGTCGTGCACCACGCAGTAGCGCAGGATCTTGATCTCCGCAGTTTCCGGATCGGTCTCCACGATCACCGCATGCATGCCGTTGGCGAACGTGGACCGCAGCGGCGAGTAGTAGTCCCGGCCCTCGATGCCGGGCTCGTCGTCCTCGCCGACCGGCGCCAGGTCCGGACGGCCGACGGCGAACTGGGTCGCGGCCTTGGACGCCTCGTCGAAGGCGTAGCGCAGCGGGTTCGACAGCACCGCGACGGTGCCTAGGGAGATCTCGGCGCCCGGGCTGCCCTTGACCCGCACCCGGCCGTCGACGATCTCGAGGTCGTCGGCGTCGGCCTCCAGCGCCTCGGCGGCCACCTTCAGGATCTTGGCCCGGGCCGCCCGGGCCGCCAGCGCGATCGCCGAGCCGCTCATCACCGCGGCCCGGGAGGCGAATGTGCCGACCGCGTAAGGGAACCGGCGGGTGTCACCGGTGACCACCTCGATGTCGGACATCGGCACGCCGAGCTCGTCAGCGACGATCTGGGCGAACGCGGTCTGGTGGCCCTGGCCCTGCGAGGTCAGGCCGGTGGCGACCTTCACCTTGCCGGTGGTCTCCACCTGGACGTGGCCGCCCTCGTACGGGCCGACCCCGGTTCCCTCGACGTAGCAGGCCAATCCGATGCCGACCTTGCGTCCCTCGGCGCGCGCCTTGGCCTGGTACTCGGCCCACTCGTCCCAGCCGACGAGCTTCTTCAGCTTGGCCAGCGAGGCCGGGAAGTCCCCGGAGTCATAGATCAACGGCCGGCCGTCCTGGAACATCAGGCCGTGGTCGTAGGGCATCTCCTCCGGCTGGATGAAGTTGCGCTCGCGCACCTCGGCGCGGTCCAGCCCGAGCCGGGCGGCGATCGCGTCCATCGTGCGCTCCATCGCGTACACCCCCTGCGGCCGGCCGGCGCCGCGGTACGGAGTGACGATCACCGTGTTGGTGTAGAGGGATTCGAACTCCACCCGGTACGCGCCGGGCTTGTACGGGCCAAGCAGCTGGGTCGAGGTGATGATCGGCACGATCAGCCCGTACGGGATGTAGGCGCCGTGGTCATGCCAGAACCGCACCGACAGGCCGAGCAGCCGGCCCTCGTCGTCGAAGCCGACCTCGATGTGCTGCTGCTGGCCGCGCTCGTGCGCCGAGGAGATGAAGTGCTCGCGGCGGTCCTCGGTGAACTTCACCGGCCGGCCCAGCGCCCGGGCCGCCATCGGCACCAGCACCTCCTCCGGCCACGGATGCATGATCTTGACGCCGAAGCCGCCGCCGACGTCCGGGGTGATCACCTCGACGCTGCCCAGGTCCAGGCCGAGCTTCACCGCGACCGCCGCCCGCACGCCGGTCGAGGTCTGGGTCGAGGTCCACATCCGCAGCCGCTGCGCGTCGGTGTCCCAACGGGCCAGCACTCCCCTGCCCTCCAGCGGGGTGCTGGCCGAGCGCTGGATCTCCAGGTCCAGCTCCAGCCGATGCGGCGCGGCGGCGATCGCCGCGGCCGCGTCGCCGACCTCCTGGACGAGGTGCGCGGCGACGTTGCCCGGCACGTCCGGGTGGACCAGCTGCTCGGCGGTCCGGGCCGCGACGATCCCGACCACCGGCGGCAGCGGCTGGTAGCTGACCACGATGCGCTCGGCGGCGTCCTCGGCGAGATAGCGGTTCTCGGCGACCACCATCGCCACCGCCTCGCCGACGTAGTTCACCTCGTCGCGGGCGAGCGGATACTGGGTGCGGCCGTGGGTCAGCGCCGGGTGCGGGATCAGCAGCGGCAGCGGATCGGCCAGCGGACCGGTCAGGTCCTCATAGGTGTAGATCGCCAGCAGGCCCTCGACCTCCAGGGCGGCGGTGACGTCGATGTCGAGGATCTTGGCGTGCGCGTGCGGCGAGCGCACCAGCGCCACCTCGACCGCGTCCGCGCCCAGGTCGTCGAGGTAGCGGCCGCCGCCGAGCAGCAGCCGGCGGTCCTCCACCCGCTGGACCGGCTCGCCCATCATCCGGGTCGTCATGACTGGCTGCTCCGGTCGCCGTGCTGTTGCCGGGTGATCTCGGCCGCCCGCAGCACGGCCGCCACGATGTTCTGGTAGCCGGTGCACCGGCACAGGTTGCCGCCGATCAGCTCGCGGGCCTGCTCCGGCGTCGGATCCGGGTTCTCGGCCAGGCCCGCGGTGATGGTGGTGAGGAAGCCGGGCGTGCAGAAACCGCACTGCAGCCCGTGGCACTCGACGAACCCCTGCTGGACCGGCGACAGCTCGCCGTCCGGGCCGGCCAGCCCCTCCACGGTGGTGATCTGCTCGCCGTCCATGCTGACCGCCAGCAGCAGGCAGGACCGCATCGGCACCCCGTCCACCAGCACGGTGCACGCGCCGCACACCCCGTGCTCGCAGCCGACATGGGTGCCGGTCAGGCCCAGATCATGGCGCAGGCAGTCCGACAGCAACCGGCGGGCCGGCACCTCCGCGCGCCGCTCGATCCCGTTGACGGTGAGCGCGATCTGGTGCCTGACCTCTGCGTGGGCGGCCTCGTCCTGTCCGGGCTGGCTCACGCGGCCACCCCGGCAGCCCTGGCGACTTCGTCGGCGGCCCGGCGGGCGGCGGTGGCCAGCGCCCGTCCGGTCAGGACCCCGGCCAGCTGCCGGCGGTAGTCGGCGCTGGCATGGATGTCGGGCTCCGGGTCCACGCTCTGGCGGGCCAGCGCGGCCGCCGCCGACAGGTCAGCATCGAACGGGCGGCCGCCGATCGCCTCGGTCAGGTCCACCACCAGCGGGGTCGATGAGACGGACAGGTAGCCGGCCCGGGCGGCGCTGATCCGCAGGTCGGCATCGAGTTGCACGAGGACCGCCACCCCGCAGACCGCGTAGTCCCCGTGCCGTCGCGACACCTCGACGAACGCGGCGCCGGCGCGGGCGGGCAGCGCCGGAAAGGCCGCCTCGATCGCCAGCTCGCCGGGCTGGACGGCTGATTCCAGCGGGCCGGTGAAGAACTCGCCGGCCGGCACGGTGCGCTGCCCGGCGGCCGAGGCGACGGTCACCGAGCCACCCAGCAGGCAGAGCACCGCGGGAAGCTCGGCCGCCGGGTCGGCGTGCACCAGGCTGCCGACCGAGGTGCCGCGATTGCGGATGGTCGGATGGGCGATCACCGCCAGCGCCTCGGCCAGCAGCGGTTGGTGTTCCCTGGCCCCGGAGTCGCGCAACACCGCGGTGTGCCGGGCCAAGGCTCCGACCCGGACGGCGTCCGGGCCGGAGCGTATGTAGGCCAGCTCTGCCAGCCGGTTGATGTCCACCAACCGGGCCGGTGCGATCAACCGCATCGACAGCAACGGCAGCAGGCTCTGACCGCCAGCAAGGACCTTAGCGTCCGGACCGTACTCGGCCAGCAGTCCCGACGCCTCGTCGAGGGACTCCGGACGGCTGTAGTCGAACGCTGGCGGTTTCACCGGGGCCTGAAACCTCCTTCATGACCTGCGGTCGGGGTGTCGGTGATCGGAGCGGTGTTCTCCACGGGAGCGCTGCCGACCCTTGGTGCCAGGATATGCACCAGGTGGTAGCCGATGAGGATGATCAGCGTGCCCGCCGCGATTCCGGTGATGGAGAAGGTGTCGCTGAACTTGATATTCAGGTTGCCGATGCCGGCGATGAGGCCGGCGGCCAGCGGGACGAGATTGATCGGGTTTCCGAAATCGACCCGGTTCTCGACCCAGATCTTGGCGCCGAGCAGGCCGATCATGCCGTAGAGCACCAGCGTGATGCCGCCGAGCACCCCGCCCGGGGTGGCTGCCACCACCGCCCCGAACTTGGGGCAGAACCCGAACAGGATCGCCACTACCGCGGCGATGTAGTAGGCCAGCGTCGAGTAGATCCGGGTCGCCGCCATCACCCCGATGTTCTCGGCATAGGTGGTGGTCGGCGAGCCGCCGACGAACGAGGCGACCGCGGTGCCCACGCCGTCGCCGATGAAGGCCCGGCCGAGGTAGGGGTCCAGGTCGTCGCCGGTCATCTCCGAGACCGCCTTGACGTGCCCGGCGTTCTCGGCGAGCAGCGCGATCACCGACGGGATCACGAGCAGGATGAAGGTGATGCTGAAGGCGGGCAGGTGCGGGCCGGTCAGCTCGCCGAAGGTCGGGCTGGTGATGTCCTGGGGCAGGCCGATCCAGTCGGCGCTGCGCACCCCACTCCAGTCGATCCGGTGGCCGGTGCCGGTGCAGGCGGTGGTGATCTGGTCCGTGCACTTGGGCACGTCGTTGATCCGGTCAGCGATCCAGCTGATCAGGTAACCGAAGATCAGCGCCAGGAAGATCGCGATCCGGCTGAGGAAGCCGCGGACCAGCACAGTGATGATCAGCACGAAGAGGGCTGTCAGCAGGCCGATCCACTGCTGGGCAGGGAAGTAGATGCTGGTGGCGACAGTGGCCAGGTTGAAGCCGATCAGCATCACCACCGCGCCGGTGACCGCCGGCGGCAGCACCGCCCGGACATAGCGGCTGCCGCCGAAGTGCACCAGCACACCGACCGCCGCCAGGATCACCCCGGCGATCAGGATCGCCCCGGTGACGTCGGCCGAATCGCCGCCCTGCGCGCGGATCGCGGCGACCGCGGCCACGAACGAGGCGGAGGTGCCCAGGTAGGACGGCACCCGGCCCTTGACGATCAGCAGGAACAGGATGGTGGCGACCCCGGACATCATCACGGCCAGGTTCGGGTTCAGCCCCATGATCGCGGGGAACACGAAGGTGGCGCCGAACATGGCCACCACGTGCTGCGCGCCCAGGCCGCCCATCCGCAGCCAGGACAACCGCTCGCCCGGACGGACCACCGCGCCCGGTGGTGGGGTCTTGCCGTTGTAGACCTGTTTCCATCCGAACGCAGACATGGCGGCCTCCAGGCGATTCGTTGGCCGCACGGTAATGACCGGGCGGCACCCGCTACACGGTGAAGTGTTGACGAAAGATCCACTGGGGGGCTGTGACACGCCGCAGCGTGGAGTGCCGCGCGCTCGGCGGCGAGGACATCGCGGAGCTACTCGGCTAAACCGGCCGGACGCTGGTTGGTGGCCCGATGGCGCCGTCCAGCCGGAACCAGCCAGCCCTTGTCAGCGGCGCACGGTGGCTGCTCAGCCGGGAACCGGCCGGCGCCCTGATCGAGGGCGCCGGTTCACGGTTTGGGCTGGCGTGCGATAGCCCAGGGTCTAGACGGTGCTGCGGGTCGGCCTCTCGGCGCCAGCCTGACCGGACTGGCCCTGCTGCCCGTGCTGGCTGGAGGCCTTGCGCACCGGATAGTCGTGTTTGAACTGCGGATGATCATTGGCGCAGTGGTCGTCGAGTTCGGTCTTCCAGGTGAACCGCAGCTCGCACTTGGGACATTGATGGACGGTCATGACGACTCCTCCCGGCAGGCGCGCTGTCACTCTGGCCGCGTGCCGTGCCGTGCGTCCAACGGTAGGCCCGCGCTTCGAGGAAAGCCATGCCTTACCGCAGGTCCGTCTCCCCTGCTAGGGGCGACAGCGCGAGCACCGACAGCAGCTCGTAGCCGACGTGCGCGGCGGCGATCCCGGTGATCTCGGCGTGGTCATAGGCCGGTGACACCTCGACGATGTCGGCGGACACGATGTTGGCGCCCATCAGCCCGCGCAGCACCGCCAGCAGCTCGCGCGAGCTCATCCCACCCGCTTCGGGGGTTCCGGTGCCGGGCGCATGCGCCGGGTCCAGGACGTCGATGTCGATCGAGACGTAGACCGGCCGATCGCCGAGCCGGGCCCGCATCCGCTCGATGACCCCGGCCACGCCGAGGGTCTCCAGCTCCACGCAATGAATCGTGGCGAATCCCAGGTCGAAGGAGTCGGTCAGGTCGGCGGGGTCGTACAGCGGGCCGCGGATGCCGATGTGCAGGCAGTGCTCGCGGTCCAGCAGGCCCTCCTCCGACGCCCGGCGGAACGGCGTGCCGTGGGTGTAGGGCTCGCCGAAGTAGGTGTCCCAGGTGTCGAGATGCGCATCGAAGTGCAGCACCGCGATCTCGCCGTGCAGCGCGTGCATCGCCCGCAGCACCGGCAGCGCGATGGTGTGGTCACCGCCCAGCACCAGCAGCTTGCCGCTTGCTGACAGCTCGCGGGCCCCGGCCTCGATCTGGCCGATGGCCTGCTGGATGTCGAACGGGTTGACCGCCAGGTCACCGGCGTCGACCACCTGCTGGACGCCGAACGGCGACACCTCCAGCGCCGGGTTGTACGGGCGCAGCAGCCGCGAGCTCTGCCGGATGTGCGCGGGGCCGAACCGCGCCCCCGGCCGGTAGCTCACCCCGCTGTCGAACGGCACCCCGAGGACGGCGACGTCGAAACGCGGCACGTCCTCGATGCGGGGCAGCCGGGCGAAGGTGGGGAACCCGGCGTACCGGGGAATGACCCTGCCGTCCAGCGGACCAACCGTGGCAGCGTCGTCGTGTTCGGCCGTGGCAGCGTCGCCCGGGCCTACCGTGAGGGCACCGTCCGGACCGACCGTGGCAGCGTCGTCAGTAGCCATGGCTCCATACTGCCCCGGCGCGGCGCCACGGGGCCGAGCGACCGCTCAGCTGGCCGGTTCCACGGCCGGCCGGAAGCAGCCGCCACCGTCCGGGCCGAGCACCAGGGCCACCGCCTCGGCAGCCGTCCGGGCCACCTGCAACCCGGGGACCGGCTCACCGGCGGAGTCCAGCACCGACCAGCCGCCCAGCACCGCCAGCGGTCGTTGCCGCTTGAGCGCATAGCCGATCTCGATGAGCGTCCCGGGGTTGCAGCCGACCGCGATCACCGCGTCGGCGCTGGTCACCAGCGCCCCGTCCCGGGCCTCGCCCAGCCCGGTGGGCAGCGCAAAGTCCAGGAACGGGTTGCCGGCCGCGCGGTCGACCCCGGGCAGCAACCCGATCGAGCGTCCGGACGCCTCGCGGCCGCCGCGGGCCGCGGCCTCCATCACCCCGCCGAGCCCGCCGCACAGCAGGACCGCCTGTCGCCGGGCAAGCTCGGCGCCTACCTCATAGGCAAGCTGGCACAGCTCGGGTGCGGCCACACCAGGCCCGATCACCGCGACGTAGCGATCACCGCCGATCGAGTTCCCGTTCAGCGCAGCGACACCGCCACTCGCTCGAGCAGGGACAGCGCGTCCTGCATGCCGGCTTCCATCCCGGAATTGAGGTGCCCGTCGCGGGACTCCTTGCTGTCGTGCTCGACCAGGACCGTGAGCGTGGTGCGCCCGTCGTGCTCGGTCAGGGTGAGCGTGTTCAGCGCTTCGTGCTCGGGCATCTCCTCGTAGACCTCGGTCGAGACCAGCCGCTCGTCCGGCACGATTTCGCGGTACTCGCCGCTGAAGGCGAACTCGAACCCGTCGTGGGTCACCGTCACATAGCGCCAGCGACCGCCGACCCGAAGATCGACCTCGACGGCGGTGACATCGCCCCGCTCCGCGCCCCACCAACGCTTGATCAGCTCCGGCGTCGTCCAGGCCCGGTACACCAGGTGCTTGGGCGCGTCGAACTCGCGGGTGATCAGGATCTGGGTGTCGGTCGGCAACGTCACCACTGCGGCGCCGCTACTCGTTCCTGCTGTCATGTCCCTGCTCCGTTCCTGTGGGTTCCTGAAGCTCCTTGAGTTCCTGCAACACGGCATCGAGGCGGTCCAGACGCTGCGTCCACAACCGCTCGTAGTTCTTGACCCAGTCCGAGATGGGCCTGAGCGCCTCGGCGTTGAGCCGGTACAGCCGCTCGCGGCCCTGCTCACGCACCTCGACCAGGCCCACCTCCCGCAGCACCCGCAGGTGCTTGGACACCAGCGGCTGCGGCAGTCCCAGCAGCGCGACCAGGTCGTTGACGCCCCGCTCGCCAGTGGCGAGGACGTCCAGGATCTGCCGCCGGCGGGCTTCGGCCACCGCGTTGAACGCGTCTGCCGTGGTCGCCATCCGTGCCATGGCTCAATCATATTCCTATATGGGAATGTGTCAAGGGACAGCGCCACGCGGTGGGCATCGTTGGCCGCTGAGCAGGGCGACCCGCCGTGACAGCGACTGCCCCGCGGCCAACGATGGGAGCGGCGGGGCGGGCGGCCGGACCTGAATTCAGATGCCGCGCATCTGGACGACCTGCAGGGCCAGCGCCACGTCCAGCCGCAGGTTCGGATCGGTGGTGAAGGGCCCCACGATCCGTTCCAGCTTGCTGATCCGGTAGCGCAGCGTGTTGTAGTGAAAGTGCAGCAGCCGGGCGGTCTCGGCGACGTTGAGGTTGGTGTCCAGCAGCGTCTGCAGGGTGGTCCGCAGGTCAGCCGCCTCGGCGGCATCGGTGGCCAGGTCACCGAGCACCTCGGCGGCGAAGGACTTGAGCTCGGCGGTGTCGGGCACCAGCGACAGCAGCCGGTGCACGCCCAGGGAGTCGAAGTGCGACACGCTGCCGTGCCCGCGCACCCGCCGGCCGACCGACACCGCCTTGCGGGCCTGCGCGTAGCCGGTCGCGATCTGGGACGGCTCGAGCACCCGCCGCGACACCCCGGCGCTGAAGGACTGCCGGCCGCCGCCGCGGTCGCCGGACACCGCCGCGACCAGCTCGGCCACCATCCGCCCCTGGTCACCGGAGCGCACCGGCAGCAGCGCCACCACCTCATGGCTGAAGCCGACCACCGGGGCGGCCTTGTCGCGGGCCCGCAGCACCTGCTGCCAGGCCGAGACGAACCGCTCGTGCTGGGACCGGTGCACCACCGACGGCCCGGCAGGCGGCACCCCGGGCTTGCTGGGCTCGCTCGCGTCCAGCTCGGCGACCAGCACCACCATCGGACGGTCGATGTCCCAGCCCAGCGAGCGGCAGTGCTGCACGACCGTGTCGTCCACCGGGACCTGGCCGGTCAGCACGTCCCGCAAGTAGTCGCCGCGGAACTTGCCCTCGACGGCAGCGACCGCCAGCTCCTTGGTGATGGTCAGCGCCGCCACGATCGCGACCCGCTCCAGGGCCTGCACGGTTCCCGGCGGCAGCGCGGCATCCTGCCGGCAGGCCACGATCCGGCCGTGGTCCACACCGCCGGCGACGATCGCGGTCATCGCCGCCTCGCCGTGCTCGTCGGGCGCCGGCTGCACCCCGATCCGCAGCCGCTCGATCAGCACCCGGCCGCTGCTGTCGACCAGCCCCGCCGCCACGTGGTGGCCACCCCGGTCCTCCTCGGCCAGCACCCGGCCGTCCGGCGTGGTGATCAGCAACGCGCAGTCCAGCAGCCGGGACACCTCGCCGGCGATCTGGGGCAGGCCGCCACCTCCGAGCACGATCGTCGAGATCGCCTCGTGCAGCGCGTCCGCCTGCGCCAGCACCCGGTTCTGCCGGTCCAGCAGCGCCGCGAACCCGTCGGCGAGCACCTCGTCGAAGGCCACCCCGTCGGCCAGCCGCAGCAGCGGGAAGCCCAGCTCGTCGGCCAGCTCCACCACCTCCGCCGGCAGCTCGTCGCCTCCCCCCGTCACCGCGATGCCCGACAGCTGCCGGGCGTCGAAGTCCCGGATGAGCTGGCCCAGCTGCTTGCCGTAGGCGGACTCGGCGGCCCGGGTCAGCGTCAGGGCGGTGCTGAGCAGCAGCTCGTTCGGCTTCACCCACGGCAGGATGTCCGGCACTTCCAGAACGTTCAGCCCGCAGACCGGCCGTCCCAGGCCGGAGGCGCCCGCCAGCACGGTCGCATCGGCCAGCCGGGGCAGCGTCAGCAACTCGGCAACGGTGAGGCCGTCCACAGCGGCTGCTGGCAGATTGCGTAGGTTGTGAGCCTGATCGTTGGCAACAGTAACCATCGGCAGAAGGTAGCTCACTGATTACGTTCCAGCCAGGGCCGCTGGCTAGTTCGCACCGATACGGCTGGAGGGCCGCGGATGAGTTCTGAACAGGTGCTGCTGCGCCGAGGGATCTACGCCGACTCGGTGACCCTGCTGCAGGTCAGCCGCCAGGTCGGCCAGGCCGCCGGGGTGCAGGACGCGCTGGTCGGCATGGCCACCGAGCTCAACCTCGAGATGCTGGCGGGGATGGGCTTCCAGCCGCCGGGCAGCGAGTCGGCCAACGACCTCTTCATCGCCGTCCGCGCCCAGGACTCCCAGGCCGTGGCCGCCGCCGCCGAGCTGGCCGAGCGGCTGCTCAGCGCACCGCACCGGACGGCTGGCGGCGCCGCTGCCGAGCAGCCGCCGCGCACCATCGGCTCGGCCGCCCGCGCCGGCGGGGGGCTGGCGCTGATCTCGGTGCCGGGCCAGCACGCCTTCACCGAGGCGATGGACGCCCTCGAAGCCGGCTGCGACGTGCTGGTGTTCTCCGACAACGTCAGCGTCGCCGACGAGATCCGGCTCAAGGACGCCGCCGCGAGCCGGGGTCTGCTGGTGATGGGCCCGGACTGCGGCACCGCGGTGGTGGGCGGGCTGGGCCTGGGCTTCTCGCACACCGTGGACCCCGGGCCGGTCGGGATGGTCGCGGCGTCGGGCACCGGCGCGCAGCAACTGCTCTGCCTGCTGGACGCGGCCGGGGTCGGCGTCAGCGCCGCGCTCGGGGTCGGCGGGCGGGACCTGTCCGAGGAGGTCGCCGGGCGCTCGACGCTGGCAGCGCTGCAGATCCTGGACGCCGACCCCGGCACCGAGGTGATCCTGGTGGTGTCCAAGCCGCCGGCGGCGCCGGTGGCCGGGCGTGTCCGGGAGGCAGCCGCGGGCCTGGGCACCCCCGTCCGGTTCGCGCTGCTCGGCCCCGGCCAGCCGGACCTGACCCAGGCGGCGGAGTCGGTGCTGGCCGAGCTGGGGACGCCCGCGCCGGACTGGCCGTCCTGGATCAGCCCGGCCGAGCCCCGGCCCGGAGCCCTGCGCGGGCTGTTCTGCGGCGGCACGCTGTGCGACGAGGCGATGCTGATCGCCAGCGCCGAACTCGGCCAGATCCACTCGAACATCCCGTTGCGGCCGGAGTGGGCGCTGGATGCCGGCCTGCGCTGGCCCGGCCACCTGATGATCGACTTCGGCGACGACGCGCTCACCCAGGGCCGGGCGCACCCGATGATCGACCCGTCGCTGCGCAACCAGCGGCTGGCCGAGCTGCTGGCCGACCCGGACACCGCCGTGGTGCTGCTGGACGTGCTGCTCGGGCATGGCAGCCACCCCGACCCGGTCGCCGAGCTGCTGCCGGTGCTGGACGGCTCGCCCGTCCCGGTGGTGGTGAGCCTGATCGGGGCGCGTCGGGACCCCCAGCAGCTGGACGCCTCGGCGCGGCGACTGCACGAGGCCGGCGCCTCGGTGTTCAGCTCGAACGCCGCCGCCACCCGGCACGCCCTCAGCCTGATCGCCACCGGAGGCCGCTCATGAGTGAGGATCGAGCGAGGAACGAGCGAGGCCCGGAGCGAAATGCCAGCGAAGAGCAGGGTGCCATGAGCACCGATCGCTTCACCGGCCCGGCGCCACGGCTCGTCACCGCCGGGGTGGGCCTGTTCGCCGAAGCGGCGGCGGCACAGGGCGCAGCGGTCAGCGAGGTGGACTGGCGGCCGCCGATGCCCGGCACGGTCGCCCACCTCGCACGGGTGATGGCCGACCCGCGCCGCCAGCAGGCCAACGCCGAGGCGCTGAGCCGGATCGTCGGGACCGAGGCCTACCTGGTGGACGTGCTGCCGGCCGGCCAGACGCTCGGCCTGGCGGACCGGGACTTCCTGCACGCCGGCCCGCCGATCGACTGGCCGCGCGCGTCCGGCCCGCTGCGCGGCGCGCTGATGGGCGCCGCCGCGCTGGAAGGGGTGGTCTCCGAGCCCGAGCAGGCCGAGCAGCTGTTCGCCTCCGGCGCCGGGTACTCCCTGGACCCGTGCCACCACCACTCGGCGGTCGGGCCGATGGCCGGTGTGGTGTCGGCCTCGATGTGGGTGTTCGTGGTGGAGAACCCGGCGACCGGCCGGCGAACCTACTGCACCCTGAACGAGGGGCTGGGCAAGGTGCTGCGCTACGGGGCCTACTCCGAGGAGGTGCTGACCCGGCTGCGCTGGATGTCGCGGGTGCTGGCGCCGCTGCTGCAGACCGCGGTGCGCCGGCACGGCCCGATCGACCTCAAGGCGATCCTGGCGCAGATGCTGCAGATGGGCGACGAGGCGCACAACCGCAACCGGGCCGGCACCCTGATGCTGCTGCGCGAGCTGCTGCCCGAGCTGATCGACTCCGGCGCCCCGTCCTCCGACGTCGCCGAGGCCGTCCGGTTCGTGGCCGGCAATGACCACTTCTTCCTCAACCTCGCGATGCCGGCCTGCAAGCTGACCCTGGACGCCGCCCGCGACATCCCCGGCTCCACGGTGGTGGTGGCGATGGCGCGCAACGGAACGGACTTCGGCATCCAGGTCGCCGGCACCGGGGACGAGTGGTTCACCGGGCCCGCCCAGCTCGCCGACGGGTTGTTCCTGGGCAACTTCACACTCGAAGACGCCAACCCCGACATCGGCGACTCGGCGATCACCGAGACCGCGGGCCTCGGCGGCTTCTCGATGGCGGCCGCTCCGGCGATCGTCCGGTTCGTCGGCGGCGAGGTGGCCGACGCGCTGGCGGCGTCCCGGCGGATGTATGAGATCACCGTCGGCGAGCATCCGATGTACTCGATCCCGGTGCTGGACTTCCGCGGGTCCCCGACCGGGATCGACGTCACCAAGGTGGTGCGCACCGAGATCCTGCCCCAGATCAACACCGGCATGGCCGGCCGGCTGGCCGGTGTCGGGCAGGTCGGCGCCGGGCTGGTCACCCCACCGGCGGAGATCTTCCCGAAGGCGCTGGCGGCGCTGGCTCAGCGGGCCTGATCCGGCGGCTGGTGGGCGGCCAGCGCCCGGCTGAGGTCCTCGGCGGTGTCGATGTCGCTGATCGGATCGGGGTAATCGACGAAGCTGGTGTCTTCCACGCGGCGGGCGAAGAACTCCCGGCCGCCCTGGTCCCCCTCGGCGGCCGCCGCGAGCTCGGGGTACCAGCGGCGGCTCACCAGCACCGGATGGGAGCGCTGGCCGGCCCGGCGGACCGCGACGATCTGCGCCCCTGCCCGGTGCCGCTCGATCACCGCCGCCACCTCGGCGGGCCGGACGTCGATCAGGTCCACCAGCAGCACCACGCAGGCATGGGAGCGCGGATCGGCTGCCAGCTCGGCCAGCGCGCACCGCAGCGACGAGCCCATCCCCCGGTCCGGCTCGGGGTTGACCGCCGTGCGGGCGTCCTCGGCAGCGGCCTGCCCCGGCCGCAGCACCGCCAGCACCTCGTCGCAGCCACCGGCGCGCAGCGTCCCGACGGCCCGGTCGACCAGCCGCTGGCCGCCGATATCCAGATCAGCCTTGGGACGGCCCAGCCGGCGTCCGGCGCCGGCGGCGAGCACGATGCCGGTGACCGCCGCCGCTGTGGTCACCGGGTCAGCGGCGGGGGTAGCCGGCCAGCGCGACCGCGGTGGCCAGCGCCGCCTGCGCCGCCTCGTAGCCCTTGTCCTCCTTGGACCCCGGCAGCCCGGCCCGGTCCAGCGCCTGCTCGTCGTTGTCACAGGTGAGCACCCCGAACCCGATGGGGATGCCGGTGCTGACCGATACCTGGGTCAGGCCGTCGGTCGCGGCGCTGCAGACGTACTCGAAGTGCGGCGTGCCGCCCCGGATCACCACGCCCAGGGCAACCATGGCGTCCACGTGGGAGTTCGCGACCCGGCGGGCGGCGACCGGCAGCTCGTAGGTGCCGGCCACCCGGATGACCGTGACGTCGCTGACGCCAGAATCGGCCAGCGCGCGCTGGGTGCCGGCCAGCAGGCCGTCCATCACCGTGGCGTGCCAGCGCGCGGCGAGGATGACCACCTTCAGCCCGGCCGCCTCTTCCACCGCGCCGGTCTCGGGCGCCCCGTGCCCGCTCATGTCACCTCGCTCATGTAATCGGCGCTCTTCGCGCGAGCGCTCATCGCAGGCACTCGCTCCGGGCCTCGCTCGTCCCTCGCTCGATCCTCGCTCATGGGTTGATCTTGAGTTCGTTGAATTCGGTGATCGCCGCGGTCAGCGAAGCGTCCTCCAGGTCGAGCTCGTGGCCCATCCGGTCCTTCTTGGTCTGCAGGTAGCGCAGGTTCTCGGGGTTGAGGTGGGTGGGCAGGCGCACCGTGCCGAGTACCGAGAGGCCGTAGCCCTCCAGGCCGGCCCGCTTGGCCGGGTTGTTGGTCAGCAGCCGCATGGTCCGCACTCCCAGATCGGCCAGGATCTGCGCGCCGGTGCCGTAGTCGCGGGCGTCGGCGGGCAGGCCCAGCTCCAGGTTGGCGTCCAGGGTGTCACGGCCGGAGTCCTGCAGCTGGTAGGCCTGCAGCTTGTGGAACAGCCCGATCCCGCGGCCCTCGTGACCGCGCATGTAGAGCACCACTCCCCTGCCCTCGCGGGCCACCGCGGCCAGCGCGGCGTCCAGCTGAGGGCCGCAGTCGCAGCGCAGCGAGCCGAAGATGTCGCCGGTCAGGCACTCCGAGTGCACCCGCACCAGGACGTCCTTGCCGTCGCCGATCTCGCCGAAGACGAAGGCGACGTGCTCGCGGTCGTCGTAGGAGGCGGCGTAGCCGTACGCGGTGAACTCGCCGTAGCGCAACGGCACCCGGGCGCTGGCCTTGAGCTCGACCAGCTTCTCGAACCGGCGCCGGTAGGCGATCAGGTCGGCGATCGAGATCATCACCAGGCCGTGCTCGTCGGCGAAGGCCCGCAGCTCCTCCGACCGCGCCATCCCGGACGGGTCCTTCTCGCTGACGATCTCGCACAGCACGCCGGCCGGCCGCAACCCGGCCAGCAGGGCCAGGTCGACGGCTGCCTCGGTGTGGCCGGGACGCCGCAGCACGCCGCCCTCCTTGGCGCGCAACGGCACGATGTGGCCGGGACGGGCGAGGTCGGCCGACGTGGTGGCCGGATCGGCCAGCAGCTTGATCGTGTGGCAGCGGTCCAGCGCGGAGATGCCGGTGCTCACCCCCTCGCGGGCGTCCACGGTGACGGTGTAGGCGGTTCCCCGCTTGTCCTGGTTGGTCCGCACCATCGGCGGCAGGTCGAGCCGATCGGCGTCGGCGTCGGTGATCGGGACGCAGATGTAGCCGGAGGTGTAGCGCACCATGAACGCCATCAGCTCGGGGGTCGCGAGCTCGGCGGCGAAGATCAGGTCACCCTCGTTCTCCCGGTCTTCGTCGTCCACCACCACTACCGGCCGACCGGCCGCGATCTCGGCGACCGCCTTGTGGATCGGGTCCAACATGTCAGGTGCCGCCGTTCGTAGTCGTGGGTCTCCCGTAGGTGAGCAAGCGTTCGGTGTATTTGGCCAGTACGTCTACTTCAAGGTTGACATCATCCCCGATCCGGCGGTCGGGAAGGGCGGTTGCGCGCAGAGTCTCCGGAATCAGCCCCACCTCGAACCAGTCGGTCCCGTCCGGCCCGGCGCCCACCGCTGCCACGGTCAGCGACACCCCGTCCACCGCGATCGAGCCCTTCTCGGCGATGTAGCGGGCCAGCCCCGCCGGGACCGAGAAGCGGAAGGTCTCCCAGGCCTCGCCGGGGGTGCGGGCCAGCACCGTCCCGGTGCCGTCGACGTGGCCCTGCACGATGTGGCCGTCCAGCCGGCTGTCCACCCGGGCCGCGCGTTCGAGGTTCACCCTGCTGCCGGCGGTCAGGCCGCCGATCACGCTGCGCTGCAGGGTCTCGGCCATCACGTCGAATTCCAGCTCGAGGGCGCCTTCGGCCGGCTGCTGCCCGACCACGGTCAGGCACACCCCGTTGACGGCGATCGAAGCGCCGTGCGAGACGTCGCTGCCCACGGTGGCGGCGCGGACGCGCAGCACGGCGGAACTGCTCGCTGACCTGAGCTGGATGACCTCGCCGACCTCTTCGATGATGCCGGTGAACATCGCTATTCCTTTCGCGGCACGGTTTCGACCGCATTCGACCAGACCGGACGCCCGGTGATCTTGAGATCACCGGCCAGCCGCTGGACGTCCTGTACCTCGAGTGAGACGGCTTGGGACATGGTCCTTATTCCTGCATCTTCCAGCACGGCAGGCCCAGCGCCCAGAAGTTTCGGGGCGATATACGCCACCACCTGATCGATCAGCCGGGCCTCCAGGAAGGCGCCGGCCAGCGTCGGGCCGCCCTCCAGCAGGACGTGGCGGACCCCTCGGTCGTACAGCGCCTTCAACGCGAACCGGGGCACCGCCGTGTCGAGCACCACCGTCTCGGCGGCGCCGTCGAATATCCGGGCGTCCGGCGGCACCCGGTGCCGGCGGTCCATCACCGCGCGCAACGGCTGCCGGTCGGCCAGCTCGTCCTCGTCCGCGCCCCGCACCCCGCGGACGGTCAGCTGCGGATCGTCCATCAGAACCGTGCCGCTGCCCACCACGATCGCGTCGACCACGTCCCGCAGGGCGTGCACGTCGGCCCGCGACACCGGATTGCTGACCCACCGGGACGTGCCGTCCGCGGCCGCGCCGCGACCGTCCAGGGTGCCGGCGAACTTCCAGGTCACGTACGGCCGGGCCTGGGTGACCGCGTGCCGCCAGGGCCCGAGCACGCCGCGCAGCACCGCGGCCTCCTCGATGCCGGCCAGCACCTGCAGCCCGGCCTCGCGCAACCGCTGGGCGCCGCCGGCAGCCACCGGGTTGGGATCGCCCACGGCATAGACGACCCGGGCGATGCCGGCCTCGATCACCGCCTCGGTGCAGGGCCCGGTGCGGCCGAGGTGGTTGCAGGGCTCCAGCGTGACGACCAGGGTGCCGCCGGTGGCCCGCGAACCGGCCGCCTGCAGCGCCATCACCTCGGCATGCTCCTTGCCGGCCGGTTGGGTGGCGCCCTCGCCGGCGATCCGCCCGGCCGGGTCGAGCACCACCGCGCCGACCGCCGGGTTCGGGCTCGTCCGGCCGGCCACCCGGGCGGCGAGCTCTGCCGCCAGCCGGATCGCGGCGACCTCGGCGTCGCTCGGCTGGCTCATAACCGGCCGGCCGCGGAGGCGCAGCGGGCCATGCCAGCCCGGGCCTGCTCGCGCAGCAGCTGCACCGCGCGGGCCGGGTCGTCAGCCCCGTAGACCGCTGAGCCCGCGACGAAGACGTCCACGCCGGCTTCGGCCGCCTGCTCGATGGTGTCGGCGCCGATGCCGCCGTCGATCTCGATGAACAGCCGCAGATGCCCCGAATTGACGTGCTCGCGAGCGGTGCGGACCTTGCTCAGCACATCGGGCAGAAACTTCTGGCCGCCGAAGCCGGGCTCGACCGACATGATCAGCAGGGTGTCGAACTCCTTCAGCACGTCCAGGTAGGGCTCGATCGGCGTGCCCGGCTTGACCGACAGCCCGGCCAGCGCGCCGGCCGACCGGATCGCCCGGGCGGTGCCCACCACGTCGTGAGCGGCCTCGGCGTGGAAGGTCACGTTCGCCGAGCCCGCCTCGGCGTACCCGGGCGCCCACCGGTCTGGATCCTCGATCATCAGGTGGCAGTCCAGCGGCAGGTCGGTCGCCCGGAGCAGGCTCCTGACCACCGGCAGGCCGAGCGTCAGGTTGGGGACGAAGTGGTTGTCCATGACGTCGACGTGCAGCCAGTCCGCCTGGGCCACTGCCTCGGCCGCCGCTCCCAGGTTGGCGAAGTCGGCGGACAGGATGCTGGGCGCGATCATCGGTTCCGGAGCTGAAGCAGGCACGTGCAAAGTCTAGGTGCCGCCCGTGGAACCGACTCGACACACCATGCCCTGTCCCTTGCCACGCGGCCGTGCACCGGGTGTTCGCTGCGGCAGCAAGACGCTGTTGCACAAGTTAGTCGAAGGCGCTGGCGGTACGTACGCTGGGTCCATGACCATCCGCGCCGGCGTTCCCGGCGCGACGCCGGACCAGGTCGCCGGCGGAGCCACCGGTCTGGTTCCGGACGGGGCCGACCTCCGGGTCACCGGTGGGGCACGGGCGCTGCACCGCGCCGCTCGGATCGGTTACCTTGCTCGCGGCCTGTTCTACGCGCTGCTGGCCTCCCTGGTGGCGCGGATCGCGATGCTGCGTGGCGTGGCCGCCGACCAGGCCCGCCAGTCCGCGCTGGACGGCACGGGCAGCCGGGCTGTCTCGGGCGGCCGGCAGGCCAACGCCGAGGGCGCGCTGTCGCTGATCTCCCAGAGCCTGGTCGGTGAGCTGCTGATCGCCTGCGCCGCCGCCGGGTTCCTGCTGCTGGCCGCCGTCCGGCTCTTCGCGGCCTGGCGGGACCGGCGGCCGGGTGCGGTCCGGCGACTCTCCGTCGCCGGCCAGGGACTCAGCTACGTCGCCGTCGGGCTGCTCCCGATCAGCTACCTGCTGGGCAACCGCCGGGCCGGGTCGGAGTCCCAGCAGCACGCCACCACCGCGCAGCTGCTCGACATTCCCGGTGGCACCGTGCTCGTCATCGCGGCCGGTGTGCTGGTGCTCGCGGTCTGCGGCTGGCAGCTGCGCGGCGTCGCGCGGCAGGACTTCACCGAAGGCCTGGTGGAGGACGCGCCCGCGCCGCTGGCCCGGTTGGCGCGGCTGTCCGGCAGCGTCGGCATCGCCGCCCGGGCCGTGGTGTTCGTGCCGCTGGGCATCTTCCTGATCGTGGCCGGGGTCAGCTACGACTCCCGGCGGGCCCGCGGGCTCGACGGCGTGCTGCTGTTGCTGGCCGGCCATCCCTGGGGAGTGGCGGTGCTGTGCCTCATCGCGCTCGGGTTGCTGGTCTTCGCGCTGTACTCGCTGATCGAGGCCCGCTACCGGGACGTCGCCCGCGGCGTCTAGCGGCGAGGCTCAGACGCGGGATGCAGGCCGGATCAGCCGGGTTGAGCCGTCAGGCGGGTTGCGTTAGGCGTGCGATATCAGGCAGCGCCGCGTCAGACGGTGCGGCGCAGCGCGGCGAAGAACATGGCGTCGGTGCCATGCCGGTGCGGCCACAGCTGCACCATGGGCGAGGCATCGACGCCCGGCACCTGCGCGAACGCCGGCCGGGCGTCGACCAGCTCGACGCCGGAGCCGGCCAGCAGCCGCTCGATCTGCTGCCGGGTCTCCTGCAGGTGCGGCGAGCAGGTGGCGTAACCGACCAGCCCGCCCGGCCGGACCAGCCGCAGCGCCGCCGCCAAGAGCTCCGCCTGCAGCGTGATCAGCTCCGGCAGGTCCGCCGGGCTTCGCCGCCAGCGCGCCTCGGGCCGCCTGCGGAGCGCGCCGAGCCCGGTGCACGGGGCGTCCAGCAACACCCGGTCATAGCCGCGCTCGTCGGGCTGCCGGGTCCGGGAGTCGCCCACCACGATCTCGACGTCCCAGCCCTCGGTCGCCCGGGCGATCAGCTCCGCGCGGTGCGGGTGCAGCTCGGAGGCGGTGAGCCGGGCGCCGCGGCCGGCAGCCAGCGCGGCCAGCAGCGCGGCCTTGCCGCCGGGCCCGGCGCACAGGTCCAGCCACCGCTCGTCCGGCCCGGTCAACGGCAGGCCGGCCAGCGCGAGCGCGCACAGCTGGCTGCCCTCGTCCTGCACGCCGGCCCGGTGCTGCTGGACGGCGGCCAGCGCGCCGGGCTCGCCGCCGGAGCTGAGCCGCACCGCGTACGGCGAGTACGGCCCCGGCTCGCCACCGGATTCGGCAGCCAGCTCGGCCTGGGTGATCCGGCCGGGCCAGCCGATCAGGTGGGTCTCCGGACGCCGGTCGTCGGCGGCCAGCGCGGCCGCCAGCTCCGACTCAACAGGCTCAGGAAGGTCACCTGGTCCAGAAAGCTCAGCAGGCTCAGGAAGCCCGGCAGGTCCCGAACGCTCCGCGTCCAGGGCCTCGGCGAAGGCCGCCACGATCCAGCCCGGATGGCTGTAGCGGATCGCCAGCCTGCCCAGCGGGGAGGCGTCCCTGGCGATCTCGTCGCACCAGCCGTCGAAATCCCGGGCGCTGACCTTGCGCAGCACCGCGTTGACGAACCCCGCCGCCCGGGAGTTGCCGGTGGCCCGGGCCAGGTCCACGGTGGTGGCTACCGCGGCGTGGGTGGGGATCCGGGTGCGCAGCAACTGGTACGCGCCCAGCCGCAGCAGGTTCAGCACCGGCGTCTGGATGTCGGCGAGATCCCGGCTGGCGCACCGGCGCAGCACCTCGTCCAGGGTGCCGGAGGCCCGCAGCGTGCCGTAGCCCAGCTCGGTGGCCAGCGCGGCGTCCCGGCCGGTCAGGCCCGCCTCGCTCAGCTGCCGGGGCAGCACCAGGTTGGCGTAGGCGTCCTGCTCGCTGACCGCCTGCAGCACCGCGTAGGCAGCGGCCCGGGGGGCATCGACGGGGCCAGGCGCGCCGGCGCCATCAGCCTGTTCCGGTGGCTGCCGGACCGGCCCGCGGCGGCCGGGCTGGGATCGGCTGCCCTGCCGCCGCTCGGGCTGCGCACGGCCGGGCTGGGATCGGCTGCCCTGCCGCCGGTCCTCTCCGAACTCAGCCAAGGCGCTCACCGGAGCCCAGTCGCAGGCCGCGGGCCCAGTCGGCGGCCGGCATCGGGTTCTTGCCGGCAGGTTGCACCGTGCCCAGCCGCAGCGCGGTGGTGGCGGTGCCGGCCAGCACCGTGCTCTTGCCGATCAGCAGCTCCCCGGGGGCGAGCGGCTGCTCCGGCTGGGCCAGCGCCGCCGGCCCCAGCTTCAGCCGGCCGTCCCGGAACGAGGTCCAGGCGCCGGGGTCCGGCGTGCAGGCGCGGATCCGGCGCTCCACCGCCAGGGCGGGCTGGTCGAAGTCGATCCGGGCGTCGGCGACGGTGAGCTTCGGCGCGTAGGAGACCCCGTCGGACGGTTGCGGCTGCGGCCGGAGCGAGCCGTCGGCGATGCCGTCCAGGGTCGCCACCAGCAGCGGGGCGCCGGCCTCGGCCAGCCGTGCCAGCAGCGAGCCGCTGGTGTCGCCGGGGCGGACCCGTTCGGTCAGCACCCCGAACACCGGGCCGTCGTCCAGGCCGGGCCCGATCAGGAACGTCGAGGCGCCGGTGGTGTCGTCCCCGTGCAGGACGGCGTGCTGCACCGGCGCCGCGCCCCGCCAGGCCGGCAGCAGCGAGAAGTGCAGGTTGACCCAGCCGCGCTTGGGCATGCTCAGCACCGGCTCGCGCAGCAGCGCGCCGTAGGCCACCACCGGCGCGCAGTCGACGTCCAGCTCGGCCAGCCGCCGCACGAAGTCGTCGTCGGTGGGCCGGGGCGGGCTGAGCACCTCGATCCCGGCCTGCTGGGCGAGCTCGGCCACCGGGGACGGGGCCAGCCGGCGACCGCGGCCGGCCGGGGCCTGCGGGCGGGTCAGCACCGCCACCACCTCATGCGCGGGGTGATCCAGCAGCGCGCGCAGCGACGGCACGGCCACCGCGGGAGTTCCGGCGAACAGCAATCTC
>NZ_DASVSG010000032.1:0-10184 GCF_036388195.1 Jatrophihabitans sp. | reverse complement strand
CGACCACCTTGCAGATCACGAACACCACGGCGGCCAGCACCAGGCCGCCGGTGGCGACCACCTTCATCCGGCGCAGCCCTGCCTGCCGCTCGGCGTCGCCGGCCAGCGCCAGGATGGGCACCTCCAGCGGGGCCTGCCCTGTTCGATCTGCCGAGTGGGCAGCCATCAGCTCACCCGGGCGCTGATCGCGGCAGCCAACCGCTCGGCCGCCCCGTCGGCGTACCGGAAGAACAGCGACGGCTCGACCAGCTCCAGCTCGACCACCACCGGGCCGTCCGGGCCGGGCAGCAGGTCGATCCGGGCGTAGAGCAGGTTCTCCGCCAGCCCGGCGTTGGCGTGCGCGAGGACCCGCTCGGCCACCGCCAGCTCCGCCGGTGACGGCTCCCGGGCGGTGATGTTCTCCTCGATGTATAGCGCGGCGGAGTCCATCGGGTGCCGGACCTCCGGCTCCAGCATCGGGCCCTTGCGGATGGCGTGGCTGAACACCCCGTCGAAGAAGATCAGCGCGGTCTCGCCGGCGGTGTCCACGGTGTCCAGGTAGGGCTGGACCAGCACCGTCCGGCCGGCCGCGTGCAGCCGGACGGCATGCTCGCGGGCCTGCTGGTGCGCGCCGGGCCTGCCGGCGTCGAACCGGCCGACGCCCCGCGAGCCGGCGCCGATCGAGGGCTTGAGCACGAACTCCCCGGACTCCGGCAGCTCCGGCTCGGCGCCGGGCGGGACGAGCTGGGTGGGGACCACCGGCAGGCCGGCGGCGGCCAGGTCGGCGAGATAGGTCTTGTCGGTGTTGGCCAGCACCACCGGGGCAGGATTGTGGAGCCTGGGCACCGAGGTGACCCACTTTCCGAACTCCTCGCGCTGGGTGGTGTAGTTCCAGGTCGCCCGGATCACCGTCGCGGCGTACTCGGACCAGTCGACGCCGGGCTGGTCCCAGGGCACCATGCTGACCCGGTAGCCGAGGTCGGTCAGCGCCTGCACCAGCGACAGGTCGTCCCCGTCGCCGGTCGGCATCTCCAGGCAGCTGGCGAGGGCAAGGTGGCTGTTCACACCCCGATCGTAGGCGGTGCGCCGCCCGCGCCTGCTCGGCCCAACCGAGCGCCTCAGCGCAGGAAGGTGTCCACCGCGACGGCCAGGAAGACGAAGGCCAGGTAGCTGTTGGACAGGTGGAACAGCCGCATCGGATGTCCCGCCGAGCCGCTGCGGGCGGCGGCGAGCAGCCGGTGCGCCTCGGCCAGCAACGCCACCCCGGCGCCGAGCGCCAGCACCCCGTACACCCAGCCGGTCGCCAGCGGCCACAGCGCCAGCGACGTCGCGACCGTCAGCCAGGAGTACGCCACGATCTGGCGCGCGACCTGCACCGGCGAGGCGACCACCGGCAGCATCGGCACACCGGCCCGGGCGTAGTCGTCGCGGTAGCGGATCGCCAGCGCCCAGAAGTGCGGCGGCGTCCAGAAGAACACCACGGCGAACAGCAGCACCGGCGCCCAGGCCAGCGAGCCGGTGACCGCCGACCAGCCGATCAGCACCGGCATGCAGCCCGCCGCGCCGCCCCAGACGATGTTCTGCGACGTCCGCCGCTTGAGCAGCATCGTGTAGACCACCACGTAGAAGGCGATCGCCAGCGCGGTCAGCGCCGCGGCGAGCAGGTTGGTGAACAGCGCCATCGACGCCACCGCGATCACCCCGAGCGCCGTCCCGAAGGCCAGCGCGCCGTTCGGCGAGACGTCGCGCAGCGCCAGCGGCCGGTGCCCGGTGCGGCGCATCAGCGCGTCGATGTCCCGGTCGAGGTAGCAGTTCAGCGCATTGGCCGACCCAGCCGCCAGGGTGCCGGCGACCAGGGTGGCCAGCACCGTCTGCCAGCGCGGCAGGCCGCCCGCGGCCAGCACCATCGCCGGCAGCGTGGTCACCAGCAGCAACTCGATGATGCGTGGCTTGGTCAGGGCCACGTAGGCTCGTATCGAGGTCATCGCCGAGCCGGTAGCGACGCCGGAATGCCCCGAGCGAGTGCGGGCAACCGGGGTCTGCGTCACCGGCCCAGCGTAACGCCCGGCCGAAACCACGGCCGCCACCGCATCCGGCGTCGTTGACAGGCCTCGCGACACCGCGAGATCCCTCCCCACCGGCGGCCGGCAGATTCCTGACACGGCCTACGACAGGGGCGTCTACCCCTCGACAACACACCGCTGTAAGCGATTAGGCTCGATTCAAGCCCTACCGCGATATCTACAGAGCAGGAGAGGCACGTGACCGAAACCGCATCCGGCATCGTTCAGACCCACCCGGACTGGTGGACCGAACTCGATTCCCAAGCGGTGGACACCGCCAGGCTGCTGGCGGCCGACGCGGTGCAGAAGGTGGGCAACGGCCATCCCGGTACGGCGATGAGCCTGGCGCCGCTGGCCTACCTGCTCTTCCAGCGGACCATGCGCCATGACCCGACCGACCCCAACTGGGTCGCCCGCGACCGGTTCATCCTGTCCAACGGCCACTCCTCGCTCACCCTCTACGTCCAGCTCTTCCTGGCCGGCTACGGGCTGGAGCTGGAGGACCTCAAGTCCCTGCGCACCTGGGGATCGCTCACCCCCGGGCATCCCGAGCACGGTCACACCATCGGCGTGGAGACCACCACCGGCCCGCTCGGCCAGGGCGTCGGCAACGCGGTCGGGATGGCGATGGCGGCCCGCCGGGAGCGTGGCCTGCTCGACCCCGACACCGCGCCCGGCGAGTCGGTCTTCGACCACCAGATCTACGTGATCGCCGGCGACGGCTGCCTGGAGGAGGGCGTGTCCAGCGAGGCCTGCTCGCTGGCCGGGCACCAGCAGCTGGGCAACCTCACCCTGATCTACGACGACAACCACATCTCGATCGAGGACGACACCAACGTGGCGTTCTCCGAGGACGTGCTCAAGCGGTACGAGGCCTACGGCTGGCACACCCAGTACGTCGACTCCGGCGAGGACGTGGTGGCGCTCGAGGCCGCCCTCGAGGCGGCCCGGGCCGAGACCAACCGGCCGTCCATCATCGCGGTGCGCACCATCATCGGCTGGCCGGCGCCCACCATGCAGAACACCGGCAAGGCGCACGGCGCGGCGCTGGGCGACGAGGAGATCCGCAAGACCAAGGAGATCCTCGGCTTCAACCCGGACGAGCAGTTCGCGGTGGCCGCCGAGGTGCTCGCCCACACCCGCGAGCTGGTCCAGCGCGGCCGGACCGCCCGGGAGCAATGGCAGCCGGGCTTCGACAAGTGGGCCGAGGACAACCCCGAGCGCAAGCAGCTCTTCGACCGCCTGGTGAACCGCAGCTTCCCGCCGGGGTGGGCCGATGCGCTGCCCAGCTTCCCGACCGAGAAGGACGGCAAGCCGAACTCGATCGCCACCCGGGCCGCGTCCGGCAAGGTGCTCTCGGCGCTGGCCCCGGTGCTGCCCGAGCTCTGGGGCGGCTCGGCGGACCTGGCCGAGTCCAACAACACCACCATGGAGGGCGAGCCCAGCTTCATCCCGGCCGACCGGCAGACCAAGGCCTGGGAGGGCGGGCCGTACGGGCGCACCCTGCACTTCGGCATCCGCGAGCACGCCATGGGCTCGATCATGAACGGGATCACGCTGCACGGCGGCACCCGGGTCTACGGCGGCACCTTCCTGGTGTTCAGCGACTACATGCGCCCGCCGGTCCGGCTGGCCGCGCTGATGCAGCTGCCCACCATCTACGTCTGGACGCACGACTCGATCGGCCTCGGCGAGGACGGCCCGACCCACCAGCCGGTGGAGCACCTGGCCGCGCTGCGCGCCATCCCGGGGCTGGACATCGTCCGGCCGGCCGACGCCAACGAGACCGTGGTGGCCTGGCGCACCGTGCTGGAGAACACCGACCGGCCGGCCGGCCTGGCGCTGTCCCGGCAGGGGCTGCCGGTGCTCGACCCCGCCAAGGTGGTGGACGCCGGCAAGGGCGGCTACGTCCTGGAGGAGGCGTCCGCGGGCCTGCCCAAGGTGATCCTGATCGCGACCGGCTCCGAGGTGGGCTTGGCGCTGCGGGCCCGGGAGCGGCTGGAGGCCGAGGGCACCCCGACCCGGGTGGTGTCGATGCCGTGCGTCGAGTGGTTCCGGGCCCAGGACCGGTCCTACCAGCAGCAGGTGCTGCCGCCGGCGGTCAAGGCCCGGGTCAGCATCGAGGCCGGCGTGCCGCTGGGCTGGCGCGAGATCGTCGGCGAGGCCGGCGAGATCGTGGCGCTGGACCACTTCGGCGCCAGCGCCAACGTCAACGTGCTGTTCGAGCAGTTCGGCTTCACTCCGGACAACGTGGTCACCGCCGCCCACACCAGCCTGGAGCGGATAGGCGAGATCACCGGCACCACCACCGGCAACTAGCCGGATCCCACCTCAGCGGTGGAAAGTAGCTTTTGAAGAGAGGATCGATCATGAGCGACGCACTCGCCGACCTGTCGGCCCAAGGCGTGTCCATCTGGCTCGACGACATCAGCCGGGAGCGGCTGGTCAGCGGAAACCTGCAGGAGCTGATCGACACCAAGCACGTCGTCGGCGTGACCAGCAACCCCTCGATCTTCCAGAAGGCGATGGAGGGCGCCGCCGACGGGGACTCCGCCTACGCCCAGCAGGTGCACGACCTGGCGGTGCGCGAGGTGTCGCTGGAAGAGGCCGTCCGGCTGCTGACCGCCTACGACATCCGGTGGGCCTGCGACGTGCTGCGCCCGGTGTATGACTCGACCGACGGCGAGAACGGCCGGGTGTCCATCGAGGTGGACCCGCGGATCGCCCACGACGCCGACAAGACCACCGCCGAGGCCACCGCGCTGTGGTGGCTGGTCGACCGGCCGAACGTGATGATCAAGATTCCGGCGACCGAGGCGGGGCTGCCCTCGATCGCGGCGGCCACCGCGGCCGGCATCAGCGTCAACGTCACCCTGATCTTCTCGATCGAGCGCTACCGCAAGGTGATGGACGCCTACCTCGACGGCCTGCGGCGGGCCCGCGAGGCCGGCATCGACCTGGCTGCCATCCGCTCGGTCGCGTCGTTCTTCGTGTCCCGGGTGGACACCGAGATCGACAAGCGGCTGGACAAGATCGGCACCGACGAAGCCAAGTCGGTCCGCGGCAAGGCCGGCATCGCCAACGCCCGGCTGGCCTACGAGGCGTTCCAGGAGGTCTTCAGCGGCCCTGCCTGGGAGGAGCTGCGGGCTGCCGGCGCCCACGTGCAGCGCCCGCTCTGGGCGTCCACCGGCGTCAAGGACCCGTCCTACGACGACACCATGTACGTCACCCAGCTGGTTGCCCGCGACACCGTGAACACCATGCCCGAGGCCACCCTGAACGCGGTCGCCGACCACGGCACGATCAGCGGCCCGACCGCCGACTCCGGCTACGACGAGGCGCGCAAGGTGGTCAGCGACCTGTCGGCGCTGGGCATCGAGCTGCACGAGGTCACCGAGCTGCTGGAGTCCGAGGGCGTCGACAAGTTCATGGACTCCTGGTCGACCCTGCTGGAGGGCGTGCAGAAGCAGCTCACCGCCGGGGCCCAGAAGGCCGACAACGGCGACCCCAGCAAGGCCGGCAACGCCGACCGGGACGGTGCATCGGCATGAGCGAGCTCGCCTCGGTCACCGGCGGCGGCCTGAGGCTGGAATTCGGCTACCACGACGAGCAGGCGTTCGCCGCGGCCGTCGCCGAGCTGGTCGAGGACCAGGTCGCCAGCAGGATCGCCGCCCAGGACCCCACGCTCTGGGGCGCCGACGCCGAGTCCGAGGCGGCCAAGCGGCTGTCCTGGGTGTCGCTGGCCGAGACCTCCCGGCCGCTGATCGCCGAGATCACCGCGCTGCGGGAGGAGTTGCGGGCCGAGGGCGTGGACCACGTCGTGCTCGCCGGCATGGGCGGCAGCTCGCTGGCGCCGGAGGTCATCTGCGCGACCGCCGGCCTCGACCTGGTCACCCTGGACACCACCGATCCGGGGCAGGTGCGGGCCGCCCTGGCCGACAACCTGGACCGGACCGTCCTGGTGGTGTCGAGCAAGTCCGGCGGCACCGTGGAGACCGACTCGCACCGGCGGGCCTACGAGAAGGCCTTCACCGACCGGGGCATCGATCCCCGGCAGCGCATCGTGGTGGTCACCGACCCCGGCTCGCCGCTGCAGCAGACCGCCGAGGACGCCGGCTACCGCAAGGTGTTCCTGGCCGATCCGGATGTGGGCGGGCGCTACAGCGCGCTGACCGCGTTCGGCCTGGTGCCCTCCGGCCTGGCCGGCGCCGACCTGGCCGCGCTGCTGGACTCCGCGGCCGAGGCAGCGACCGTGCTGTCGGCAGACTCCGACGCCAACCCCGGGCTGCGGCTCGGCGCGCTGCTGGGGCTGGCGCACAACACCGGCTGCGACAAGGCCGTCTTCGCCGACCTGGGCTCGGGGATCATCGGCTTCGGCGACTGGGCCGAGCAGCTGATCGCCGAGTCCACCGGCAAGAACGGCCGCGGGCTGCTGCCGGTGGTGGTGGAGGACCCGCGGGCGCCGGGCTTCGCCGATGCCGGCCAGGACGCGATCGCGATCTCCCTGGGCGGCTACGACGACTCCTACCGGCCCGCGTCGGGCTGGGGCGCGGCGGTCAGCGGCCCGCTCGGCGCCCAGCTGCTGCTCTGGGAGTACGCCACCGCGATCGCCGGCCGGATCATCGGGATCAACCCCTTCGACCAGCCCAACGTCGAGGAGGCCAAGAAGCAGGCGCGGGCGCTGCTCGACGCCCCCGGCCAGGCCGGCCGCGAGGAGCCCGCGCTGACCGACGGGGCCGTCGAGGTCTTCGCCGCCGGCTTCGAGCTGTCCTCGGCCGGCACCCTCGTCGACGCGCTCCAGGCCTTCCTGGCCGCGGCGCCCGAGCGCGGCTACGTCAGCATCCAGGCCTACCTGGACCGGCATGCCGACTCCGAGGCGGCTGCCCTGCGGCAGGCGCTGGCGCGCCGGACCGGCCTGCAGACCACCTTCGGCTGGGGGCCCCGGTTCCTGCACTCGACCGGCCAGTACCACAAGGGCGGGCATCCCAACGGGGTGTTCCTGCAGATCACCGCTGCCCCCGGGCAGGATGCTGGCGGTGACCTGGAGGTGCCCGACCGTCCGTACACCTTCGCCTCGCTGCAGCAGGCCCAGGCCGCGGGTGACGCCGCGGTGCTGGCCGACAAGGGACGTCCGGTGCTGCACCTGCACCTGACCGACCGGGCGGCCGGCATCGGACAGCTACTCGAAGCGCTCTAAGGAGAAGCCCGTGAGTCTCACCGAGGACCAGCCCTCCGCGATCGGCGCCGGCCACGGCCCACAGGTGCGGCCGGGCTTGCGATCCAACCCGCTGCGCGATCCGCGCGACCGGCGGTTGCCGAGGGTTCCCGAGCCCTGCGCGCTGGTGGTCTTCGGCGTCACCGGTGACCTGGCGCGCAAGAAGCTGCTGCCGGCCATCTACGACCTGGCCCACCGCGGCCTGCTGCCGGCCGACTTCGTCCTGCTCGGCTTCGCCCGCCGGGACTGGGAGGACGGCGACTTCGAGACGCTGGCGAAGAAGGCGGCCAAGGACCACGCCCGCACCGACTGGAGCGAGGAGGTCTGGGACCGGCTGGCCGGCGACATCAAGTTCGTGGCCGGCTCCTTCGACGACGACCAGGCCTTCGACACCCTGGCCACCACCCTGGACGACCTGCGCAACAGCCACGGCATCAAGGGCAACGCCGCGTTCTACCTGTCCATCCCGCCGAGCATGTTCCCGGTGGTGCTGCGGCAGATGGAGCGCACCAAGATGGCCGACAACGCCACCTCCGGCGGCTGGCGCCGGGTCGTGGTGGAGAAGCCGTTCGGGCACGACCTGCCGAGCGCCAAGGCCTTGAACGCGCTGGTGGACGAGGTGTTCACCGCCGAGGACGTGTTCCGGATCGATCACTACCTCGGCAAGGAGACCGTGCAGAACCTGATGGCGCTGCGGTTCGCCAACCAGCTGTTCGAGCCGGTCTGGAACTCCAACTACGTCGACTCGGTGCAGATCACCATGGCCGAGGACGTCGGCATCGGCGGCCGGGCCGGCTTCTACGACGCCACCGGCGCCGGCCGGGACGTCCTGCAGAACCACCTGCTGCAGCTGCTCGCGCTGACCGCGATGGAGGAGCCGGTGGAGTTCACCGCCGAGGCGATCCGGACCGAGAAGCTCAAGGTGCTGCGGGCGATCACGCTGCCGGCCGACCGGGCCGCCTACGCGGTGCGCGGCCAGTACCAGCAGGGCTGGCTGGCCGGCGAGCGGGTGCCGGCCTACCGGGACGAGAAGGATGTCCCGCAGGACTCCAAGACCGAGACCTACGCCGCGGTCCGGCTCGGCATCGACACCCGGCGGTGGGCCGGCGTGCCGTTCTACCTGCGTACCGGCAAGCGGCTGCCCCGCCGGGTCACCGAGATCGCGGTGCTGTTCAAGAAGGCCCCGCACCTGCCGTTCAGCCACACCGACACCGAGGAGCTGGGGCACAACCAGCTGGTGGTCCGGGTCCAGCCGGACGAGGGCGTGACGCTGAAGTTCGGCTCTAAGGTGCCCGGTTCCATGATGGAGGTCCGCGACGTCTCGATGGACTTCCTGTACGGCGAGGCGTTCACCGAGTCCTCGCCGGAGGCCTACGAGCGGCTCATCCTGGACGTGATGCTCGGCGACGCGACGCTGTTCCCGCGCAACGAGGAGGTCGAGTCGTCCTGGCGGGTGATCGACCCGCTGGAGGAGTTCTGGGCCGGCCAGGAGCCGGCGGCCTACCGGGCCGGCGAGTGGGGCCCCAAGGCCGCCGACGAGATGCTCGCCCGCGACGGGCGCACCTGGCGGCGGCCATGATCGGCTGCCCGGATCTGAGCTGCGCGGGTCACGCGGGCTACGTGGGCTGTGTGGGTCACGCGAGCTACGCGGGCTACGTAGGAGAAGGGGGCGTGCGGTGACCACACTCTGGGACACCACCGGAACGGCGGTGGTGCAGGCGCTGGCCGCCGAGCGTCGCTCCGGCGGCGCGGTGACCAGCGGGCTGGCCCTCACCCTGGTGGTGGTGCTGGAGGAGAAGGACACCGCCGACGTCGAGGCGGCCGTGGCGACCGCTGCGGCCAAGCACCCGATGCGGGTGATCATGGTGCTGCGCCACCACATCGACGCGCCGGTTCCCCGGCTGGACGCCGAGGTCTCGATCGGCGGCCGGCACGGTCCCGGCGAGGCAGTGGTGCTCCGGATGTTCGGACGGCTGGGGCTGCACGCCGAGTCGGTCACGCTGCCGCTGCTGGCCCCGGACGCGCCGGTGGTCGCCTGGTGGTACTCCGAGACCCCCAAGGTGATCGCCAACGACCCGCTCGGGGTGTTCGCCGACCGCCGGATCAGCAACGTCATCCGCGACGCCGACCCGGCCGCCTCGCTGCAGCAGCGGGCCGTCGACTTCGCCCCGGGCGACACCGACCTGACCTGGACGGTCATCACGCCGTGGCGGGCGGCGCTGGCGGCGGCGTTCGACACCGCCTCCGAGCCGGCCACCTCGGTGATCGTCACCGGCAACCCGCAGGACCCGTCGGCGCAGCTGCTGGCGGGCTGGCTGTCCTCCCGCCTGGGGCTCACCGTTCCGGTGGAGAAGGCCGAAGGCAAGTACATCGTCTCGGTCTCGGTGGAGTTCGAGGACGGCCGGACGGTGCAGATGACCAACGAGGGCTACAAGCTGCTGATGCGCCGGCCCGGCCAGCTGGACACCATCCAGCCGTTCCCGCAGCGGACCACCGGCGACATGCTGGCCGAGGAGCTGCGCAGGCTGGACGCCGACCAGCCCTACGGCGAGGCGCTGGGCGCGGTCTCGGGCCTGACCGGGCTCAACGACCGGCCGGCCGTGCGCACCCACATCTGGCACGACCCGGCGCTGGAACAGCAGGAGGCCTGAGCGCCGATGCCCGCCCAGCCCGAGCTGATCATCCAGGCCACCGCCGAGAGCCTGGCCACCGATGTCGCCGTCCGGGTGCTGGCGACGCTCGGCCGGGCCCAGCAGAGCCGGGGCCGGGCGGCGCTGGCGCTGACCGCGGGCTCGATCATGGAGCAGGTCTGGTCGGCGATCGCCGCCACCCCGGCGCGCGACACCGTCGACTGGGCCCGGGTGGACGTGTTCTGGGGCGACGAGCGCTACGTCCCGGCCGGCTCGCCGGACCGCAACGACGGCCCG
>NZ_DASVSG010000031.1:0-9664 GCF_036388195.1 Jatrophihabitans sp. | reverse complement strand
CGCGCTCTGGCTGGCCTCGGACGAGTCCCGCCAGGTGACCGGCAGCGTGGTGTCCGTAGATGGGGGATTCACCAGCCGATGAAAGCGGAATCGATGCCCGCTGGGTTCCCGGCCAGCGCGCCGCTGGTCCGGCAGGCGGGAACTCGGGCCGGACGGCTGTGCCAGGCGCTGGTGACCCGGGTCGACGCCGTCGAGGCCGGCCGGCTGGCCGAGAACGTGACGCAGGCCATCGGAACCCGGCTGTGGCAGGAGCAGGTGCTCGGCGCCGCGGATTCGGTGATCGCTGGGCAGTGGCGGGAACGTGAGCTGTCGCGTCCGGTTGATCCGCAGGCCGGTCCGGGTGTCCGGGTCGTGCTGCTGCGCTATACCGATGGGCCGGCCGACCTGATCGTGGTGGCCCATCGCTCCGTCGCCGACCCATGCTCCCTGCTGCGAGCGGTGCTCACCGGAGAATCGATGGCTGCGGCCCGGCCGGATACCGGGCTGCTGCAGCGGCTGCAGGACGGCCTGGCCCGGCTGGACCGCGCCGAGGCTCCGGACTGGGGCCTCGGCCGGCCGGGTGCTGACGCCATCGGGAGCCGTTCGTTTCCAGTGCCCCCGACCGGCGACGCACCGGCCACGGACGCGGCGATCGGCGTGCTGCTGACCGCCGCCCTCGGCCTGGCGCTGGCCAGGTGCACCGGAGCGGAGCGGGTCAGCGTCGGCCAGGACCCGGTGCACAGCGCGGAATTCGGGTGCGCCGCCAGCACTCCGGTGGCCAGCTACCTGGACGAGGTGCGGTTGGCGTGCGAGCGTCCTAGCTCTGATGCCGTACCCGTGGTCGGGCTGACCGTCAGCGCCACCCGGCCGTTCCCGGACCCGGTGCACCCGATGTCGATCTGCGTCGACGACCCCGGCGGCAGCCTCACCGGCCCGCTGCAAGGGGTCTGCTGGTTCCGGCACAGCGCCTTCGACCCGGCCGTGGTCGAGCGGTTCGCCGGAATGCTGGGCACCGCGTACCGCAGCCTGGCTGCTGCCGGCCCGGACCAGCCGATCGGAGAGCTTGCCCTGTTCGACAGGGGACAACTGGCCGAGCTCGCCGAGCTGGGCGGGTTGGGCCGTCCGCTGCCGGCGCCGACAGCCGGCCGGCGGATCGAGGACCTGGTGCGGGCACAGGCCGAACACCGTCCGGACGCGGTCGCGGTGAGCTTCCAGCGGCGCCAGCTGACCTACCGGGAGCTCGACGAGCGGGCCAACCAGGCCGCGCATGCGTTGCAGGCGGCCGGTATCGGCGCCGGCGACCGGGTCGGCGTGTGCCTGAAACGCTCGCTCGACCTGGTGGTGATGCTGCTGGCGGTGCTCAAGACGGGTGCTGCCTACCTGCCGATGGATGCCGGCTATCCGGACGACCGGCTGTCCTTCACCGCGACCGATGCCCAGCTGCCGCTGGTGATCACCGATCGGGAGCGGTTCCCGCGGCTGGCCGGGGTGCGGCTGCTGGCGCCGCAGGACCTGCAGGCCACGGCCTGGCCGGTGTCCGCTCCGTTCCAGGACGGCGGCGGCGACGATCCCGCCTACGTCATCTACACCTCCGGCTCCACCGGCCGTCCCAAGGGCGTGGTGGTCTCGCACCGCAACGTGCTGAGCCTGCTGGGCGCCACCATCGACGACTTCGCCCTCACCGGCTCCGACGTCTGGACGTTGTTCCACTCCAGCGCGTTCGACTTCTCGGTGTGGGAGATCTGGGGCTGCCTGAGCACCGGCGGCCGGCTGGTGATGGTGTCGCACTGGACCGCGCGGGACCCGCAGCGCTTCGCCGAGCTGCTGCACGCCGAGCGGGTGAGCGTGCTCAACCAGACCCCGAGCGCGTTCAGCCAGCTCAGCGAGGTCGATCGGCAGCAGCCACTGCCGGACTCGCTGCGGCTGGTGGTCTTCGGCGGCGAGCCGCTGGACACCCGGCCGCTGCTGTCCTGGTTCGACCGGCATCCGGAGAGCCGGTGCCGGCTGGTCAACATGTTCGGCATCACCGAGACCACCGTGCACGTCACCGCCCAGACCCTCGGCCGCGGGGAGGCGTTGACCGGCTCCCGGTCGGTGGGCCGGCCGCTGCCCGGGTGGCATGTCAGCGTGCACGACCCGGACGGCCGCCCGGTGCCGCCCGGGGTGTCCGGCGAGATCTACGTCGGCGGCGCCGGGGTGGCGGCGGGTTACCTGAACCGTCCGGAGCTGACCGCGCAACGGTTCGTCGCCGACCCGCATGCCGCCGGCCCGCGCTACCGCAGCGGTGACCGCGGCAGGCTGCTGCCGGACGGGCGGCTGGAACACCTGGGACGGCTGGACAACCAGGTGAAGCTGCGAGGTTTCCGCATCGAGCTGGACGAGATCCGGGCTCGGCTGCTGGACGCCCCGGGCGTCGGAGCGGCGGCGGTGCTGCTGCGCCAGGACGGCACGGACGCCGCGACCGCGCGGTTGGACGGCTATGTCGTGCTCTCCGGCGGCGGCAGCGTCGAGCAGGTGCGCGAGCACGCGGCCCGGTTCCTGCCCGAGCACATGGTGCCCAGCACCCTCACCGCGCTGCCGGCGCTTCCCCTGACCCCGAACGGCAAACTGGACCAGGCGCGGCTGCCCGAGCCGATCACCGCGACGGCGCTGGACGGGGATCTCGCTGGCGAGGGCGGCCAGGATCTGGAGGCGAAGCTGCATGCCGTGTGGCAGCAGGTGTTCGGTTTCCGGGTCGGCTTCGACGACGACTTCTTCACCCTCGGCGGCAACTCCCTGCTCGGTGTCCAGCTGTTCGCGGCGATGCGGGCCGCCGGCCTGCCGACCCCGCCGCTGCGGCAGCTGTACCTGAACCGGACGGTCCGTGGCCTGGCCGCGGTGCTCAAGCAGGGGTGATCACCGGTAGGCCCCGGCCTGCAGCTGGAACAGCTCCGCGTACAGGCCGCCATTCTGGATGAGGGTGGCGTGGTTGCCGGCCTCCACCACCCGGCCGTCCTGGAGCACCACGATGAGATCGGCCATTCGGACCGTGGAGAACCGGTGCGAGGCGATCAGGGTGATCGCGCCGGTCAGCTCCCGGACCTGGCGGGCCTGCTCGGCGTAGCGTTCGAACAGCCGGTGCTCTGCCTCCGGATCCAGCGCCGAGGTCGGCTCGTCGAGGACCAGCAGCAGCGGCGCTTCGCGCATCAGCGCCCGTCCCAGCGCCAGCTTCTGCCACTGCCCGCCGGAAAGCTCGGTGCCCTCGGTGAAGCTGGTGCCGAGCTGGGTGTCCAGCCCGTCGCTCAACTGCCCGATCACATCGGTGGCCTGGGCGCGCTGCAACGCCGTGTGGACCGCTGCATCGTCCTCGATCCGGGCCACGTCGCCCACCCCGACGACGTTCCTGGCGGAGAACTCGTAGCGGACGAAGTCCTGGAAGCCCGCCGCGATCCGCTCCCGCCACTGCTCGGCCGGCAGCCGCCGCAGGTCCACTCCATCGACGAGGATCTGGCCGCCGGTAGGCCGGTACAACCCGCACAGCAGCTTGATCAGCGTGCTCTTACCCGCGCCGTTCTCACCGACGATGGCGACGGTGGAGCCGGCCGGCAGGGTCAGTGACACCTCGCCCAGCACCCGCCGGTCGGTGTTGGGATAGCTGAACTCGACAGCCCGGAGCTCGATTCCCTGCGACAGGAAGTCCTGCGGTGTCCGGTCCACCGGCATGTGATCCGAGCCCGCGACCAGGGTGCGGATCACGTCGAGCCGGCGCAGGGTGGCCCCCATCCGCTGCAGCTCGCCCAGTAGGGTGACCGCAGCCACCAGCTGCTGGTTGACCTGAGCGGCGAGGACGATCACCAGCACGACGTCGCCCACACCGCGCCGGCCGGCGATCGCCTCCCGGATCACCAGGATCACCGCGCCGATGTAGGCCAGGCCGAAGACCACCTGCCCCACCGCGCGAATCGCGATCGCGCGGGTATGGCCACGCCACAGCTCGCGGCTTGCCGTGGCCCACAGCGCCGCGTGCCGGCGCCGCAGCTCCTCGCCCAGATCGAAGACCCGCAGCTCGCCGGCGAACCGGGGCGAGGAGGACAGCCGGAAGAGATTGAGCGCCACCCGGGTCGGCTCGGCGGTGTCCGTCCTGGCCTGGTCGAGGATCCGCTCGGCCCGCCGGCCGGCGAGCAGGGGCGGTATCGCGGTGGGCGGCAGCAGCAACAGCAGCGGATTCAGCCGGGCCAGCAGCACGGCGGTGAAGATCACCGCCAGGATCAGCCCGAAGATGTTGAACAGCGCGAACAATGCGTAGGGGAATCGCTTGCTCTCCGGCTGCAGCACGGTCAGCATGTCGGCGTACTCGGCCAGCTCGTGGTGCTCCATCCCCGGCGAGCCGTTGGACAGCGTCATCAGCTGGTCGCCGAAGTCCATCTCGGCGAGTTCGGACAGCTCGTAATAGACCACGAAGGCGAACACCACGAACGACAGCGCGATGATCGCCAGACCCGCTACCGCGGCGCCGTACCAGGCTGCGGCGGCCTGCCGTCCCGAGACGATCGCGTTCGTCATCAGCCCGAGCGAGGCCGCGGTCAGCGGCGCTGCTGCCGCGGCCGCCATCATCAGCAGGATGGCGGTCATCGTCTTGCCGCGGCTGAGCCGCCAGGAGAACCGGAGCAGTTTCCACGAGCCTGCCAGGGTCTGCCTCACGATGAGGTCCGCACGATCTCGTCGGCGATCGGGCTGTCCTCGGCGTCGGTGAACCGGTGCGCCTGCAGCCGGAACAGGTGCGCGTAGCGGCCATCCAGGGCCAGCAGCTCCTGGTGGCTGCCCTGCTCGGTGACCCGGCCGTTCTCGAGCACCACGATGAGATCGGCCTGCCGCACGGTGGAGAACCGGTGCGAGATCAGCAACGTCGTGGCGCCGCGCGCGACCTCGGTGAACTCGGAGAAGAACCCGGCTTCGGCGCGCACGTCGAGACTGGCCGTCGGCTCGTCCAGGACGAGGATCTGCGATCCGTGCCGGAACGCGAACAGCGCGCGGGCCAGCGCCACCCGCTGCCACTGGCCGCCGGACAGGTCGGTCCCGTCGGTCAGGTGCCGGGCCAGCGGGGTGTCGATGCCGCGGGGGAGCGCATCGAGGGTCTTCTGCAGGCCGACCGCCTCGATGGCCGCGCGAATGCCGGCACGGTCGGCAGAGTGTCCGACGGCCCCGAGGGCGACGTTGTCGGCCGCGGACATCTCGTACCGGGCGAAGTCCTGGAAGATCACGGCGAGCTTGGCCCGCCAGGCGTGCACCGGGTAGCTGCGGATGTCCACGCCGTTCAGCCGGATCGTCCCGGCAGTCGGCTCGTACAGCCGGGCGAGCAACTTGACCAGGGTGGTCTTGCCGGCTCCGTTCACGCCGACGATCGCGGTGCACCGGCCGATCGGGATCGTCAGGTCCAGGCCGTCGAAGATCATCCGATCCTGCCCGGGATAGCGGAAGCTGACCTTGTCGAAGGTGATGCTGCCGGCCAGCTCCGGCACCTCCACCTCGCCGGCCGGCTGGGCAGCGACTCCCGCCGAGCCGTCCGTCGCCTCGGCTTCGGTGAGCGCGTCGATGAAGCGCAATGCGGCGTCATAGGCGTGCATGCCGACCGCCGTCGGCAGGTCGGACTCCCGGTACCCCTCGCCGAGCCGCAACGCTGACAGGGTGGCCGAGCTGACCATGACGAAGCTGGTCAGGGTCACCTCGGCGCCCGGCCCCGCCGCGCGGTGTCCCAGCAGGGCGAACACCGTCGCGCTGACCAGCAGCCCCCAGCTCGCGAACCACACGTAGGGCCACAGGTAGATGCGGCGGCGAGTGGCCCAGACCGGCTCGAGCCACTCCAGGTAGGAGGCGTGCCAGAGGCCGCGAAGCCATCCGATCAGGCCGAAGACCCGGATCTCCTTGGCTGCGCCGGCCTCGACCGACAGCGCGCGCAGGTAGTCGTACTTGAGCTCGGCCGGGTAGACCGTGAAGCGGAATTCGGCGTACTTGCGCAGGCCACCGCGCTGGCCGTACCGGAACAACAGCACCGCGATCAGCAGCCCGGCCGCGGCCAGCCAGGAGAACCGGACGCCGACCACCGCGACATAGCCGAGCAGCTGGGTGTACCTGGCGACCAGCGCCACCAGCCCGGCGCAGGCCTGGCCCGGGCTCTGCGCGAAGCTCTCCAGCTCGCGCGCCGCGGTGCGCAGGTCCGCGACCACCCGCGGGTTCTCCAGCGCCCCGATCCCGACGGTGCCGGTGGCCGCCGCCATCACCTTGCCGATCACCCAGCCGTCGACGCGGCGCGCGACCAGCTCGGTCACCGATTCGCGCACCGGGGCGACGATCTGCTGCCCGATGAAGGACACCGCCGCCACCGTGAACGCGAGGAGCAGCGCTCGCCAGGCATCCGAGCTCGATCCGTCCCTGACCGCGGCGGGAACCCTGCCGACCATCACGGCCGAGGCGATCACGAAGATCACCGGCAGCACGCCCAGCAGCAGGTTGACCGCGAGGTCCACGGCGATCAGCGGCGCGCCGCTCGCGCGGCCGGCCAGCCGGGCGGTGTTGATGCGCGCGCGGGTCAGCCGGACCAGATCGCCGCGCAGCAAGCTGCTCATTCAGCTCTCCGTCATTCGTGGATCGACCGAGACGGTGCGCAATTGCGAGGTGTACCGGTTGCCGTCCCGATCCTGCAGGCTCGATTCCTGCTCAGCTGCGTCACCCGAAAACTCCCATGCTCGGCAATCCTGACCGACCGTAATGGGCTCAACCCGGCACGAGTTCTTCCCTGCTGCTCGGTGCGCGAGGCGCAGCCGGGACCTTCGCCGAGCCGGTCGCGGGCAGCAGATCCGGGCTGGGTCGAGCGCAGCCACGCGTGCACCTATCCAGGCCAGCGGGGTGGCGGCGGCTCAGTTTCCGGGCCGCCCCGTCGATGGGAGAGGTGGCTGGGTGCTGGTGCGTCATCCGCATCTGGCAGAACTCGCACGCCGTTACGGATGAGGCTGACGGCTTTGATGTGACTCATGTGACATGCTGGCCAACCGCGGGCACGTGCTCGCAGAAGTGAGGAGAGCGGGTGGGGTTCCGCAGCACACGGCAGGCCGGTCTGGTCGCCGTCACCGTGACCGCTGTGCTGCTCAGCTTGCTCAGCGCCCCGGCCGGGGCAGCCCCCAAGCCAGTGAATCCCACGGACGCCCAGCTCGCCGCTGCCCAGGCACGCAAGCAGCAGGCCGCCCAGCAACTGGGCACGGTATCAGCGCAGCTGGTCCTGTTGCAGGGCCAGCTGCAACGGGCCGCCGCCGACACCGACGCCGCGATCGCCACCTACAACGCGACGAATATCGCGCTGCAGCGAGCCGTCGAGGACGTGGCCGCCGCGGACCAGGCAGTCACCGACGCCCGTGCCACGGTTGCCGAGGCCCACAAGCAGATCGCCGGGTACGTGTTCAGCCAGTACGTCTACGGACGGCGGCCCTCGATCACCGCGCTGCTCTCCAGCAACGACCCGAGCGGCGCGCTGCAGGCGATGGCCTACCAGCGATACCTCGGCACCGCCCGGCAGCGCCGGCTGGCGACCGCTCAGACGAACACGGTGGCGCTGTCGAACGCCGAGGCGGCGCGCAAGGTCGCGCTGGCCCGGGCCGAATCCCTGCAGAAGCAGGCCGAGATGCAGAAGACCCGGGCGATGGCCAAGCTCGCCGCGTTCCGGCAGCAGCAAGCCGACTTCACCCGGCGCCGCACCGAGCTGGCCACGCAGACCGCCGCTGCGGCGGCGAAACTCGCCACCCTGACCAACCAGCGCCAGGCCTACCAGCGCTGGCAGGCCCAGGAACGGGCCCGGATCGCCGCCGAACGCGCCCGGCGAGCCGCTGAGCGGGCCCGCCAGGCCGCCGAGCGCGCTCGGCAGGCTGCCGAATGGGCCCGGCAGGAGGAGCTGCGCAGGCAGCAGGAAGCCGCCCGCAGGAAGTCGTCCAACCGGTCACCGTCCAACCCGGCGCCGTCCAATCCGCCGTCGTCCAACCCGGCGCCGCCGCCCTCGGCCGCGCCACCGGACGACGACCAGCCCTGGACGCTGCCGTTGCCGTCCGGCAGCTACTACATATCGACCTGCTTCTGCCTGCGGTGGGGCGTGTTCCATCCCGGTGACGACCTGGCAGCCGGGTACGGCACGCCGATGTATTCGATCGGCGCCGGAACCGTGGTGGCGGCCGGGCCCGCCCAGGGCTTCGGCAACTGGGTGGTCATCGACCACGGCAACGGGTTCACCTCCATCTACGGCCACATGAAGGTGCTGGCGGTCTCACCGGGGCAGTCGGTCGGGGTCGGGCAGACCATCGCCTACGTCGGCAGCGAAGGCCACTCCACCGGCCCGCACCTGCACCTGGAGGTCCGCATCGGCGGGATGTCCGGGCCGCCCGTCGATCCGCAGGTGTTCCTGGCCCGGCGCGGGGTCATCCTCTGAGCGCGTTCCCGCAGGACCTGCCAGCGACCTGACGCTCATCGTGCAGTGGCGGCCACCGCTCGCCCTGGGGCGAACGGCGGCCGCCGCTGTCAGCTACCGGTCGCGGATCGGTGAAGGGGGAGCGGCGTGGTCGGGCGCCGCTCCTGCAATCGCGTGGTCACCGCTGGAGGTGGCGACGAACGACCCCGTCGCCGCGGTGAACCGTTAACCGGTGCATAGCTGGCCTGGTCGCAGGCGAGCCCGTCGCTGGCAGTCCTGGCGATTGCGTACGCGCTCGCGCCTTGCTGCCGATCCAGGACGTCGCGAGGTAGTCCTCGACCGAACGGGCCATCGGTGGGGCGCATGGCTGCTCCTGGACAGATGAGATGGACGGCACGCACCGTATCGCCGCAGCAGGGGCTGTACCTCCGCTCGGGCGAAACCTTGAGCAGGTGTTGAACTGGCGGCAAAGGCCCCCGCATTCGAATTGGCGCAATACGGATCTACCGCTCGCGCGGAGCCGGCGCCGATGACGGTCCGGCCGGCGATGCGGGGGCCTGGAGCGTCCCAATGGACCCTCGAATGCACAGCTGTCCCACTCGGAACAGCGGGTGAGCGAGGCGCGGCAACCTCAAGAATCGATCAATGCATGCCGCTGCCTCGAGCCCGCAGGTAGGAACCGTCCGCAGGTTGAGTCAGCGGCGGGCGGCGGCCAGCGCCTGGCAGAACGCGGTCGCGGCCTCGAGTTCGGTGGCCAGGGGCGCCAGCACGTTCTCGCGGGCCACTTCGCGTACGCCTGCATCCAGTGACCGGCGAGCGCGGGCACGGCGCCGGGCGGCGCCGGTCGCCACGAACGGCCGCGCCAGCAGCGAGGTGAGCAGGCCGAATAGCAGCCCGCCGATCAGCAGCAGCGTCGGCGCCGGGGCCCGGCCGACGTGCAGGCTCGGGCCAGGCAGCTGCAGGTACGCGAACACGGCCAGCACCGCCAGCCACACCAGCCCCGCGACGGCCGCGAGCAGCCACAGGAACTGCAGGCCGCGCACCGCCGTCCACCAGGCCGGCCGGTCGGTGTGCGACAGCTTGGCGGCTCGGACGGCCTGGTCCAGCTGCCCCGGCAGGTCGTTCTGCCGGGCCTCCAGAACCGCCGTGGCCGACGCCTGCCAGGCCGGCGCGAGCCCCCGAGTCCGGTCGCTGACCAGCTCACGCACCGCATTGGACACCTGCGCCCGCTGAGCGCCGGTGGCAGCCGGCCGGGAGCTG
>NZ_DASVSG010000030.1:0-14704 GCF_036388195.1 Jatrophihabitans sp. | reverse complement strand
CCCGGACCTCGGCGGTGGTGAGCAGCTCCGCCAGCTGCTCACCCAACCCGGCGTCGAGCTGCTCGGCCAGCCGGTGCAGCACCTCGATGCCCTCGTCCGGGATCGGGTCGCCGGCCCATTGCCACAGCACCGTCCGCAGCTTGTTCTCGGTGGCGAAGCTCACGCCGTGGTCGACGCCGTAGACATGCAGATCGGGCTTGTCCGGCGCGGCAGCTGTATCCGGCGCGGCAGCTGTATCCGGCGCGGCGGCAGAGGTCGGCGCGGCAGCAGCGTCCGGCGCAACGGCTGTATCCGGCACGGCAGCAGCGTCCGGCCGGCCGGCGGTGACCGGCAGCAGGTGCGAGACCTTCCGGTCGGAGTTGTTGACCACCGCGTCCAGCAGCGCTATCCGCTGCAACGGCGGCAGCTCGCCGGAGTTGATGGCGGCGAGGATGTCGAACGATTCGTCGTGGGCGATCCAGAGCTGGACCATGCCGGTGCCCACCGGTCCCTCGCGCAGCACGGTGGGCGGCACCGGATCCCAGCCGGTCGCGGCGGCGACGAGGTAGGTCGCCACCTCCCGCTGGGCCAGCGTGCCGTCGGGGAAGTCCCACAGCGGGCGCTCGCCGGCCACCGGCTTGTAGACGCAGGCCGCCGTCACGCCGTCCAGCTCGATGGCGCAGTAGAGGGTGGCGTTGGAGGCCGTGGTGATGCGGCCCTGGACCGTCATCTCGCCTCGTTCGAGCAGTTCCAGAGCGTCGAGCACCGGTAGCGCCACCGGCGGGGTGAGCTCAGTCACCCGACCCCAACCGGACCTGCCGACGGTAGCCGTTGCTGCGTGGGCAGACGTGACCCGACGAGTCCAGCGGCTCGTTGCACAACGGGCACGGCGGCCGGCCGGCCGCGATCACCCGGCGGGCCCGCTCCACGAAGTCCACCGCGGCCTGGTGGGCCAGCCGCACCCGGAGCGCGTCCGGGCCTTCCTCGGTGTCCTCCAGCAAGCTGGCCTCGGCGGCTTCCGGAGACTCCGCGGGCGCCTGCGCCTCGACCAGGATCAGGCCGGAGTCGGTGTCGTAGGCAAGCCCCATGGCCGCGACCCGGAACTCCTCGTCGATCGGGCTCTCCAGCGGATCGGTGTCCGGCGAGACCGCCTCGGGCAGCTCGAAACCGCTGCGGCTGGCGACCTCGGCGAGCAGTTGCTCCAGCCGCTCCGCGAGCACCGAGACCTGCGACTTCTCCAGCGCCACGCTGACGATCCGGCCGTCATCGGCGGCTTGGAGGTAGAACACCCGTTCGCCGGGTTGGCCAACGGTGCCGACGACGAAACGTCGCGGCTGGTCGAAGAAAAAGAACTGTCGGCTCATTACATCCAGCCTAGACGGCGCCGGCTCCCGCGCCACCGCCGACGGTCGCATCCGAGGACGTCCGCCGCCTCCCCGCAGCGCCCTTGGCCGGCGGTGGCGGCAGGAACCGGCTGAGCTCGCCGGCGGTGTCGTTGGTGCTGAGCACGAACGGGCGCCCGGCGGTGTAGCGGACGGCCGACACCGAGCACGGGTCCACCACCAGCCGCTGGAACAGGTCCAGGTGCATGCCCAGCGCGTCGGCCAGGATCGCCTTGATCACGTCGCCGTGGCTGCACGCCACCCAGAGCGCCTCCGGCCCGGACCTCTCGCCCACCGAGGCGTCGAGGTCGCGCACCGCGCGCACCGCCCGCTCGGCCATCGCGGCCATCGACTCGCCGCCGGGAAACCGCACCCCGGACGGGTGTGACTGCACCACCGGCCACAGCGGGTCCTTGGCCAGCGAGTCGATCCGGCGGCCGGTCCAGTCCCCGTAGTCGCATTCCAGCAGCCGCCGGTCCGAACGCTGCGGCACCGTCCGGCCGGCTGCCTTCTGGGCGCGGGTGACGGCCCGGGCGGTCTCGGCGCAGCGCTCCAGCGGGCTGGTCACGACCGCGGCCAGCGGCAGCACCGCCAGCCGGTCGGCGACCGCGGCCGCCTGGGCCTGGCCGCGCTCGTCGAGGTGGACCGCCGGCGTCCGGCCGGCCAGCACCGGGCCGGTCATCGCGGTCAGGCCGTGCCTGAGCAGGAGAACAGTGGGCAAGGTAGCCGCCTTGTCGAGGGATCAGGTCGCTGAGACGGCGCCGCTGGCCAGCAGCCCGAGCAGCAGCACGCCGAGCGCCACCCGGTAGGCGATGAACACGAACGTCGAGTGCCGGGAGACGTAGCGCAGCAGCCAGGCGATCGAGGCCAGCCCGACCCCGAACGAGATCACCGTCGCGACCAGGGTGACGCCCATCCCCGGGGCTCCGGGCTCGCCGATGTCCCTGGCCTCGAACAGCCCCGAGGCCACCACCGCGGGCACCGACAGCAGGAAGGAGAACCGGGCCGCGGTGACCCGGTCCAGGCCGCGGAACAGCCCGGCGGTGATGGTCGAGCCGGACCGCGACACGCCGGGGATCAGGGCCAGCGACTGGGCTACGCCGACCACCAGGGCGTCCTTGGTGTTGATGTCCTCCTCGGTCCGGGTCCTGCTGCCGACCCGCTCGGCCAGCCCCAGCACCAGCGCCAGCACGATCAGCGCGGTGGCGATCAGCCACAGGTTGCGGGCGCCGGTGGTGATCTGGTCCTTGAAGAGAAACCCGAACACCCCGACCGGGATGGTCGCCAGGATCAGGTACCAGCCCATCCGGTACTCCAGGCTGTCACGCACCTGGCGGTCGACCAGCCCGCGCAGCCAGGCCACCGCGACATGCAGCAGCTCGCGCCAGAAGAACAGCACCACCGCGGCCATCGTGCCGAGCTGGATGACCGCGGTGAAGGCGGTGAAGCCGGGCTGGTCGACGTCCGGGTTCATCCAGGCCTGCATGATCCGCAGATGCGCCGTGGACGAGATCGGCAGGAACTCGGTCAGTCCCTGCACCACGCCGTAGAGCCCGGCCTGCAGGACCGAGATGTCAGCGCTCACGACGCGGCCCCCGACGCCTGCAGCGCCTCGGCAGCGGTCCGCAGGCTGGCCAGCCGGTCCTCCAGGGTGGTGGCGTAGGGCATCACGTTCAGGGTGGTGACCCCGGCGGCGGCGAACTCCGCCATCCGCTGGGCGATCCGCTCCGGCGGGCCGAGCAGCGACGTCGAGTCGATGAACTCGAAGGGCACCGCTTTCGCCGCGGCCAGGTACTCCCGGGCCAGGTACTGCGTCTGGATCTCCGCGGCTTCGGCCTGGTAGCCCATCCGCACCGCCAGCTGGTTGTAGAAGTTGACGTCCCGGCTGCCCATGCCGCCGATGTAGAGCGCGGCGTAGCCCCGGATCGGCTCGGCCAACGCCGCCAGGTCGTCGCCGATCGCCAGCGGCGCGCTGGCCACCACGTCGAAGCCGTCGAGGTCCTTGCCGACCTTGGCGCGGCCGGCGGAGATCCGGGCCAGCTGCTCGGCGGCGAAGTCGGTGGAGAAGAAGATCGCCAGCCAGCCGTCGGCGATCTCGCCGGTCAGCTCCAGGTTCTTCGGGCCGACCGAGGCCAGGTAGATCGGGATGTGCTTCCGAACCGGGTGCACGGTGAGCTGCAGCGCCTTGCCGGGGCCGTCGGGCAGCGGCAGCGTGTAGTGGCTGCCCTCGTAGCGCACCCGCTTGCGGCTCAGCGCCAGGTTGACGATGTCGACGTACTCCCGGGTGCGGGCCAGCGGCTGGGCGAACCGGACGCCGTGCCACCCCTCCGACACCTGCGGGCCGGACACCCCGAGCCCCAGCCGGAACCGGCCACCGGAGAGGGTGTCCAGGGTCGCCGCGGTCATCGCCGCCATCGCCGGGCTGCGGGCCGGGATCTGCAGGATGGAGCTGCCCAGCCCGATCTGCTCGGTCTGCGCCCCGACCCAGGCGAGCACCGTGGGCGCGTCCGAGCCGTAGGCCTCGGCCGCCCAGGCGCAGGAGTAGCCGAGCACGTCGGCTTCCCGGGCCAGCGCGAGGTTGTCGGCGTCGTTGCCCATGCCCCAGTAGCCGAGGTTCAGTCCCAGTTTCACGCCGGTCACCCTACCGACACCGCTACCGGCTGGTAGGAGCGGCGCGGACGGTGCGCGTCCCGGCCCGGTCCGAGCCGGTGCACTAGGTTCTGCCCCGTGGAACTGCGCGCGCTGGGACGGAGCGGCCTGAAGGTGTCCCGGCTGGGCCTGGGCACCATGACCTGGGGCGCCGGCACCGACCCGGACGAGGCCGCGGCCATCCTGGTCGCCTTCCATGACGCCGGCGGCACCCTGGTCGACACCGCGGCCTCCTACGCCCAGGGCGATGCCGAACGCATCCTCGGCGCCCTGATCGCCGACGTGGTGCCCCGCTCGGAGCTGCTGATCGCGTCCAAGGCCGGCCTCAGCTGGAACGGCGACCAGCGGTCGGTGAACACCTCGCGCGGGGTCCTGCTCAAGACCCTGGACGAGTCGCTGGCCAACCTGGGCGTGGACTACCTGGACCTGTGGCAGGTGCACACCGTGGACTCGAGCGTGCCGGCCGAGGAGACGCTGGCGGCCCTGGACGCCGCGGTGAGCGCGGGCAAGGTCCGCTACGTCGGGGTGTCGAACTATCCCGGCTGGCGGACCGCGCAGGCCGCGACCTGGCAGCGGGCGGTGCCGGGAAGGGCGCCGCTGGTCTCCAACCAGGTGCGCTACTCCCTGCTCGAGCGCGGCGTGGAGCGCGAGGTGCTGCCGGCCTGCCTGGAGCTGGGGCTGGGGATCCTCGCCTACTCGCCGCTGGGTGGCGGGGTGCTGACCGGCAAGTACCGGCACGGGGTGCCGTCGGACTCCCGGGGCGCGGCGCAGGGCCGGAGCCTGTCCAGCTACTCCGACAGCCGCCAGGTGGGCATCGTCGAGGCGGTCGCCACCGCCGCGGACGGGCTCGCCACCTCCCCGATCACGGTGGCGCTGTCCTGGCTGCGCAACCGTCCCGGGGTGGCCGCCGCGATCGTCGGGGCCCGCACCCTGGGCCAGCTGACCGCCGCGGTGCAGTCACTGGCGGTCGAGCTGCCGTTAGAGATCCAGCTGGCCCTCGATGACGTCTCCGCGCCCCGGCTCGGCTATCCCGAGGACGTCCGCTGACCGGGCCTGCCCCGGCCGACCAGGAGAAAGCAGCCTTCGCGGCGTTCTGCTCGGCGGGGCTGTGGCCGGGGCTCGGCAGCACCCTGGCCGCGGAGCTGGCCGACGCCGGCATCTGCGGGCCGCAGGACGTGACCGTCGCCGCGCTGGTCCGGTTGCCCAAGGTGGGGCAGCTGCGCGCCGGACGGCTGTTCTCGGCGTTCCTGGCCGCCCAGCCGGCCTACGAGGTCGTCGAGCTGCTGCTGGCCGCCGGGCTGCCGGCCCGGCTGGCCGCCCGGGCGGTGGACACCTTCGGCGCCGGCGCGCACCGGCTGCTGCGCGATGACCCGTGGCGGCTGCTGCAGCTGCCCGGCGTGGACGTCCCCGACGCCGACGCGCTGGCCCGGGCCGCGCTGCCGGGCGTGGAGCTGTCGGACCCGCGGCGGTCCCGCGCGCTGGTGGGGTTCGTGCTGGCCCGGGTGGCGCGCGAGGGCCACACCGTATGGCCGGCGGCGGAGGTGAAGCTGGACCTGGAGCTGTTCCGGATCCCCGACCCGGACCGGGCGATCACCGACGCCTGCGCCGGCGAGACGGTGCAGCAGGTGAGCACCGGGGACGCCGAGCCGATGCTGGCGCTGACCCGCTACGCGGCGGCCGAGGCCGAGATCGCCGGGTCGGTGCGCCGGTTGATCGGGTCGGCCTCGCCGTTCGTGGCGGCGGCCAAGAAGAGAGGCAAGTCCAAGAAGGCGGCCGATGAGCTGGACGGCTTGGACGAGGTGCAGCGCAGCGCGGTCGGCAACGCGCTGGCCCACGGGGTCAGCGTGCTGACCGGCGGGCCGGGCACCGGCAAGAGCCGGACGGTGGCCACCGTGGTCCGCGAGGCCGGCCGGGTCGGCAAGTCGGTGGCGCTGGCCGCGCCCACCGGACGGGCGGCCAAGCGGCTGGCCGAGCTGTGCGATGCCGAGGCGATGACCATCCACCGGCTGCTGGGCGTCCAGCCGCGCTCGGGCGACAGCGGCGAGATCGACTTCAGCGCCGGGTTCGCCCGGGGCGCGGACTGGCCGCTGGACGAGGACCTGGTGGTCGTCGACGAGGCCTCGATGCTCGACGTGGAGCTGGCCGCGGCGCTGTTGCGGGCCTGCGCCGACGGCACCCACCTGATGATCGTCGGCGATTCGGCCCAGCTGCCCTCGATCGGCCCCGGCCAGGTGCTGGCCGACCTGATCGCCTCGGGCGCGGTCGCGGTGGTGGAGCTGGCCACCCTCTACCGCCAGGACGCCGGCGGCGCGATCGCCCGGCTGGCCACGGCGGTCCGGGCCGGCGAGCTGCCGGCGGTCGACTCGCCGGACCGGGAGGTGGTGATCGTCCCGGCCCGCGGGTCCGCCGAGTGCGCGCGCCGGGTGGTGCAGCTGATGACCGACTCGATCCCGCGGGCGCTGGGCATCGAGACCGAACAGATCCAGGTGGTCACCCCGGTGCACCGCGGCCCGGCCGGGACCATCGAGCTCAACGCCGCCCTCAAGGCCCAGCTGAACCCGTCGCCGTTCCGCAAGGCCGCCAACCGGTTCGACCCCGGGGACCGGGTGGTGGCCACCGCCAACCACCTGGAGGCCACGCCCACCGGTTTCGCCAACGGCGAGGTCGGCACCGTCACCGCGGTCCGCGACAAGGTGGTGACCATCGACTTCGGCACGGACGTCCCGGCGCTGGCCGAGGTCAGCGGCAAGATGCTGGCCGACATCAGCCACGGCTGGGCGATCACGGTGCACCGCGCGCAGGGCTCGGAGTTCCGCGGCGTGATCGTGGTGCTGCCCCCGGAGGCGGGCCGGATGCTGTCCCGGCCGCTGGTCTACACCGCGCTGACCCGGGCCCGGGCGCACCTGTCGGTGGTGCACGGCAGCGGCCCGGCGCTGGTCCGGGCCGTCCGCACCGTCGGCGCCAAACCCCGCCGGACGATGCTTGTCACGATGCTGTGCACGGAGCAGGCCATCATGGAAAGGTGATCCCGCGTCTGCGCCGGTTCGGCGTCTCTGCTGCCGTCGGGCTGCTGGCGGCCGGGGTGGCGGTCGGCGTGGGCGAGCTGGCGGCCTCGCTGGTCCGGCCGGCGGCCTCGCCGGTGATCGCGGTGGGCAACCGGTTCATCCTGCTCACCCCCGAGCCGGTGAAGCGGTTCGCGATCGAGCGGTTCGGCACCGCCGACAAGGCGGTCCTGCTGGGCGGGATCTACTCAGGACTGGCGGTGCTCGCGGTGCTGATCGGCCTGCTGGCGATGCGATCGCTGCGGCTGGGGATGGCCGGGATCGCACTGCTCGGCATCGTCGGCGGCTACTGCGCGCAGACCGCCAATGCCTCCCGCGCCGCCGATGCGTTGCCCTCGATCGTCGGCGCGCTGGCCGCGATGGCGGCCCTGGCCGCGCTGGTCCGGACGGTCACCGGCACCGATTTCGAGCCGGCCAAGCCCGGCGCGCTGCTGGCCGACCGGCGCCGGTTCCTGCAGGGCAGCCTGGCCGGCGCGGGGCTCGCCCTCTTCGGCGGTTTCGGCGGCCGGGCGCTGCAGCACCTGCGTTATGACGCCTCGGCCGCCCGGGCGGCGATCCGGCTGCCCGAGCCGGTGTCCGGCCCCGGCCCGCTGCCCTCGGCCTCGGCGCAGGCTGCCGGCGCGACCAGCGGGGTGAACAACTTCGACCTGGGCAAGAGCGGGCTGCCGTTCCAGACCCCGGCCGACTACTTCTACCGGATCGACACCGCGCTCAGCGTTCCGCAGATCAACCCCGCGACCTGGAAGCTGCGCATCTCGGGGATGGTCGAGCGGCCGTTGACGCTGACCTATGCCGACCTGCTGGCCAGGCCGCTGGTGGAACGCTGGATCACCCTGGCCTGCGTCTCCAACGAGGTCGGCGGCGAGCTGATCGGCAACGCGACCTTCCGCGGGGTGCTGCTGGCCGACCTGCTGCGCGAGGCCGGCATCTCCCCGGCGGCCGACCAGCTGGTGGCCTCCTCCAGCGACGGCATGACGATCGGCTCGCCGACGGCGGTGGTGATGGACGGCCGGGACGCGATGCTGGCCGTCGCCATGAACGGCGAGGTGCTGACCACCGAGCACGGCTTCCCGGTCCGGATGGTGGTGCCGGGCCTGTACGGCTACGTCTCGGCGTGCAAGTGGATCACCGGCCTGCGGGCCACCACGTTCGACGACTACCGGGCCTACTGGGTGCGCCGGGGCTGGGTGGACCGCGCTCCGGTCAAACTGTCGTCCCGGATCGACCGTCCGGTGCCGCCGGGCGCGGTCAAGGTCGGCGAGCCCGTCCCGGTGGCCGGCGTGGCCTGGGACCAGCACGTCGGTGTGTCGCGGGTCGAGGTGCAGGTCGACAACGGCCCCTGGCAGCAGGCCAGCCTCGCGCCGGTTCCGTCGGTGGACACCTGGCGGCAATGGGTCTACCTCTGGACCCCGCAGTCACCCGGCCAGCACCGGCTGCGGGTCCGGGCCTTCGACCGGGATGGCAACCCGCAGGACGCCCGGGACACCGACCCGTTCCCGTCCGGGGCCACCGGCCTGCACAGCGTCACGGTGCGCGCGGCGCGCTGAGCCCGCTGCCGGTGAGTGATCCGGGTGAGTGATCCGGCCCGGCTGATCCGGCCGTGACAGAGATTCCTCCGGCCCTGCTTGCCAGCTTTCGGCGCTGGCCCTGGTTAGCATCAGAAGAACCTTGCTCGGAGTGAGCTCGCCCGTCCGACAGGGCGATCCACGCTGCGAGGCGGCCAGCGTGTGGCCGATCGAATGGAGGCAGCGTGGCAACCGCCGCAATCACCAAGCCCGGCACGGGACGCGAACGCGTCCTGAGCCTGCTCCTCCTGCTGCCGTCCCTGGTGGTGTTCGTGCTGTTCCTGTTCTGGCCGCTGGTCAGGACGTTCCGGCTGAGCACCACCGGCCAGGACCTGTTCGGGCGGGCCAACCGCTCGGTGGGGCTGGCGAACTTCAAGGCGGTGCTGCACGACCCGGAGTTCGGCCGGGTGCTCGCCGTGACCGCCGGGTACGTGCTGCTGACGGTGCTGCCGAGCATCCTGCTCGCGCTGATGCTGGGGTTGCTGCTGCAGCACCCCCTGCGCGGGCTGCGAGTGCTGCGCTCGGCGTTCGCGATGCCGTTCGCGTATTCGGTGGCGGCGGCCTCGGTGGTGTTCGCCGCGCTGTTCAACCCGGCCATCGGCATCGCCAACTACCTGGTGACCTCCCTCGGCTTCGCCCCGGTGAACTGGCTGACCCAGCCCGGCACGGCGCTGATCAGCATCGCGATCACCACCATCTGGATGAGCCTGGGCTACAACATGCTGGTGCTGCTGGCCGGGATCGGCGGCGTGGACGAGCAGCTGTACGAGGCCGCCCGGCTCGACGGCGCGGGCACCTGGCGGATCGCCTGGTCGATCACCATCCCGATGATCACCCCGACGCTGTTCTTCCTGATCGTGGTCGACACCATCCACGCGCTGCAGAGCTTCGGCCAGATCCACCTGCTGACCAGGGGCGGGCCGACCGGGCACACCACCACGCTCGTGTACTGGATCTACCACACCGCCTTCGCCAACGGGGCCTCCGACTACGGCACCGGATCGGCGCAGGCGATCGTGCTGCTGGTGGTGGTCATCGCCGTCACCGCGATCCAGTTCGGGGTCCTCGAACGAAAGGTGTTCTACCGATGAGCCGACCGGCAGCCAGGAGTGCCCCGTGAGCGTCGCCACCCAGAGCCGCCCGGCCTCGGCAGCCGGTGGCCGGCCCGCCCAGGCACGGCCGCGGCGCGCGATGTCAGCCGGCCGGCTGGCCCGCATCGTCTCGCTGCTGCTGCTGGCCGTGGTGGTGCTGTTCCCGGTCTACTACACCGTGGTCGGCAGCGTGATGGGGCCGCGCGACATCGCCTCGGCTCCCCCGTCGCTGATCCCGCACACCCTCACCTTCGCCAACTACCGCGGCGTCTTCCACGCCATTCCGCTGGGCCGCCAGTACTTCAACTCCACCCTGGTGGCGGTGGCGATCACCGTCGCCCAGTTGGTCTGCGCGGTGCTGTCCGCCTACGCGTTCGTGTTCCTGACGATGCCGTTTCGGCGGGCGTTCTTCGCGCTGTTCATGCTCACCCTGATGGTGCCGTGGGAAGCGATCATCATCCCGAACTTCCTGTTCATGGCCGAGCACCAGCTGCGCAACACCTACCTGGCGCTGATCCTGCCGTTCCTGGCCGGCGGGTTCGGCACCTTCCTGCTGCGGCAGGCCTTCCGCAGCTTCCCCATCGAGCTGCGCGACGCCGCGACGCTGGACGGGGCCGGCCATGCCCGGTTCCTGCTGCAGATCCTGCTGCCGCTGTCGCGCCCGGCGCTGGCCAGCGTCGCCATCTTCGTGTTCCTCTCGGCCTGGAACCAGTTCTTCTGGCCGTTGCTGGTGACCGACTCGCCGAGGATGCAGACCCTGCAGATCGGCCTGTCCTCGCTCAATGACGCCGAGCAGGCCAACCCCGGCCTGATCCTGGCGGGGGTCAGCATGGCGCTGATCCCCACGGCGCTGCTGGTCGCCCTCGGCCAGCGGTTCCTGGTTCGCGGCCTCACCGCCGGTGCGGTCCGTTAAGGGCCTCCGTGGCTCCTCGTCCTGGTACGACCAAAGCCCCCGATCGAAAGGCACATCCATGAGGTATCGCTTGAGCAGGACGCTGTGGTCCGGGACGGCGGCGTTGGCGCTGGCCCTGACGGTGGCGTGCGGCAGCTCGTCCAACGGCTCGGACGCCAAGGGCTCCGACGCCGCCCCCGGCGCCGACGTCCTGAACTCCGGCCCGGTGACGGTGTCGTTCTGGCACGCGATGAAGGGCGCCAATGCCGATGCGCTGAACGCGCTGGTGGAGAAGTTCAACTCGGCGCACTCGGGCAAGATCACCGTCAAGCCGACCTTCCAGGGCAGCTACGACGACACCATCACCAAGTACAAGGCCGCGGTGCAGGCCAAGCAGACGCCGGCGCTGGTGCAGATCTATGACATCGGCTCCGGCTTCATGGCCGACTCGGGCCAGACCATCCCGGCGCAGGCCTTCGCCGACCTGGACAAGTACGACCTGTCCGACATCCAGCCGGCGATCAAGGGCTACTACTCCCGCGCCGGCAAGCTGCAGAGCATGCCGTTCAACTCCTCGGTGCCGGTGCTCTACATCAACAAGACGGCGTTCACCAAGGCCGGCCTGGACCCGACCAAGCCCCCGGCGAACCTGGACGAGATCCGCACCGCCGCCGAGAAGATCAAGGCCAGCGGGGCGGCGAAGTTCGGTTTCGGCGCGGCGATCTACGGCTGGTTCTTCGAGCAGCTCACCGCCCAGGCGGGCAAGACGTACTGCAACAACGACAACGGCCGCACCAAGCGGGCGGACGCGGTCACCTTCGACGACCCGGAGCAGGTGAAGGTGCTGTCCTGGTGGAAGGGCATGGTCGACGACGGCCTGGCCACCAACACCGGCCGCAAGACCGACGACGCGCAGGCGGCGTTCAAGTCCGGCACGGTCGCCATGCACCTGGAGTCCACCGGCGCGCTCGGCGGCTATGTCACGGCGGCCGCCGGCACGTTCGAGGTGGCCACCGCGCCGTTCCCGAAGATCCAGGCGTCCGACACCGGCGGCCCGATCATCGGCGGCGCGTCGCTCTGGATCGGGCGCGAGGGTCATTCGGCTGCCGAGCAGCGGGCGTCCTGGGAGTTCGGCAAGTTCCTGCTGGAGCCGGCCAACGCGGCGTACTGGCACACCAAGACCGGTTACTTCCCGATCACCAAGGCCGCGCTGGAGGAGGACATCGACAAGCAGTGGGTCGCGGAGAAGCCGCAGTTCAAGACCGCGATCGACCAGCTGGCCGCCTCCCCGGTCGGGGTGCCGACCCAGGGCTGCCTGCTGGGCACGCTGCCGCAGATCCGGGCGCTGGTCGAGAACGCGCTGGAGTCGGTGCTGACCTCGAACAAGGACCCCAAGGCGGCTCTGGACGAGGCCGCCAGCCAGGCCAAGTCGCTGATCGACAAGTACAACTCGTCGGTGAAATAGGCCCCGAGTTGGCGCCGGATGGTTTGGGGCGGCTCAGCAAGGAGCACAATTGAGCCATGCCGACCCAGACCATGGCGGACGCTGACCCAGACTGGGAGTACGCACCGCTGCGGATCCCCTCGGACGTCACGAGGGTGAACGCAGCGGTGCGTCTCGCATTGCATGCCGAGTACGGCGGCTGGGAGCTCGCCCGCGTCCGCAGATACGCCGACGGCTCGCGTCAGATCCTGCTGCGGCGCAAGCGCCGGGCAGCCGAGCCGGTGCCGATGCCCGGGCTCAGCGCCTGACGGTCACCTGCGGAGCCGCGCCGGCCTGATCCGCCGCTGCCCCGGATCATTGGCCCCGCAGCAAGCCGCCGGTCGGCGTGTCGCCCTGCTGCGCGGCCAACGACCGGCCCGGTCGGCTCAGCAGCTGCGCAGGAACCGGTCCAGCACCCGGACGCCGAACTGCAGCGCCTCGACCGGCACCCGCTCGTCGATGCCGTGGAACAGCGAGGTGAAGTCCAGGTCCGGCGGCAGCAGCAGCGGCGAGAAGCCGAAGTTGCGGATGCCGAGCAGCGAGAAGGACTTGGCATCGGTGCCGCCGGACATCAGGTAGGGCACCGGGACCCCGTTCGGGTCCTCCGCCTTGAGCGCGGCGGCCATCGCGTCCACCACGGCGCCGTCGAACTCGGTCTCCACGGCGATGTCGGAGGTGATGAACTCCCGCGTGATGTGCTCGCCGATCAGCTCGTCGATGGTGTCGAAGAGTTCGGCCTCGTAGCCGGGCAGGAACCGGGTGTCGATGACCGCCTCGGCGCTGGACGGGATGACGTTGGCCTTGTAGCCGGCCTGGAGCATGGTCGGGTTGGCGGTGTTGCGCAGGGTGGCGCCGATCATCCGGGCCATCGCGCCGAGGTGCTTGAGCGCGGGCTCCGGGTCGTCGGGGTCGATCGGCAGCCCGGTCACCTCGGCCAGGGTGGTCAGGAACTGCCGGACGGTCGGGGTGACGTGGATCGGGAACTGGTGCTGGCCGATCCGGGTGACCGCCTTGGCGAGTTCGGTGACCGCGTTGTGGTCGTGGATCATCGAGCCGTGCCCGGGACGGCCCTCGGCGCGCAGCTTGAGCCAGCCGATGCCCTTCTCCGCCGTCTGCAGCGGGTAGAGCCGCAGGTCCTGGCCGACCGTGACCGAGAAGCCCCCGACCTCGCTGATCGCCTCGGTGCAATCGGCGAAGTAGTCGGCGTGGTGGTCCACCAGCCAGTGCGCGCCCTGCTGTCCACCGGCCTCCTCGTCGGAGACGAACGCCAGCACGATGTCGCGCTCGGGCTGCACCCCGGTCCGGGCCCATTCGCGGATGACGGCCAGCGTCATCGCGTCCATGTCCTTCATGTCCACCGCGCCGCGGCCCCAGACGTAGTCGTCCTTGACCTCGCCGGCGAACGGGTCGACCGACCACTCGCTGGCGTCGGCAGGCACCACGTCGAGGTGGCCGTGGATGAGCAGCGGCGGCCGGTCGGGGTTGGTTCCGGTGATCCGGGCGATGGTGGAGGCCCGGCCGGGGGCCGCTTCGAGGATGGTAGAGGCGATGCCGACCTCGTCCAGCTTCTCGGCCACCCACTCCGCGGCCGGCCGCTCGACATGGGTCGGATTGGAGGTGTTGATCCGGATCAGGTCGGTGAGGAGCGTGGCCACCTCGTCGACGGCGGTCACGGGGCTCGGCTCTGCTGCGGAGGTCATGTGTAGTTCCTACCAGTGCCGGGTGCGGGAATCGACTTCGGCTAGACTCCTGCTGGCACTCGTCCGGGTGGCGGAATGGCAGACGCGCTAGCTTGAGGTGCTAGTGCCCTTTAACGGGCGTGGGGGTTCAAGTCCCCCCTCGGACACCATCGTTCTGCACGCATAGCCATGATCGCGTCGCGAAAGCGAGTAGACGGTCGCGGCGCGACCGATCATCATCGACGGGTGCCCAGCGACGTCGCCGAGACACTGAAGGCGGCGGTGCCGGGGTCAGATGGCTGGACCCGGACGCGGGTTTACCGAGGCACCAGCCAGGGCGCGGAGCTGTGGTCGAGCAGCTCAGGGCGGCGGGTGATCGTGAAGCACCACCCGATGGCAGCGCTGGACGTATTCGAGGCGATCGGGCGACGCATCCAGGTGCTGCGGAACGCCGGCGTGCCAGCGCCAGCCACCAGGGTTGCCGCTCACGGAGAAGACGTCCTGCTCATCCATGACTACCTGCCTGGCCGTTCCGATCCGGCCTTGTCGGCTTCGCTGATCGACGACCTCATCGGCATCATCGAACGCGAGGCCGGGTTGGCCGATGACTCGGCGCCGCACTGGCCCGAACTCATCCGGACGAGCCTGGCCATCGGGCAACGGCACCGCACGCTGCAGAGCTACAGCCAGGCAACTCGGAAACTACTCGAACGCGTGTGCCGGGTCGGGCACGATCCGTCGGTAGGTCAGCTGACCGCGCGGGATCTCGTGCACTTCGACCTGCACACCGGCCAGTTGGTCAGCGACGACGGCCGCCGGGTCTCCGGGATCATCGACTGGGACGGCGTGCGCTCCGGGGATCGGTCGCTGGACCTGGCCAACATCGCGTTCACAAGCTTGTGGAAGACGTCTGACACCGGCG
>NZ_DASVSG010000029.1:0-26654 GCF_036388195.1 Jatrophihabitans sp. | reverse complement strand
AGGTGGCACGGAAGCCGCTGGCGATCTCTGCCAGGTAGCCTTCCGGACCCACCGCCCGGCCGACGAGCACGGGCAGGTTCGCGGCGCCGCCGATGGTGACGGTGACCCGGCCCTCTCGCATCTCGTCAGAGGCGGGAGAGACCCAGGCGGGTACCTGATGAGGCACTGTCTGTCCCGCGATGCCGCCCAGGCCACCGAGTTCGATGGCGCCCTCCGGCCCGTTCACCCACAGCGGAAGCAGGTAGGTGCCGAGCACCGATTCGTCGACGATCCGAAGCGCGGCTCCGGAGGACTCGGCCGGATACTTCGATGCGGGCTGGTGAAACAGCGCCTCGAGGTCGACGAAGATCGGCTGGTCGGCGTCGGCGATGACATTCTCGCGATGGAAGTCCGTGCCGCCGAGCAGGTACATCAACATCAGGTAGACGCCGTGCCGGCGGTAGAACCGGGCTACGGCGGCCGTATCCGGGCAGGGCCGGTGCGCTACGAACTCGTCCCATCCGTAACGGTCGCGTGCGACGTGCCGGCGGGTGGGGAGCGAGGGTTCGAGGCCCCAGGCATTGAGGGTGCCGACGAGCTCGTGGAACGCTGAGTCGACCTCCAGCGGGCGTGGCTTGTACATGATCCTGGCGCCGGTGCTGAAGCGCAGCTCGGCGACCGATCGATGCCCGCGATGCGGGTCGGACAGGCCGCCCCGCAGCTCGGTGAGACACCCCAGCGGCGCGGCATCATGGAGCGTCGTCTCGACATCGGAGATGTCCTGGCTGAGCCTGAGGAACATCTCCAGTGTGACGGTGACCCAGCATTGGATCGTGGTGGCCAGCAGCCGGCCGAGCGGCGGGTAGCGAAGCAGGATCGACTCCAGCTCACCCTCGGCAAGCCGGCGCGAGAAGTCCCGGTACCGCTCCTCGGCGGTGTCGCCTGTCAGGGTCTTCTCCAGACGGGCGATATTCAGCTCGAGCACGAGCGTCCGGTCGACCTTCTGCGCCAGGCTTACCGACAGGGCCGCCAGCAGCGACGGCTTCAGCGAGTCCAGATCGAGCCAATCCCACCGGCCGGTCGAGCGGTCGAGGCGCGCGAGCTGGCTGGTCAGATCCCGCCACCCGCGTTGGGCCAGCCCGACCATGTCGCGCTGAAAGGCCAGCTCCGATGAGGTCACGGGCTTGGCGAGCACGCTCGCGGAATCGAACCGGCCCGGCTCGAGCCCCTCGCGGAGGTAGTGCCACCAGGCTGGCAGGTCTGCGGGCGCGGGCCTGCCGGCAAGGTGATCCAGCACCTGCCCGGGCGGCCGCTGATCGACCGCTGCCAGCCGCAGCGTCAGCAGGTCCTCGGCGTCATCCCTATCGTCGAAGGCAATGCGCGTCCAACGCAGCCGGAGCCTGTCCGACTCACGCGTCGACGGTGGGGCAACGGGTTGCGACAGCCGCTCTGAAACGGGTGAGGCGCCCCAGCCGAGAAGTGACCGGGACGCCTCCGCCAGCGCTTCAGCAGAACAGTCCACAGGCGCCAGTGATCGAGTTCGGGCACCAGCACTCCGCAGTGAGCGTGCAGTGCGCGCCCTCGGACGCGTCGCCGCCACGGTCGGCCTGCGCCAGCTCATCCGCGCCCACCGTCGAGGACTTGCCCGAGGGCGGGTCAGCCACGACCAGGTTGAAGACGCCCGGCGAGTCGTCCACGACGTTGAAGTTCATGCCCTCGGGCACCGTGATACCCAGGCTTTCGACCGCAGCCCTGGGATCGGTGCGCACCAGCTGCCGGAACTCCTCGTCCCGCCACGCCCTGACCTGCACGCGAGTGCGCAGGTCAAGATCCTCCTCGTTCTGCCCAGCAGCAGTCATCGATTACCTCCATAGCATCCAGTGAGCTCACCCCAGGCCGGGTGATCGCGCGGAGCCTAACATCGCTGATCACTGCTCACCTGTTGAATCGACAATCACGTTTGACCCTTCGCTGGAAGGGAAACTCGCGATATGCCGTAGGTGCTACACCGTTTTGTCCGGCGCTGTCGGGAAAGGTCGAGCCGCTGAGCCGGGCTGCGGTTGCGTGCTGGAACAGCCGGCCCGCTAGGGAGCCGTCAACCCTCCCGGCATGGCGCCACCCGGCATGGCGCCACCCGGCATGGCGCCGCCCGGCATGGTGCTCAGCAGCTCACGAGCCCGCTCGGCGAACCGGTGCTCGACCAGCACCTCGTACTTGGTCGCCACCACCTGGCTGACCGAGGAGAAGTCCCGGGTGCCGCCCCTGGTCACCGCGGTGAACCCGATCTGGCTCCAGATCAGTCCGAAGATCGCGCCGAAGATCGGGGTGCTGATCAGGAACCCGAGCTGGTTGCCGTCGCCGAAGATCGAGAACGCCAGCCCGACGAACAGCCCCATCCACAGACCGGACATGGCGCCGGCGGCTGCCACCTTGGCTCGGGTGATCCGTCCGGTGACCCGCTCGACCGTCTTGAGCTCGGTGCCGACGATGGCCATGTTCTGGACTTCGAACTCGTTGTCGGACAGGAAGTCCACAACCTTCTGTGCCTGCTCGTAGCTGTCATAGACCCCCAGCGACATCGGGTACTGCAGATCGAGCCCCGGGCGCGGGATGTTCGGTGACACGTTCGATGACATAGTCATGACTCAACTTTGCCACGAATGACCGGCTGCCGGGCTGCGCAGGGCCGAGCGGGGGGCTCCTCGGCGGACCGCGAGCCCCACCAGGGTCAGCGCCAGCGCACCGCCGTACAGAGCGGTTCCGAAGGCCGCGCCCAGGTGGAAGTCGCTGTCGATCAGGTAGAAGAAGCTCGGGACGATCGCCACCGGCAACCACTCCAGGGCGCCGGACATCACCGTCAAGGCCAGCAGCAGCAGCGCGTACCAGCCGTAGGACGGCGTGCTGACCAGCAGCACCACGCCCGCCAGCACCACGGCCGAGTCCTCCGGCGCGTCCGGGTCGGTGTGCCGGAGGACCCAGAGCGCGGTGAGGCCGAGAACCAGCGCGGCGGCGGCCGTCGCCAGCAGGTTCGGCAGCCACGGGTCCAGCAGCAGGAACCGGCCACCGCTGAGATACCGCTCCTCGCGCAGGTAACCGGGCAGGTAGCCCAGCACGTCCGGCCCGATGGCCAGGACGTGCGGCAGGTAGGCCAGGGCCACCAGGCCGGCCGCGCAGCCGATCACCAGCGCCGGACGGCGGCGCAGCAGCGACATCAGCACCAGTCCCGGATAGAGCTTGGTGGCGATCGCGGCGCCCACCAGCAGCCCGGCGAGCCCGGAGCGGCGGGCTGCTTCGCAGCTGAGGGCCAGGACGCAGAGCACTACCCCCAGCCAGTCGATGTGGGCGTTGTTGCCGAGCTCGGTGGCCACCAGCGGGCACCACGCCCAGAGCGCGACCGGCCAGAGGGGGCGGTTGCGGGCCAGCGCCCGGCGGGCGAGCAGCCAGGCCACCGCGACGGCGCCGAGGCCGGCTGCCAGCTGGGCCGGCAGGTGCCCGCCGCGGCCGCCCAGCGAGGCGATCCGGATCCCGGCGAACGCGGCCTCGGCCACCGGGGGATAGACGGTGCGCACCTGCGGCCGGTTGATCGCGCTGCACCCGGCCCCGTCGTCGACCGGCCATGCGCAGCGGGCTTGGGCCGGGAAGAAGAACGGTGTGCGCAGCCGGTCGAGCTCCGGCGCGTCCGGGGCGTAGCGGTAGGGATCGATGCCGGCGAGCTGCACCTTCGCGTCCCACAGGTAGCGGTAGTCGTCGTCGGAGGAGCCGGGCGGCGCGCACAGAGCGATGATCTGCAGCGCGATCCCGACGCCCAGGATCAGCGACAGCATCCTTCCCGCTGCCATCCGCACCCGCGACAGCAGCAGCACCGCCAGCAGGAACGGCCCGATCGCGGCGCTCTGCTGCCACAGCACGTGGTGCGGCAACCCCGGCGCGAACTGGCCGTAGGAGTACAGGCCGACCAGCAGACCCAGCGTGGCCAGCAGTGCGGGGACGAGCAGGCGACTGCCCGTGCCGGTGTCCGATGCCGCCCTCACCCGCCCCAGCCTGCCAGCCGGCGGTCGCCGACGCCGGAGGCAGCCACTGCCGGCTCCTGCGCCGGTGGCCCGAGTGACGGGTGGTGCGCCAGACTGGGCGTCATGGGCAGGTTGAGGACGATCGTCGCCAGGCCGCTGGCGATGCTCGCCCACGAGCCGCCGGGATGGCCGGCCTTCCGTGGGCGGCTGCGGTCCGAGGCGATCACCGCGCGGGTGGGACTGCTGCTCGGCATCGCCGTCGGGCTCTGCTTCGGCACCGGCATCCTCAGCCACTACCAATACACCCCGTGGTCCTGGATCGCGATTCCGTCGGCGCCCGTGTGGGGATACCGGCTCACCCAGGGCATCCATGTCATCACCGGCCTGGCCGCCATCCCGTTGCTGATCACCAAGCTGTGGTCGGTGTTTCCGAAGCTGTTCGTGTGGCCACCGGCGCGGTCGGTGGTGCACGGGCTGGAGCGGCTGAGCGTCGCGATCCTGGTCAGCGCCTCGATCGTCGAGGTGACCATCGGGTTGCTGAACATCCTGAACTGGTATCCGTGGCGGTTCTCCTTCATCGACGTGCATCACTGGCTGGCGTGGGTCATCATCGGCTCGCTGCTGCTGCACATCGCGGTCAAGCTGCCGGTCATCCGGCGCGGGCTGACCCGTCAGGCTCTGGAGGCGCCGGACAACCTGCCGGCCGGTGTCGGGGCGACGGCAGGGGCCGAGTCAGACCTCGAGGCGCCGGCCGGGGGCATCACCCGGCGCGGCGTCCTGATCGCCAGCGGCGCCGGCGCCGGCATCGTCGCCCTGACCACGGCCGGTCAGGCGCTGACGCCGCTGCGCCCCGTCGCGCTGCTCGGGGTACGGGATCCGCAGCGGGCGCCGCTCGGCGTTCCGATCAACCGCACGGCGGCCCAGGCCGGCGTGCGGCAGCTCGCGACGGCGCCGGACTACCGGCTGCGGATGGCCGGGCCGAAGCCGTTCGACCTGACGCTGGCCGAGCTGGAGGCGATGCCGACCGTGCGCCGGTCGTTGCCGATCAGCTGCGTCGAGGGCTGGAGCGCCGGCGCCGACTGGGACGGCATCGAGCTGATGGACCTGGTCACCCGGATGGGCGGCGCCGCGGACTCCCGGGTGGTGCTGGGCTCGCTGGAGCCGGACGGGCCGTTCAAGCGCTCGCTCATCTTCGGCCCGCAGCTGCAGGCCGCCCTGCTCGCGACCCACCTCAACGGCGTCCGGCTGACGCTCGACCACGGCTATCCGGTGCGGCTGATCGCTCCCAATCGCGCCGGCGTGTTCAACACCAAATGGATCACCCAGATCGGGTTGGCCCGATGAGAACGGCCCGCTGGCTGCTGGGCACCCTCGGAGTGCTGCTGCTGGGGTACGGGATCGGGCGCATCGTCCAGTTCTCCGCCGCGACCCAGCCACGGCAGCTCGGCGGCTGGCTGCTGGGCGCCCTCGTCCTGCACGACGGGGTGTTCGCCTGGCTGGTGGTCGGGGGTGGCTGGTTGCTGGGCCGGTTCGTGCCCGGACGGGCCCGCGCCTACCTGCAGGGCGCCCTGATCACCGCAGGCCTGGTGGCCGTGGTCGCGGCGCCTCTGATCTATCGCCAGGGCAAGTCCCAGCCCGGGCAGGCGCTGCTGGAGCGCGACTACCTCGCCAACCTCCTGGTGATCTTCGCCTGCATCGCTGTCGTGACCGGCGCCGCCTACCTGGTCCGGGTCAGGCGCGACCGCGCAGCGGCGAACGCCCGCCCGGCTGCTGAGCAGGCCACGTCCGGATAGCTGCGCGGTCAGCCGCCGTCGGCTCGCAGGTCCCGCATGGCCTGGGCGAAGGCGCCGTCCGGCGCCTGGTCGACGATCGCGCAGGCGTCGTCGAAGGTGTCGACGTCACTGAGCTCGTCGAGCAGCTGCACCCGCAGCCCTGCTCGCTGCAGCCGGCCGAGCTGGACGGACCCGGTCGCGGCGGTCGACATCGGCACGCCGCTGATCGTGCTGGACGCCGCGGCGGGATCGGCGAACCCGATGGCCCAGTACCCGCCGTCGGTGGCCGGCCCGAGGCAGGCGCCGTAGCGCGACGGGTCGAAGGCCATCAGGTGCTTCGGGCGCAGCTGCGGGGTGTCCATGCCGATCAGCACCGCCGGGCGGTCGGGGTCCGCCGCGGCGAAGGCGGCCACGATCCGGACGTCGAGCCCACCCGCGTGCTGGTCCACGGCGCGCCAGCCGGCCGGCAGCCAGCCGGTGGGGTCGCCGGCGAACGCCAGCAGGTGGGTGTCGGCGTCCACCTCGTCCGCTGCCGCCAGGGTGTCGGTCAGCGCGGCCGCCGCGACCCGGGCTGCCTGATCCGGTCGCAGGGGTGGCGTCAGGCGGGTCTTGGCCCGTCCGGGCAGGGGCTGCTTGGCCAGCACGATCACCGTGCCGAGCCGGCCGGGGCGGTCGGTCACCGCGACAGCACGGCGGACATGTCGCGGACCGCGCCCCACGTCCCGCGCAGGGTGCCGGTGACCTTCGAACGCCCTTCGCGCGGCAGGTAGGCGACATCGGCCTGCGCGATCTGCCAGCCCGCGTCGGCAGCCCGGACCACGGTCTCCACCGGGTACCCGCTGCCCCGGTCGGCCAGCCCCAACGCCAGGTAGGGCTCCCGCCGGGCGACCCGCACCGGGCCGATGTCGCCGAGCGCGACGCCGGTACGCCGTCGTACCCGCCGGGCCAGCTCCCGGTTGGCCAGCCGGGCATGCAACGGCCAGGACCGCAGCGTCGTCGGACGGCGGCGGCCCACCACCAGGTCGGCCCGGCCGCCCCGGATCAGCTCGGCCATCGCCGGGATCCCGCGAGGGTCGACCGTGGCGTCGCAGTCACAGAACGCGAGGAGCTCGGCGGTGGCCGCCTGCGCTCCGGCATGGCAGGCCGCGCCGTACCCGCGCTGCCGGCAGTCGATCACGAGCGCCCCGTAGCCGCGTGCGGCCTCGGCCGAGCCGTCCCGGCTGCCGTTGTCGACGACGATCGCCCGCGCGCCGTCCGGAATCCGCTCCAGCACCCAGGGCAGCGCCGCGACCTCGTTCAGGCACGGGAACACGATGTCCAGGGAGGCGGCGGTCACCGGGCCAGGCTACGGGGCAGCCGGGAACGGCTTCGCGCGGGAATCGACCTGATGGGCATGGGCAAGCTCGGCCATCCCGTCGGCGAACTCCACGGCAGGCCGCCAGGAAAGCTCGGCGCGCAGCCGGGACGAGTCCGCCGTGATGTGGCGGACGTCGCCCAGCCGGTAGGCGCCCGTGATGCGCGGAGGCGGCCCGGCGACGGCGCGGCTGAGCGCGGCGGCCAGCTCGCCGACCGTGCGCGGCGTGCCCGATCCGACGTTGTAGGCCCGCAGCGACCCGTCGGCGACCGGAGCGTCCAGCGCTGCCGCCGTCGCTGCGGCGACATCCCGCACATGCACGAAGTCCCGCCGCTGGCCGCCGTCCTCATACACCTGCGCGACGCCGCCGGAGCGCAGCGCCGACAGGAAGATCGCGGCGACCCCGGCGTAGGGGGTGTCACGGGGCATGCCGGGACCGTAGACATTGTGATAGCGCAGAGCCGCGACCCGGCCGCCGGTCACCCGGGCCCACGAGGCCGCCAGCTGCTCCTGCGCCGACTTGCTGGCGGCATAGGCGTTGCGCGGGTCGACCGGAGCGTCCTCGTCGACCAGCGCCGGCGTCAGCGGCAGTCCGCACGCCGGGCACGGTGGCTCGAACTGCCCCGCTCCGAGGGCGGCCTCCGTCCGCGGCCCGGGCCGCACGCCCTGGTGCGCGGGGCAGTGGCCCAGCCCTTCGCCGTAGACCACCATGGAGCTGGCCAGCGCCAGCCGGCCGATCCCGGCCCGCGCCATGCCGGCCAGCAGCACCGCGGTGCCGAGGTCGTTGGACGAGGCATAGTCCGGCAGGTCCTGCACGTCCACGCCCAGCCCGACCTTGGCCGCGAGGTGGCAGACCGCCTCGACCCCCCGCAGCGCGCCGTCGACCGAATCGGCGTCGCGCACGTCGGCCCTGACCAGCTCCACCGGCAGCGCCGGCGCCGGTCCGCGATGGACGTCCGGGCGCAGCGAGTCGAGCACCCGCACGTCGTGCCCGAGGGTGATCAGCCGGTTGAGCAGGTGCTGGCCGATGAAGCCGGCGCCGCCGGTCAGCAGGACCTTCACCGGCTCAGATCCAGCCGGGCAGCCACATTCTCAGCTGCCAGTCGTGGTTGGTCAGCAGGCCGCCGGTGAAGACCGGCCACATCCAGACGAAGTCTGCCACCACCGCGCCGAGCCACAGCGCGACCGCTGCCGAGCGCACCAGCCGCCCCGTCGGGATGCCGTGGAAGGCGATCCACTCGCGCAGGCCGACGGTGGCGACCGCGCTCCTGCCGTCCTCGCCCTCGGGTGACCGGCGGGCGGCCCGGGCCGGCTCGGCGTCGTCCTCGGACGCGCGGGACAACATCGCTCCGACCGCGAAGGTCAGCCCGAGCACCAGGAACGGCATCAGCGGCGTCATGTAGAACAGGAAGCCGGTCCGCCGGGTGTTCTGCAGCCAGACCCCCCAACCGGCCAGGAACGCCAGCCACACCGCGCCGGCCCGCCAGTCCCGGGTGGTCGCCCAGTGCCACAGGCACCAGATCAGCGCCGGGAGGAAGGCCCAGTACATCAGCGGGGTGCCGATCAGCAGGATCTCCCGGGTGCAGCTGGCCGCCCCGCACCCGGTCACGTCCGACGGCGCGTAGAACGACGTCGGACGGCCCAGCACCAGCCAGGACCACGGATTGGCCTTGTAGGCATGCGGGTCGTACAGGTGGCTGTGGAAGACGTAGGCCTGGTGGTGGTAGTTCAGCAGGCTGCGCAGGCTCGACGGCAGCAGGCTGAACAGCCCGGTGCCCGGATGGGTGTCGCCCCAGTGCCGGTTCCAGGAGTTCTCGCCGACGAACCAGCCCGTCCAGCTCAGCAGGTAGGCAGCCACCGGCGCCGCCAGCAACGAGCCCAGCGCCGCCGGCACGGACCGCTTGAACGTGGCCAGCCAGGGTTGCTCGACGCCGGCGCTCTTGAGCGCCCCGCGGTCCCACAGCACCGACAGCAGCGCGAAGGCCAGCCAGTACGACAGCGCGCTCCACTTCACCGCCAGCGCCAGGCCGAACAGCAACCCGCCGGCCAGCCGCCACGGCCGCGGGCCGAGCCGCGGCGCGCCGTAGCTCAGGTCGACGCCGGCCGCGTACAGGCCGCCGAGCCGGGCCCGGACCTGATCGCGGTCGACCACCAGCGCCGCGAACCCGGCCAGCACGAACGTCTGCAGGAAGATGTCGAGCAGGGCCGTCCGCGACATCACCAGCGAGATCCCGTCCAGGGCCAGCAGGCCGCCGGCCAGCACGCCGAGCAGGGTGGAGCGGAACATCCGCTGGGCCAGCCGGGTGAGGATCAGCACGCTGATCGTCCCGGCCACCGCCGGAGCCACCCGCCAGCCGACCGCGTCGTCGCCGAACAACCAGGACCCGAGCGCGATCAGCCACTTGCCCAGCGGCGGGTGCACGATGAACATGTACCCGCGGTTGTCCTCGTAGCCGTAGCGCAGCATCTCCTGCGCCTCGGTGGCGTAGTACACCTCGTCGAAGCTCTTGGTCTCGGGAAAGCCCAGCGCCCAGAACCGGGTGCCGGCCGCCAGGGCGGTCACCAGCAGGGTCCACAGCCAGCTCTGCAGCCGCGACGCCGGCCGCCACCCGGTCAGCACGGGCGGCGCCGTCAGAGCCGGCTGGTCCGGCACCTCGCGGGTGCGGCCGGCTTGCAGCGTCGCGGTCACCCGGTGATCGTAGGGTCTGTCGATATGGAAGGCCCGCGATGACCGCACCGCCGCCGGACCCGGCGCCAGCAGAGCACCGCCCGGCCGGCCGGGTGGTGCTGGCCGGCGCGCCGCTGGGCCGTCCCACCGACGCCTCGGCAGGGCTGGCCCGGGCGCTGGCTGCCGCGCCGGTGATCGCGGCCGAGGACACCCGGCGGCTGCACCGGCTGGCGGCCGACCTGGGGGTGGCGATCTCGGGCCGGGTGCTGTCGTTCTTCGAGGGCAACGAGCAGGCCCGGGTGCCGCAGCTGATCAGCGCCCTGCAGGACGGCTCGGACGTCCTGGTGGTCACCGACGCTGGCATGCCGTCGGTGTCGGACCCCGGCTACCGGCTGGTGGCCGCCGCGATCGAGGCCGGCCTGGTGGTGACCGCGCTGCCGGGGCCGTCGGCCGTCACCACGGCGCTCGCCGTCTCGGGGCTGCCGGTCGACCGCTTCTGCTTCGAGGGCTTCCTGCCCCGCAAGGGCGGCAGCCGGCGCCGGCTGCTGGCCGAGCTCGCCGACGAGCGCCGGACCATGGTGTTCTTCGAGTCCCCGCACCGGGTCGCCGAGTCGCTGGCCGACCTCGCCCAGGCGCTCGGCGCCGACCGTGCGGCTGCGGTGTGCCGGGAGCTGACCAAGACCTATGAAGAGGTGGTCCGGGGCTCGCTGGCTGAATTGTGCGACTGGGCGGCCGGGGACGTCCGGGGCGAGATCACCCTGGTGGTCGCCGGCCGGCCTGCCGGGTCCGCGGAGGTCCCGGCGACGGAGCTGGCCGCGCTGGTCAGCGCCCGCGAGCAGGCCGGCCACGGCCGCAAGGAGGCGATCGCCGAGGTGGCCGCGACCACCGGGGTGGCCAAGCGGCTGGTGTTCGACGCGGTGGTGTCGGCCAAGCGGGTGATCTGAGACGCCGGCGGCGCTCTGCGAGAAGGCGCCTGCGGCGCTCTGCGAGAAGGCGCTTGCGGCGCTCTGCGGAACGGCGCCTGCGGCGCTCTGCGGAACGGCGCCTGCGGCGCTGCGGGACGAATTGGAATTGGGCCCGTCACTAGGCTGGTCAGCATGACTGAGCTTCGCAAGAGTGACTGGCGGACATGACCGATCCCGTCAACATCCTGACCGCGGTGGCCTGGCCCTACGCCAACGGCCCGCGGCACATCGGCCACGTCGCAGGCTTCGGCGTCCCGTCCGACGTCTTCAGCCGCTACCACCGGATGGCCGGCAACAACGTCCTGATGGTCTCCGGCACCGACGAGCACGGCACGCCGATCCAGGTCCAGGCCGAGCGGGAAGGCGTCTCGCCGCGCGAGCTGGCCGACCGCAACAGCCTGGTGATCGCCAAGGACCTTCGGCAGCTGGGCCTGTCCTATGACCTGTTCACCCGCACCACCACGGTCAATCACTACGCGGTGACCCAAGCGCTGTTCCTGGGACTGCTCGACAACGGCTACATCTTCGCCCGCACCGAGCTCGGCGCGATCAGCCCGTCCACCGGCCGGACCCTGCCCGACCGCTACATCGAGGGCACCTGCCCGATCTGCGGCTACCCCAGCGCGCGCGGGGACCAGTGCGACAACTGCGGCAACCAACTGGACCCGGCGGACCTGATCAACCCCCGGTCCCGGATCAACGGCGAGACCCCGAAGTTCGTCGACACCGAGCAGTTCTTCCTCGACCTGCCGGCCTTCGCCGACGTCATCTCGCAGTGGCTGCGGAGCCAGTCGCACTGGCGGCCCAACGTGCAGAAGTTCGCGCTGAACCTGCTGGACGATCTCAAGCCGCGGGCGATCACCCGGGACCTGGACTGGGGCATCCCGGTGCCCCTGGACGGCTGGCGCGATCGCGACGACAAGCGGATCTACGTCTGGTTCGACGCGGTCATCGGCTACCTCTCGGCCTCGATCGAGTGGGCCGCCCGCACCGGCGACCCGGACGCCTGGCGGGCCTGGTGGCAGGACGAGAGCGCCCGGCAGTACTACTTCATGGGCAAGGACAACATCGTCTTCCACGCCGAGATCTGGCCGGCGATGCTGTTCGGCTACTCCGGGATCGGCGCCAAGGGCGGCCAGCCCGGGAGCTTCGGGGCGCTCAACCGGCCCTTCGACGTGGTGTCCTCGGAGTTCCTCACCATGGAGGGCAAGAAGTTCTCCTCCTCGCGCAATGTCGTCATCTACGTCGGGGACATGCTCTCGCGCTATGACGCCGACGCGCTGCGCTACTACCTGACCAGCGCCGGCCCGGAGAACCAGGACACCGACTTCACCTGGGCGGAGTTCGTCCGGCGCAACAACGACGAGCTGGTGGCCGGCTGGGGCAACCTGGTCAACCGGACGATCTCGATGACCGCCAAGAACCTCGGCTCGATCCCGGCCGCCGGCGAGCTGACCGAGGCCGACCGCAGCCTGCTGGCCGCGTCCTCGGCCGCCTTCGACACGGTCGGGGAGCTGATCTCGAAGAACCGGCAGAAGGCCGCGCTGGGCGAGGTGATGCGGCTGGTCGGCGAGGCGAACAAGTACCTGTCCGACACCGCGCCGTGGAAGCTGAAGAACTCCGACCCGGACCGGATGGCCTCGGTGCTGCACACCACCCTGCAGGTGGTCGACGACGTCAAGACGCTGATGACGCCGTTCCTGCCGACCACCTCGGAGAAGGTGCACCAGGCGCTCGGCGGCGCCGGCAGCTGGGCCGCGATGCCGGAGCTGGTGGAGGTCGACGAGCCGACCGCGGCGGGCTCGCCGTCCTACTCGGTGCTGACCGGCGACTACCAGACCCAGGCCCGCTGGGTCTCCCAGCCGATCGAGGTGGGACGCCCGCTGGCGGCGCCGACCCCGATCATCGCCAAGCTGGACCCCTCGGTGGTGGACGAGGAGCTGGCCCGGCTCGCCGAGTCATGACGGCGCCCTCCGGTAAGGACCAGGGTGCCGGCAAGGACCAGGGCGCCGGCAAGGACCAGGGCGCCGGTAAGAACCCCGCGCCGCCGGCTCCGCAGCCGCTGGACGGCACCGTCTTCGACTCCCACTGCCACCTCGATGCGATGTCGGCCCGGGCCGGGCTGTCCCGCCGGGGCGAGCCGGCCGGCGAGGGGTTCACCGCGGCCGTGCTCGCCGAGGCAGCCGCGGTCGGCGTCACCCGGGTGCTGAACGTCGGGTGCGAGGTCGGCGAGTGGGCTTCGGCGCTGGAGTCCACTGCCCATCCGGACGTGTACGCGGCCCTGGCGGTCCATCCGACCGAGGTGGCGGGGCTGACCGAGGCGCACTACCGCGAGCTCGCCGAGCTGCTGCGCCATCCCCGGGTGGTCGCGGTCGGCGAGACCGGCCTGGACTACTACTGGGACCGGACCGAGCCCGCCGACCAGCAGCGTCATTTCCGCCGGCACATCGAGCTGTCCAAGCAGGTCGGCAAGCCGTTGGTGATCCACGACCGGGACGCCCATGCCGACGTGCTGCGGATCCTGCGTGAGGAGGGGGCGCCACCGGCCGGCGTGATCTTCCACGCCTTCTCCGGCGATGCCGAGATGGCCCGCGAGTGCGTGGCCGCCGGCTACGTCCTGTCGTTCTCCGGCGTGCTCACCTTCAGCAACGCGCCGGCGCTGCGCGAAGCCGCGGCGGTCACCCCGCTGGAGCAGTTGCTGGTCGAGACCGACGCGCCGTTCCTGACCCCGCACCCCTATCGCGGCAGGCCGAATGCGCCATACCTCATTCCGCACGTTGTGCGCGGTTTATCCGAGCAGAAAGCGGTTTCAGAATCAGTGGTGTGCGCCACTATTTCGGCCACCGGGCAGCGCCTTTTCGGATGGTAGCGACCGTTTTGACCGTTACTCGTGCAGATTCGGTTTGGCCGTAGCTCCATCGGACCGTTACGGTGCTGTGACCGAGCAGAACGCGACAGGCCATTTTCGGCCACACACGATCAAGGGGTTTTCTTGCGTCGCAGCGTGAAGTACGGCCTGTACGGCTTGACGGTGGCGGGGGTTCTCAGCGGCACGGCCGCCTGGGCCGTCGCTCCGACTCCCAGCAAGACCATCGACCTCAAGATCGACGGTCACCACCAGCAGGTTTCCACCAAAGCGAAGAATGTTTCCGACGCCCTGGCCGCGGCCGGCGTCTCTGTCGACAGCCACGACCTGGTGGCTCCCGACCTCGGCTCCTCGATCGACAACGGCAGCACCATCGTCGTGCGACGGGGCCACCTTTTGCACCTCACGGTGAACGGCAAGGCCTCCGACGTCTGGGTGAACGCCGACTCGGTCGACGAGGCGCTCACCCAGCTCGGCTACAACTCCAACACCCTGGTGTCGGTGTCCCGCTCGATGCGGCTGGACACCCTCGCCCGGGGTGCTGCCACCAACCTGTCGATCGCCTCGCCCAAGCGGCTCGTCATCCAGGTCGACCGCCGGACCCTGACGGTCACCAGCGCGGCCAGCACCGTCGCCGACGCGCTCAGCCACGCGATGGTCTTCGTGGGCCCGTCCGACCGGTTGTCCGCCCCGCGCGCCAGCCTGGTCCGGGACAACCAGGTGATCAAGGTGCAGCGGGTTCGCTACGCCACCAGCGTCACCTCGGTGCGGGTGGGCTTCCAGCGGATCACCGAGCGCGATTCCAGCAGCTACATCGGCCAGAGCCGGCTGGTCACCAGCGGCAAGCCAGGGCTCAAGCGCATCACCTACCGGCTGACCTACCTGGACGGCAAGCTGGCCGGCAAGGCGCCGGTGCGCACCACGCTGGTGACCGCGCCGGTCAACCAGGTCACCCGGATCGGCGCCAAGCAGCGGCCGGTGGTCACCGCGCCGAAGCCTGCTCCGGTCACCAAGCGGCCGACGCCGCGGACCGCCACCCCACCGCCGTCGTCCAGCGGCCTGAACTGGGATGCCGTGGCGGCCTGCGAGTCCGGCGGCAACTGGCACATCAACACCGGCAACGGCTACTACGGCGGCCTGCAGTTCGATTCGGGCACCTGGCTGTCCAACGGTGGCGGGGCCTACGCCCCGCGGGCCGACCTGGCTTCTCGGGAGCAGCAGATCGCGGTCGCGACCAGGCTGTACAACGCCCGGGGCGCCAGCCCATGGCCTGTCTGCGGACAGCGTCTCTGATCCCTGTTTCCAGGGCGATCCGCGCCAGCACGTCCGCCGTGCCACCAGGCACGGCCGCGGCACGCCCTTCTCTCTGCCGCCAGCGCTGCCTGCTGCCGGCGTAGACCTTGAGGAGTTCTCGTTTTGCGTCGCAATGTCAAGCTCGGCCTGTACGGCCTGGTGCTCGCCGGCCTGCTCGGCGGCACCGCCAGCTGGGCCACCGATACCGGCAAGACCGTCAACCTGCGGATCGACGGCCAGGACCACCATGTGCACACCTCGGCCGCCGACGTCCGGGGAGTGCTGGCCGCTGAGCACATCGCGGTCGGCGAGCACGACATCGTCGCGCCGGACCTGGCCTCCAAGGTGTCCGACGGCGCTGACATCGTGGTCCGCCGGGGCCACCTGCTGCACCTGGTGGTCAACGGCGCCGCGCGCGACGTCTGGGTGAACGCCGTCTCGGTCGACGAGGCGCTCAACCAGCTGGGCTACGGCAGCCAGCACCTGGTGTCGGTGTCGCGGTCCAAGCGCCTGGACGCCGGCGCCCTGAACCTGTCGGTCACCACGCCGAAGCGGGTCACCTTCAAGGTGGACCGCAAGTCGGTGCCGGTGACGGTCTTCGGCCCGACCCTGCGGGAGGCGCTGGCCCAGGCCAACCTACGGCTGGGCGCGCACGACCTGATCTCGCCGAAGATCACCACGGCGGTGGCTGACCGGCAGGTCGTCACCATCCGCCGGGTGGTCCTGAAGCTCAGCGTCGCCCAGCAGACCGCTCCCTTCGCCACGGTCCGGAAGAACGACCCGACCCGGACGGTCGGCAACAGCGCGGTAGTGACTGCCGGGCGCAACGGGGTGAACCGGGTGACCTACCAGCTGCGCTACATCGACGGCAAACTGGTGAGCAAGACGCGCTACAGCAGCACGGTCCTCCGGAAGCCGGTCACCCAGGTGACCAGGGTCGGCACCAAGCCCAAGCCCAAGCCGGTCTACAGCGCCCCGGTCTCCTCCGGCAGCGCCCAGCAGATCGCCGCCGGCATGGTCGCGGCCCGGGGCTGGGACAGTGGCCAGTTCTCCTGCCTGGTGAGCCTGTGGAACAAGGAGAGCGGCTGGCGCACCACCGCCGCCAACCCGTCCGGCGCCTACGGCATCCCGCAGTCGCTGCCCGGCAGCAAGATGGCCTCGGCCGGCAGCGACTGGCGGACCAGCGCGCGGACCCAGATCACCTGGGGCCTGGGCTACATCGCCAGCGTGTACGGCACGCCGTGCAGCGCGTGGGCGCACTCGCAGGCCACCAACTGGTACTGATCGGTCGCGGCGGAGTTCGGCCGCGCTGATTGTTCGATGCCCGGGTGCTGTGCGCCCGGGCATCGCCTTGCTAGTACACCGGCATCTGGTCCAGCACCTGTGCGCACATGTCCACGATCTCCCTCGCAACAGCGATGTCCTCGCTTAAGTCGGTGGGGTCGAGCTCGGGCGCCGGTTTGTCGATCGGCGGGTACTCGGCCTGATTTCGCTGTCGTCGAAGGCGGTCAAACGGGCGAAGGATCTTGCCCAGCGGTGGGTCGAGCTGTGCGGTAACCGCGTCGTAGATTGCTAGGTGCCCGCCGTCCGAGGTTGCCCGGAGCCCCTGGTTGGCCAGAACGGCTGCGAGTGCCTTACGGGCGGCGTCGTAGAGCAGCGCGGCGCAACCATCGGGATCATCGGCTGCCATAGACCCGGCGGACACGAGATGCCGCCGAGCGGCTTCTATGAGCCGGTTGGCGTAGTCCCGGTTCGGCGGCACCCGCTGCAACCTGCGCTGGTCCAACAACTGGTCGATGACCACGCAGCCTTGTGTCCACCTCGGAATGGTCACTCGGCATTCTCTCTATCGTCGAGCAGCGGCACGAGCGGTCCCGACCGGACGGCGGAAACAAACGGCTGCGGTTCGGGGGAGGTCCACGCGGTTCGGCGTAAGCGCGTGATGTTCACCGGGCGGTCCAGTGCCTGCTGCGCCTGGCGGGCCGCCTCGTCCAGGTCATCGCGATTGGCATCACCGACAACCAGCACATCGATGTCGTTCGGGATGGGGCCGCTTTCACCGATGTACCGGGCAGCCCATGATCCGTATATGTATGCCTCATCGACGTCATCCCTTGCTGCGAGCAGGTCGGCAAGCACCTGCTTCGGGCCGAAGGTGACCAGGAGGAGGTGCGTCAACGGCCGGTAGATCGGTGAGTCAGTCGCTGCGGACACCTGCCGCACGTTACCGATGCGCCTATCGTGCAGAAATCCGGCCTTGACGAGACGTTCCACCTCGTTGCGCACACCAGGAACGCTTCTGCCCAGCCTTCGCGCGATCTCCGTAAGGCTGTAGCTGGCCTCCGGGTGGAGGTACAGCAAGGCCAACATGTCCCCCTGCACCTGTGAGCGCAGGAGGGGCAGGAGGGGTGGGGCACCAACTTTCATAACAGTTAATATACCTTAACTGTTAAGTGAGAAAGCCGTCTCCTCACCGCCCCACCATGTTGCGCCCATCGGATAGGCGTCAAGTCGTTGGGCATACTGCGGCAGTGGAAGGTTTGCTGGGCCCGGTCCAGATTCGAGAGCTGGCCGAGCGTCTGGGGATACGTCCCACCAAGACGCTCGGCCAGAACTTCGTGCACGACCCGAACACCATCCGGCGGATCGTCCGGGCTGCCGAGCTGAGCCCGGACGAGGCCGTGCTGGAGGTCGGGCCGGGCCTGGGCTCGCTCAGCCTGGAGCTGCTGGCCGCCGGCGCCCAGCTGACCGCGGTGGAGATCGACCCGCGGCTGGCGGTGGAGCTGCCGGCCACCGTGCAGCGCTTCGCCCCGGAGCTGGCCGGCCGGCTGCGCGTCGTCGAGGCCGACGCCTTGAACGTCACCGCGCTACCCGATCCGCAGCCCACCGCGCTGGTGGCCAACCTGCCCTACAACGTCTCGGTGCCGGTGCTGCTCACCCTGCTGGCGGCGTTGCCCACCATCCGGCACGGCCTGGTGCTGGTGCAGCTTGAGGTGGCCGACCGGCTCGCCGCATCCCCGGGTAGCAAGGTGTACGGCGTGCCGAGCGCCAAGCTTGCCTGGTACGGCCCGGCGACCCGAGTGGGCGTGGTGCCGCGCTCGGTGTTCTGGCCGGTTCCTAACGTCGAGTCGGGGCTGGTCCGGTTCAGCCGGGCAGCGCCGCCGCCGGGCAACGCCAGCCGGGACGAGGTGTTCGCCGTGATCGACGCCGCCTTCGCCCAGCGGCGCAAGATGCTGCGCTCGGCGCTGGCCGGCTGGGCCGGTTCGGGGACGGCGGCCGAGGCGGTGCTGATCAAGGCCGGCGTCGATCCGACGGCGCGCGGTGAGACGTTGCCGGTGACCGCCTTCGCCCGGATCGCCGAAGCTCGGATCGCCGAAGCCCGGCTGGCCTAGCCCGGAAGCCCGTTGACCAGCTATCGGCCTGCGGAAACTCCCTAGCTGCGGCCGTCGAACAGGCTGGTGACCGACCCGTCGGAGAAGACCTCCTTGATGGCGCGCGCGATCATCGGGGCGATCGAGAGGACGGTCAGCTTGTCGAAGCGCTGTTCCGGCCGCAGCGGCAGCGTGTTGGTGATGATCACCTCGCGGACCCGGCTGTTCTTCAGCCGGTCGGCAGCGGGATCGGAGAAGATCCCGTGGGTGGCGGCGATGATGACGTCAGCGGCGCCGGCCTCGTAGAGCAGGTCGGCGGCCTTCACGACGCTGCTGCCGGTGTCGATCATGTCGTCGGCCAGGATGCACAGGCGTCCGACGACATCACCGACCACCCGGTTGGCGATCACGGCGTTGGCCACGTTGGGGTCGCGGGTCTTGTGGATGAACGCGATCGGGACGCCGCCGAGCCGGTCGGCCCACTGCTCGGCGGCCCGGACCCGGCCGGTGTCGGGCGAGACCACCGTGAGCTCCTCGCCGGCGTAGGTTTCCGAGACGTACCTGGCCAGCAGCGGCAGCGCGAACAGGTGGTCCACCGGGCCGTCGAAGAAGCCCTGGATCTGCGCGGTGTGCAGGTCGATCGACATGATCCGGTCCGCGCCGGCGGTCTTGAGCAGGTCGGCGACCAGCCGGGCCGAGATCGGCTCGCGGCCCCGGTGCTTCTTGTCCTGCCGGGAGTAGGGATAGAACGGCGCCACCACGGTGATCCGCTTGGCCGATGCGCGCTTGAGGGCGTCGACCAGGAGCAGGGTCTCCATCAGCCAGTGGTTGATCGGTGTGGTGTGCGACTGGATCACGAAGGCGTCCGAGCCGCGCACCGACTCCTCCGGCCGGACGAAGATCTCGCCGTTGGCGAAGTCCCGGGCGGTCATCGGCGTGACGTCCATCCCGATGTGACCGGCGATCTCGTCGGCGAGTTCGGGGAACGCCCGGCCCGAGAGCAGCGTCATGCTCTTGCGGTTGGGTACCTCGAGATTGCTCTTGCGGGTGGGTACCTCGAGTTCGCTCATGCCTTGCTGCTCCCCGTCGTGCTGCTCGAGCTGTCCTGATCCGGCGCCGGCGCGCCGTCGGCAGCCGCTTCGGCGGCCGCCGCTGAAGTGGTGCCTGGCCGGTGCCGCAGCACCCAGCCTGCCACGTTGCGCTGCTGCGCCCGGCCCACCCCCAGGGCGCCCGGCGGGACGTTGGAGGTGATCACCGAACCAGCTGCGGTATAGGCGCCGTCGCCCACCGTGACCGGCGCGACGAACATGTTGTCGGCGCCCGTCCGGGCGTGGTCGCCGATCGTCGAGCGGTGCTTGTGCACGCCGTCGTAGTTGACGAACACCGTGGCGGCGCCGATGTTGGTGTGCGCCCCGATGGTGGCGTCGCCGACGTAGCTCAGGTGCGGCACCTTGCTCCCGGCGCCGATGTCGGAGGCCTTGATCTCGACGTAGGTGCCGATGTGCGCCTGGTCGGCCAGCTCCGTTCCCGGCCGGAGGTAGGCGAACGGGCCGACCGTGACACCGGCGCCGATCCGGGCCTGGTTGGCCACCGTGCGGGTCAGCATGCTGCCGGCCCCCACCACGGTGTCGGTCAGGGTGGTGTCCGGGCCGATCGTCGCGCCGGCCGCGATCTCGGTCCGGCCGTGCAGCTGCACGTTCGGCTTCAGCGTGACGTCGGGCTCCAGCGTGACCTCGGCGTCGACCCAGCAGGTCGCCGGGTCGATCACCCGGACGCCCGCGCGCATGTGCCGCTCCAGCAGCCGCTGGTTGTAGCTGCGGTGCGCGGCCGCAAGCTGCACCCGGTCGTTGACGCCGGCGGTCTCCTCGGCCGGCGCGGTCCGGGCCCGGACGTCGCGCTGCTCGGCGACGAAGATGCTGACCACCTCGGGCAGGTACTCCTCGCCCTGGGCGTTGTCGGTGCTCAGCCGGTCGATCGCCTCGTGCAGCGGGTCGGCGGCGAAGGCATAGACCCCGGCCGACACCTCGGTCACGGCCAGCTCGTCCGGGCCGGCGTCCTTCTGCTCGACCACCCGCAGCACGGCGCCGGCCCGGTCCCGGTCAGTGGACCGGATCACCCGGCCGTACCCGGTGGGGTCGGACAGCTCGCTGGTGAGCAGGGTGGCAGCGGCGCCGGTGGCGGCGTGCTCGGCCAGCAGGGCGGTGAGCGTGTCCGGCGACAGCAGCGGCGCGTCGCCGGGCAGCACCAGCACCGTGCCGGTGACCGGCCGGTCCGCGGCCAGCTGCTCCAGCGCCATCCGGACCGCGTGCCCGGTGCCGTTCTGCTGCTCCTGGACCACCGCCACCGCGGCCGGGGCGATCTCGACCAGGTGCGCGGCGACCTCGTCGCGGCGGTGCCCGATCACCACGGCGGTCCGCTCGGCAGCCAGGCCAGCGGTGGCGGCCAGCGCGTGACCGAGCAGCGACCGTCCGGCGAAGGGGTGCAGCACCTTGGGCAACGCCACGGATTTCATCCGGCTGCCCTCCCCGGCGGCCAGGACGATGATGGTGAGCGGTGTGATCGAGGCATCAGGGGCGGTCACGTGCGGCAGCCTAGCCCAACTGCGATGGTGACCCGGCCGCGACAACGGGCTTGCCGGACGGCTCGCTCGCGGCTCCGTTTTCCGCCTGATCCACAACGGTCACCGTCACGATTGCTGGGAGACTGGGATTCGAACCCAGACTGCACGGCTCCAAAGGCCGGCGGGCTGCCGATTACCCCATCTCCCACTGCGCCTGGACGAAACCGCGGCGGCGCTCGACCGGAACAGCTTACCCGCCGGGGCCTTGACGCTGCCGGTTCGCAAAACTTACGGTAGCGTAGGTTACGTTCGCGTAACCCGCTCACTACTAGCGTGCAGAGCAACGACACTGCCGGGCCGAAACCGCCGCGCCGGCGCTCACCTTCCAGGAGCCAGCTTATGACCATGCTCGAGGACACCCCCGGCGCCACGGCGGCCCACCGACTGCAGGACGGCCAGCCGGTGGCCAAGCCGATGATCTCCGGCCACAAGGGTCCCGGTGAGCAGGTGCTGCTCTACGTGTTCGTGGTGGTGCCGTTCCTTGCCCTGCTGGCCGCGGTCCCGCTGGCCTGGGGCTGGGGAATCGGCTGGACCGACCTCGGCATCGCGCTGGGCTTCTACGTGGTGTCCGCGCTCGGCATCACCGTCGGCTTCCACCGCTACTTCACCCACGGCGCGTTCACGGCCAACCGGGGACTCAAGATCGCCCTGGCGATCGCCGGCTCGCTGGCCATCGAGGGCCCGGTGATCCGCTGGGTCGCCGACCACCGCCGTCACCACGCCTTCTCCGACCGCGAGGGCGACCCGCACTCGCCCTGGCGCTTCGGCGAGTCCGCGCGCGGGCTGGTCAAGGGTTTCTGGTACGCCCACCTCGGCTGGATGTTCGACCCCGAGCGCACCAACCAGGCCAAGTACGCCCCCGACCTGCAGGCCGACCCCGACCTGGTCCGGATCGACAAGCAGTTCCCCTTCTGGGTGGCCTTCACGCTGCTGGCCCCGGCGGTGCTCGGCGGGCTGATCAGCTGGTCCTGGACCGGCGCGCTGACCGCATTCTTCTGGGCCTCACTGGTCCGGCTGTGCCTGCTGCACCACGTCACCTGGTCGATCAACTCGGTGTGCCACATGATCGGCGAGCGGCCCTACGCCTCCCGGGACCGGTCGGCCAACTTCTGGCCGCTGGCGATCCTGAGCATGGGGGAGTCCTGGCACAACAGCCACCATGCCGACCCGACCTGCGCGCGGCACGGCGTCGACCGCGGCCAGCTCGACATCTCGGCCCGGACGATCTGGTTGTTCGAGAAGCTGGGCTGGGCCACCGACGTGCGCTGGCCGCGCCGGGACCGGTTCGACAAGCTGGCCGCCCGCAAGGCAGCCGAGCGGACTGTGGCCCAGCACGCCGCCTGATCACGCGGAGTTAGGCCGCACGCCGGACGCGATCGTTGGCCGCCGTGCAGAGCCGCCGTCGGCGAGTCGCCCTGCTGGGTGGCCAACGATCGCGCCCTGGCGGTAGGGATGACCCTGGCCCGGCTCAGGTGACCGCGGCCCGCCGGGCGAACCGGGGCTCGTGGTAGCTGCCGTCGGCCAGGATCTCGGCCAGCGTGGTCATCCCCCGATGCACGTCGGCATGGCTGAGGTACATCGGCGGAAAGCCCAGCCGGAGCAGGTCCGGCGCCCGGAAATCGCCGATCACGCCGCGCTCGATCAGCGCCTGGCAGACCTGGTAGGCATCGGGCATCCGCAGCGAGACCTGCGACCCGCGCAGCTCCGGCCGTCGCGGCGTGGCCACCTCGACACCGAAGCCGGCCAGCCGCTGGTCGGCGAAGTCGATGACCTGCTGGGTCAGCGCCAGCGACTTGGCCCGCAACCGGTCCAGGTCCACGCCGTCGAAGGCGGACAGCGCCGCCTGCAGGGCAGCCATCGACAGCAGCGTCGGGGTGCCGATCCGGGCCCGCTCGATCGAGTCGGCCGGAACGTAGCTGCCGTTGAGCCCGAACGGCTCGCGATGGCCGTTCCAGCCGGTCAGCGGCAGCTCGACCTGCTGCTGGTGCCGGTGCGCGAGGTAGAGAAAGGCGGGCGAGCCGGGCCCGCCGTTGAGGTACTTGTAGGTGCAGCCGACGGCCAGGTCCGCCTCGATCTCGTCCAGGGCGACCGGCAGCGCGCCGACCGCGTGGCACAGGTCCCAGACCATCACCGCGCCGGCCTCGTGCGCCGCCCGGGTCAGCTCGGCGGCGTCGAAGAGCTCCCCGGTGCGGTAGTCCACCAGCGAGAACGACACCGCGGCCACCCGCTCGTCCAGGTGCAGGGCCAGCTCGGACGGGTGCAGCCGGACCACCTGGAGGCCGAGCAGCCGGCCCACCGAGTCGGCCAGGTACTGGTCGGTGGGGAAGCTCGCCCCGTCGGTCAGCAGCACCGACCGTCCCGGACGCAGCCGGCAGGCAGCCACCAGGGCCTGGAAGAGCTGCACCGAGGTGGAGTCGCCGCAGATCACCTGCCCCTCGGCCGCGCCCATCAGGCCGGCCAGCTGGTCGCCTACCCGGCGCGGCAGGCCCCACCAGTCATGGACGTTCCAGGACGTGATCAGGTCCTGCCCCCACTGCCGCCGCACCAGGTCCTCGACGGCCGGCAGCACCGCGCGCGGCAGCGGGCCGAGGGAGTTGCCGTCCAGGTAGACGGTGCCCTCGGGAAGCTCGAAGCGGTCGCGGACGAAGGCCAGCTCGTCCTCGGCGTCGGCCCGGCGGGCTGCTGCCAGTAACGGGTCCTCGGCGATGGTCCCGGCGGCGCCGGGAGCGACGGTGGTCGGCGAGTCGGTCATGCACCCATGATGGCAAGCCCGCACAACAGGGCGTCGCAGCCGCCCGAACCGGGACTGTGACAAATGGGCCCGGTTAGGTAGCGACTGCAACAATGGGCCCGGTGACCGACAGCCAGAACAGGCCCCGGGTTCGGATGACCGGCAAGGAACGCCGTGAGCAACTGCTCGATGTCGGCCGGGCGATGTTCGCCGAGAAGGGCTTCGAAGCGGCCTCCATCGAAGAGATCGCCAGCCGCGCCGGAGTGAGCAAGCCGGTGGTGTACGAACACTTCGGCGGCAAGGAGGGCCTCTACGCGGTCGTGGTGGACCGGGAGATGCGCAACCTGATGGACCGGATCACCTCGGCCCTGACGGGCACCAATCCGCGTGCGCTGGTCGAGCAGGCGGCGCTTGCCCTGCTGACCTACATCGAGGAGCAGACCGACGGCTTCCGGATCCTGGTCCGGGACTCCCCGGTGGCCACCAGCACCGGAACCTTCTCCTCGCTGCTCAACGACATCGCCAGCCAGGTCGAGTACATCCTGGTGCGCGAGTTCAGCGCCCGGCAGCTCAATCCCAAGCTGGCCGGCATGTACGCCCAGATGCTGGTGGGCATGGTGGCCCTGACCGGGCAGTGGTGGCTCGAGGTGCGCAAGCCCAAGCGCGAGGAGGTGGCCGCGCACCTGGTGAACCTGGGCTGGAACGGCCTGCGTGGCCTGGAGGCCAAGCCGAAGCTGTCGCTGGACTCCTGAAGCCCGCGGGACGCTAAAGCTCCTCCGACAGCTCCAGCCAGCTGTGCTCGGCCGCGTCCTTGGCGCTCAGCACCGTCCGCAGCTCGGTGTCGAGCTCGCTGATCCGGGCATAGTCGGTGGCGTGCTCGGCCAGCGCCCGGTGCAGCTCTGCCTCCCGGCGCTCCAGCTTGGCGATCTCGCGCTCCAGCCTGGCCAGCTCCTTGCGGGCCGCTCGCGGGTCGGCCTTGCGAGCGGGCCTGTCCGGGACCGGCCGGTCCTGCTCGGCAGCCCGCAGACCCGCCGCCCGGCGTTGCAGGTACTCATCGATGCCGCCGGGCAGCGCCGCGATCGAGCCGTCGCCCAGCAGCGCCACCGTCGAATCGCAGACCCGCTCGATCAGGTACCGGTCGTGGCTCACCACCACCAGGGTGCCGGCCCAGGAATCCAGCAGGTCCTCCAGCTCGGCCAGGGTGTCGGTGTCCAGGTCGTTGGTCGGCTCGTCCAGCAGCAGCACGTTCGGCTGGGTGAGCAGCAGCCGCAGCAGTTGCAGCCGCCGTCGCTCGCCACCGGACAGGTCGCTCACCGGCGTCCACTGCCGCTCGTTGGCGAAGCCGAACCGCTCGGCCAGCTGGCTGGCCGACTGCTCGACGCCGCCGAGCACCGCGACGCCGCGCACCTCGGTCACCGCCTCGATCACCCGCAGCTGCGACGGCAGCTCGGTGACGTTCTGGGACAGGTGGCCGGCCCGGACGGTCTGGCCGATCACCACCTTGCCGGCGTCGGGGGACAGCTCGCCGGCCAGCAGCCGCAGCAGGTGCGTCTTGCCCGAGCCGTTGACGCCGATGATCCCGATCCGGTCGCCGGGACCGACATGCCAGGTCGCGCCGGACAGCAGCGTCCGGGCGGTGTCGCCGCTGCCGACCGAGAGCGTCACGTTCTCGACGTCGTAGACGGTGCGGCCCAGCCTGCGGGCCGACAGCGCCCGCAGCTCGACGCTGCTGCGCGCCGGCGGGACGTCGGCGATCAGCGCCTCGGCGGCCTCGATCCGGAACTTCGGCTTGGAGGTGCGGGCCGGCGGCCCCCGGCGCAGCCAGGCCAGCTCCTTGCGAAGCAGGTTCTGCCGCCTGGCTTCGCTGGCGCTGGCCTGCCGGTCCCGCTCGGCCCGGGCCAGGACGTAGGCGGCGTACCCGCCGTCGAAGCTGCGCACCGAGCCGTCGATGACCTCCCAGGTGCGGGTACAGACCGCATCGAGGAACCACCGGTCGTGGGTGACGGCCAGCAGCGCGCCACGCCAGCGGTTGAGGTACTCCGCCAGCCAGGTGACCCCCTCGATGTCGAGGTGGTTGGTGGGCTCGTCCAGCACCAGCAGGTCGGCGTCGGTGACCAGCGCCGCGGCCAGCGACACCCGTCGCCGCTCACCGCCGGACAACCGGTCCACTTCGGTGTCCAGACCCAAGGCCAGCCCGGACGCCCCCAGCCCCAGGCCGGTCAGCACCTCGCGTACTCCCGTGTCGCCGGCCCAGACATGCTCAGCCGTATCGCCCACGACCAGATCGCGGACGGTAGCACCGGCGGTGAGGTGGCCGGCCTGGTCGACGGTGGCGATCCGCAGGCCGCCGGTGACGGTGGCCCGGCCGGAGTCCGGCGGCTCGGCGCCGGTGATCATCCGCAGCAGGGTGGATTTGCCGCCGCCGTTGCGCCCGACCACCCCGATCCGGTCCCGGTCACCGACCCCGAGCGACACCGACTGCAGCACCGTGGTGGTGCCGTAGCTCTTGGAGACGTTCTCCAGGTTCACCAGGTTGACCGCGGTGGCCCTGCCCGCCATCAGGCGCCCGCCATCAGGCCAGCACCGTCGCCCGGGCGGCGCCCCCGGCCACCGGGTAGGCGTGCCGGCAGGCGCCGCTGGCAGTCAGCGCCCGGGCCAGCTCGACGGCGTGCTCGGCATCGCGCGCCAGGAACGCGCAGGTCGGGCCGGAGCCGGAGACGATGCCGGCCAACGCGCCGCAGTCGCGGCCGGCCGCCAGGGTGCCGGCCAGGTAGGGAGCCAGGGTGATCGCCGCTGGTTGCAGGTCGTTGGCCAGCCGGCTCGCCAGCCGATCGGGGTCTCCGCTGGCGACCGCCTCGACCAGCCCGCCGGACGCTATCGCCGCTGCGGGGTCCGGAGCCGTCCGGGCCAGCTCCGGGCCGCGCTGGCGGTCCAGCTCGGCGTAGACGGCCGCCGTCGACAGGCCGCCGTGCGACACCGCCAGCACCCAGTGGAACCGGGCTCCGTCCTCGATCGGGCGCAGCCG
>NZ_DASVSG010000028.1:0-1781 GCF_036388195.1 Jatrophihabitans sp. | reverse complement strand
GTCGGGTGCGCAGTTCATCTCCCGCCTGATGACCGACGAGGTGCTCACCGCCGTCCAGGGGTTGAAGCCGCTCGCCGACCAGGCCGGGCTCTCCATGGCTCAGCTGGCCGTCGCGTGGGTGCTGCAGAATCCGAACGTGTCCGCCGCCATCGTCGGCGCCTCCCGGCCGGAGCAGGTGCACGACAACGCGAAGGCGTCCGGCGTGAAGCTGGACGCGGACCTGCTGAAGGCCATCGACCAGGTGATCGACCCGATCGCCGAGCGCGACCCGGCCAAGACCGTGAGCCCCGCCCAGCGCCCGTGTGGCTCGGGCCTGTCCGGGCGGATCCGCTCGGACAGGCCCCCGGTAGCGGCGCCGCTCCACCGGTTTTCGGGTCAGCTCCAGAACCGCATCAGCTCGAAACCGACCTGGGACAGGATGCGCGGCACCCCGATGACCTCGGCGACCCAGTAGACGGCCGCGAAGAACCACCCGTTGATCCTGGGCTGCCAGAGCAGGGCGAAGAGCAGGATGAAGCCGTACGGGGCCATCAGGTTGTAGCCGCGCTGCCACTGCGGCGACAGCCACGGGTGGATCAGGTTGCCGCCGTCCAGGCCGGGCACCGGCAGGAAATTCAGCACGCTGGCGGTGACCTGCAGGAAGGCGGACAGCGCCAGCGCGGCCCAGAACTCCAGGTGCTCGACGCTGCCGGTCTCGCCCATGAAGATGGCCTGCCCCAGCCCGTTGTCGGCGAGCTGCACGTCGGCGACGCCCACCACGAACGGTGCCGCCAGCAGCAGCGCGAACACCACGTTTGTGGCCGGGCCGGCCGCGCTGATCAGCGAGTGCCGCAGCCGGCCGGGAATGTGCTGGTGGTCGACCCAGACGGCGCCACCGGGCAGGCCGATACCACCGAGGATCACCGCGATCACCGGCAACCCGACGGACAGCAGGGGGTGCGTGTACTTCAGCGGATTGAGCCGCAGATAGCCGCGGTCGGCCACCCCCAGGTCGCCGGAGAAGAACGCCACCACCGCGTGCGCGTACTCGTGCAGGCAGAGCGACAGGATCCAGATCGAGATCACCATCAGGAACACGTCGACGCGTACGTTGCCGATGCCGTTCCAGGTCAGGTAGCCGCTGACCACCACGAGCGCCAGCACGCCCACGAAGACCGGGCTGGGAACAAAGGCATTGCGGGGTACGCCGACGGAAAGCCTGCGGTCGCTCACTCGGCCGGCAGCAGACTCATCCGGTAGTCGACCCGGTCGTCCTCGACCAGGCTGACCGAGGTGACCCCGGCGGCTGCCAGCTCGCGCCATGCCTGGCCGATCCAGGATTCGGCGTCCGCCTGGCTACTGAACGCCTCGCTCGGGCCGACCACCGGCTGCCCGTCGACGCCCTCGTACCGCCAACTCCACGGCATGCCAACTCCCCTTCGTCATCGTCCTCGCGGACCTCTCCAGCCTACGGCGTGGCCGTCGGCCAGGTGCTCGCCGACTCGACACCGGGACGTGCCGGGTGGCAAGCGGGAGCACATCCGACGGCCTTAAGGTACGGGACATGTCCGATGACGGGTGGAACACGGTTCTGGTGCTCGGCGGGATCAGGTCCGGCAAGTCCGCGTTCGCCGAGTCCCTGGTGGCCGACGCCGCGTCGGTGCGGTACGTCGCGACCGCGGTCGGCGGCGAGGACGACCCGGAATGGTTGGCGCGCATCGAGGCGCACCAGCGGCGGCGTCCCCAGTCGTGGACCACCGAGGAGACCGGTGCGGATCCCGACCGTCTGGCCGAAATGCTGG
>NZ_DASVSG010000027.1:0-13318 GCF_036388195.1 Jatrophihabitans sp. | reverse complement strand
TCCAGTGACCACACCGCTGAGCTGGCTGGGAGCTACCGCGACCGGCTGGCCTTGCGGTACTTCTTCCAGCCCGATGAGGGGTGGCGGGTGGCTCAGGCGCGCAATGTCGGCATCACCCATGCCCGCGGCGGGGTGTGTGTGATGGTGGATTCGGGGGTGCTGCTGCATTCCGGGTGCCTGCGCGCGCACCTGGCCAGCCATGAGCGGGCCGACGGCCCGGTCGCGGTCATCGGCTACGTCTACGGCTTCGACTGCAAGGTCGCCGAGGCCGAAGAGATGATGCGCACCCTGGCCTTCGACGATCCGGATGCCAGCATCGCGCTGATCCGCGACATCGGGCGGTGGGCCGATACCCGGGAGCCGTTCTACGCCTCGCAGGGCGATGACCTGGACGGGCTGCCCGCGCCCTGGGTGTTCTACTGGACCTGCAACGCCTCTGCGCCGACCGAGCGGCTGAGGTCGGTCGGCGGGTTCGACGAGCAGTTCCGCAGCTGGGGCGGTGAGGACATCGACCTGGGGTACCGGCTGCACCTGGACGGCGTCCGGTTCGTGCTCGACCGGGCCGCCAGCTCCATCCACTACCCGCACGCCAAGGACACCGCCGAACTGCACGCCCAGGCGCGCGCGAACTACCGCTACATGGCGAAGAAGTACGACACGCCCATCGGCCGGCTGCTGCGGCAGTTCGGCGGCGCCCTGAACTGCTACAACGTCAACGGCCTCATCACCTCCCGCGGCCTGCCCGGCTGCGTGGAGTACCTGCGCCAGCAGGCGGCGGAGTCGGCCCCCGCATCGGGCCCGGCTGCGCAATGACTGCCCCCGCAGTACGCGCCAGGAATGGCGTCCATCGGTGTGCCGCGCATTCGTCCGAGATGCGCGTTTGCTGCTGCGCGCGCCCATTCCGAAAGTAAGGCCCTCGCTCAGAGGCGCTTGCTTGCCTATAACTTGCATATAAACTGCCGTCGATCAGCAAGGGACTGCGTGCAGAACTTGCTCAATTCAGTCACAGAGGAGCCTGCATGTCTGCAGCACCAGTCGCAAAGCGTCCCCTGCTGCTTTACGTCAACACCCCGTTCTGCAACTCCAAGTGCCACTTCTGCGACTGGGTGGTCAAGGTCCCGATCGGTGACCTGCGGCTCGGCCCGGAGTCCGAGGGCCGCCGGGGCCACCTGGACGCGCTGAAGATCCAGATCGCCGAGCAGGCGCCGGCGCTCAACCAGCGGTACCAGCCCGAGCTGATGTACTGGGGCGGCGGCACCGCGAGCATCCTGAGCTGCGAGGAGATCCAGGCGCTCCACGGCGCGATGGCGGGCTCCTTCGACATGAGCGGCATCGTCGAGGCGACCATCGAGAGCAGCCCGGAGTCGCTCACCCTGGAGAAGCTGATCCTGCTGCGCAGCCTCGGTTTCAACCGGATCAGCATCGGCGTGCAGTCCTTCAATGACGACCGGCTGCGGATGATCGGGCGCGCCCACTCGGCGGACATGGCCGAGACCAGCATCCAGCTGGCCCGCGAGGCCGGTTTCGACAACATCAACATCGACCTGATCGTGGGCTTTCCGGACCAGGACCTGGCTGAGGTCGAGCAGATGATGCGGCATGCCGCGGCGCTGCCGGTGAACCACTACTCGATCTATGCCTACCGCGCCAGCGAGGGCACCGTGCTGCGCCGGCGGCTGGACCGCGCCAACGCCAAGACCGACCTGGCCAACCAGCTCGAGGCCTACCGGCTGGCCAGTGACATCCTCACCGAGGCCGGCTTCCCGGAGTACACCTTCGCCTACTTCGGCGACCCGATCTGCCAGGCCGACCTGGCCTACTACCAGATGAAGCTGGACTGGATCGGCTTCGGCTCCGGCGCGTTCTCGGTGATCGACGGCCGGATGAAGGGCTTCAGCGCCGGCAAGCTGCACAACTACATCGCCAACCCGACCACGTTCGACTACGACCTGTCGCTGTCGGAGGAGGCCCAGGCCGGCAGCCTGATCGGATTCGCGCTGACCACCCCGCAGGGTGTCGACGCCGAGGTGTTCCAGGAGCGGACCGGGACGTCGCTGTGGACCGCCCTGGAATACCAGGTCGTCAAGGACTACCTGGGCCAGCTGTGCCAGTACGGCCGGCTGATCACCGACGACGCCGGGATCCGGTTCGCCCGCGAGGACATCGCCAACGTCTTCATCTCGATGAACTGGCACGAGCAGCCGCCGGAGCCTGCACCCGTCGAGTTGGGCATGCCTACGCCAGCACCGGTGTGATCGCCGGCCACTGGAGCGTCGTGGTCGCCGGTGGCCGGATCGCCGGGGCCACCACCGCGTGGGCGCTGGCCCCGTACGCCGAGAACGTCCTGGTGGTCGACGCCTCGCAGGCCACCTCGTTCTGGCCGCAGCAGTCCACCTGGGATCGCGAGGGCAACCTGCTGTGGGCCGATCTCGGCCTGCTCGATGTGGTGCTGGCCTGCGGCGCGCCCCGCACCTACGGGCACACCCTGCGGGTGGACGACGACCTCGTCCAGCATGACTACCCCCAGCAGGACGAGTACTCCTACCGGATGACGGTGCCCCGCGAGGTGCTCGACCCGGCGCTGCTGCGGGCCGCCGGGAGCCGGAGCAATGTCACCGTGCTGCGGCCGGCCCGGGTGACCGACATCGCCAGCGAGGGCGGCCGGGTGCGCGGTGCGACCGTCCGGCACGACGGCGCCGACCATGCGGTGAGCTGTGACCTGCTGGTGCTGGCCGACGGGCGGTTGTCGCGCAACGCCGACCGGCTCGGCGCCGAGCCGTACCAGGTGGTGCCCTCGCCGTGGGTGGCGCTGCTGGCCTACTTCGCCGACCTGCCGCTGCGCTCGGACCGCGGCTACTTCTCCTCGCAGCCGGGCAGCCTTGCCATCTCCACACCCTGCGGCCCCGGCCAGTGGTGCGTCTCGACCGACATGCATCAGCGCCTGATCGACGAGTCGGGCGGGCACCCGGCGCGGCAGTTCACCCGGATCATCGCCGAGGACCCGTACATCGGCCCGGCGGTCGCGGCCGGGCGGCAGATCAGCAAGCTGGGCGGCGCCGGCAAGCTGCGGATGCAGCGCCGACCGATGAGCGGGCCGGGCTGGTGCCTGGTCGGCGACGCCGGCTACCACCTGGACCCGGTGACCGCGCGGGGGACCAAGTCGGCCCTGGTCGCGGCCCGGATCGTGCGCGACCGGGTCGCCGAGATCGGCGGCATCGACGGCGCCCTGCTCGACGGGCTCACCGAGCAGCGCGATGCCGCCCTGGAGCAGGACTGGGTGGTGGCGGCCGAACTCTGCCAGCCCGCGCAGGTCGGATCCTGAGCTCTCGGGTCAAGCGGCTGCGCGTATCGGCTGGAACAAGTCATGCACGCCGGGGCGGGAACAGAAGGTCCGAATAGCATCGGCTGATCTCGATATCGACCCTGCCTACACGCTTGCGATGACTGTTTGGCGCCCTGCCCGGGCAGCATTTCGACGGGAGACCCTGAGATGAGCATGGAGTCGTTTCCGCCGCATGTGACCAACCAGCACTCGGCCGGCATGGCCAACGCCGGGCAGGGGGTGTCGTCCGGGCGCCGTATCCGTGGCGCTGAGAATCTCGCCGGATGGAAGGCACAGCGAGGCGCCCGCTTTCCATTCCTGCGCCGATTGCCGAGCCGACTCGGCCGCGGAAACCGGTAACTGGCAGCACCGCGGAGAATTCCGCACCAGGACACAGAAAACGTTCGGCGTGGCCGCATCTGTATGCGGCCACGCCGAACGGGTTCAGGCCAGGGCGCTGCGGGCCCTGCTCGTTGTCTGCCTGCTACACCACACCCGCCGGATCGGCCACCGGCAGCGTCACCGGAACCCGGACCGGCTCCTTGGGGGAGTCGACGGCCTCTGCGCGCGCCAGCTGGTAGGCGGCCCGGACCGTCGCCCGCTCCTGCCACAGGTGGTAGACCGCCATGGCGAAGATGAAGGAGCCGATCAAGTTCGCCACGGTGTGCCACCAGATGCGGTAGGTCCACAGGCCGGGGCCGTTCGGCAGCGCGCCGAACCAGGTCGACAACCCGATCGCCCGGTTGGCGCCCAGCCAGACGGACAGGGTCAACACCACATGCTCCAAGCCGTGGATGCCCTGCATCCAGACGCCCATCTTGCCCCACTTGCGGGCGCGGGTCTGCCGTGTGCGTGCGGTGATCAACACGACGCCGGCGAGCCCGGCCAGGAAGATGAAGTTACCGGTCAGGTGCAGGATCTCCATGCCCAGCGAAGGCTTCGAGGTGTCGATCTGGCCGTACCCCTTCGCCAGGCTCGTTCCCCACGGCGTCATCCAGGGCTTGGCGTTGGAGTGGTCGATCCAGTACGCGGCCTGCGCGATGTGTTCTTGGACGTGGCCTATCTGGCCCACCAGGCCGATCCCGATCACCCCCGCGGCGCCCTGGAACACCCAGGGCCGCACCTTCCTGCGGTTGGCGATGGCGAGCACCGCCACCGCGCCCCACATGGCAACCGCCCATCCCAGCAGCAGGATCGCCCCTATGGTGTCCCATCCCGACACCGAATGATTCATGTGGCCCATCGCAGTCCTCCTAGACTTCGGCCGAGGCTCTCCCTTGCGAGGGTTGAAGCCTGCATTGCGTGGTGAGATCGCTGCCATCAGGACGTGGCGGTCGGGAGAGAGCCGCTAGATAGCGTTGAGATCTAGTACTATTCTCGGAACGGGCCACCCTCTGGGCATCCTCATCCGTGCTCTCTTCCGGTGTGCCACCAGAGGCATGTCGCGCTCCCGCGCAGAGCGCGTCTGGATCCGGCTGGAAACCACATACCGGTATGGGGTACCCTGGTGGCATCCACCTCGCGGAGTCGGAAGGAAACCCATGTCCCTGCCACCGCCTGCGCAAGACCAGTCCCAACCGGGGTATTCAGCCACCAAGGAAGCGCACCTCAAGCGACTGCGCCGGATCGAGGGGCAGGTCCGCGGCCTGCAACGGATGGTGGAAGCCGACACCTACTGCATCGACGTGCTCACCCAGGTCTCCGCTGCCACCAAGGCGCTGGAAGCCGTGGCGCTGTCGCTGCTGGAGGAGCACCTGGGCCACTGCGTCGCCGGAGCGATCCAGGCCGGTGGCCAGGATGCCGAGGACAAGGTCAAGGAGGCCTCGGCCGCCATCGCCAGGCTGGTGCGTTCCTGACGCCGATCGAAGTTCTGTGAAGTTCCGGGCCCCATCGACCAGTGCCGGCCCATCCATTGCCGGCAGAGCACGTTCTGAGGAGAGCATGATGACCCACTCGACCTACCAGGTGGCCGGCATGACCTGCGGCCACTGCGTTCAGGCCGTCACGAGCCAGCTCAAGACCCTGGACGGGGTCAGCGATGTCACCGTCGACCTCGACTCGACAGGCGTCTCGACGGTCACCGTGACCAGCGCCCAACCCCTGCAGCCGGAGCAGGTCAGCACCGCGCTGGACGAGGCCGGCGAATACCGTCTCGTCGACGCCTGATCCCTCAGCACCCTTCACCGTCACCCAGTAAGGAGCAGGCTCGCGTGCGTACCGCACCGTCCTCGGCCGCTACCAGCCGCGCCGTCGAACTGAACGTCGGCGGAATGACGTGCGCATCCTGTGCCGCACGGGTGGAGAAGAAGCTGAACAAGCTGCCCGGTGTCACGGCGAGCGTCAACTACGCCACCGAGACCGCGCAGGTCCGCTTTCCCGACAGCCTGACCGAGGCCGACCTGATCGCCACGGTCGAAGCGACCGGCTACACCGCGACCCTGCCGAGATCCGCGGAGCCGTCCGACGCCGAGGCGGATCCGAAGGGGGAGAGCGGCCCGCTTCGGCAGCGGCTGCTGGTCTCGGCGGCGCTGGCCCTTCCGGTGCTCGCGCTGGCCATGATCCCGTTCCTGCAATTCCGGTATTGGCAGTGGGCATCGCTGACCCTGGCCGCGCCGGTCGCCGTCTGGGGCGCCTGGCCGTTCCACCGCGCCGCGCTGGCCCACGCCCGGCGCGGGGCGGCGACCATGGACACCCTCATCTCGCTCGGCGTCGCCGCCGCGTTCGGCTGGTCGGTCTGGGCGCTGTTCCTCGGCGGGGCCGGCCGGGCGGGCATGCGGATGGATTTCACGCTGCTGCCGGCTCGCGGCGACGGCGCGGATCAGATCTATCTCGAGGTCGCCTCGGTGGTCACGGTGTTCCTGCTGGCCGGGCGGTACTTCGAGGCGCGCGCCAAGCGACAGTCCGGCGCCGCGCTGCGGTCGCTGCTGAATCTGGGCGCCAAGGACGTCGCGGTGCTGCGGGCTGACACCGGAGTGGAAGAGCGCATACCGATCGAGCGGCTCGCGGTCGGAGACCTGTTCGTGGTGCGGCCCGGTGAGAAGATCGCCACCGACGGCATCGTCGTCGAAGGCAGCTCAGCGGTGGATGCCTCGATGCTGACAGGGGAATCGGTGCCGGTCGAGGTCGGCGCCGGTGACCGGGTGACCGGCGCGACCATCAACTCCGGTGGCCGGTTGGTCGTCCGCGCCAGCCGGATCGGCTCCGACACCCAGCTGGCGCAGATCGGCCGCCTGGTCACCGAAGCGCAGAGCGGAAAGGCCGAGGTCCAGCGGCTGGCCGACCGGGTGTCGGCGATCTTCGTGCCGATCGTGATCGCCCTGTCGCTGCTGACCTTGCTGGCCTGGCTGGTCTCCGGCAGCACCGCCGCCGACGCGTTCTCCGCAGCCGTCGCGGTGCTCATCATCGCCTGCCCGTGCGCGCTCGGCCTGGCGACGCCTACCGCCCTGCTGGTCGGGACCGGCCGCGGCGCGCAACTGGGCATCCTGCTCAAGGGCCCTCAGGTGCTGGAGTCGACCCGGCGGATCGACACCATCGTGCTCGACAAGACGGGCACCGTCACCACCGGCCGGATGAGCGTCGCCGGTGTCGTCCTCGATCGCGGCGTCGAGGCCGAGCAGTCGCTGCGGCTGGCCGGCGCCCTGGCGGCGGCCTCTGAGCACCCGGTCTCGGCCGCGATCGCCGCGCACGCCCGCGAGCAGGCCGGCGCGCCGCTGGAGGACGTGTCGGACTTCCGCAGCCATGCGGGGCTGGGGGTGTCGGGGGTGGTCGACGGCCGCGCCGTCGTGCTCGGCCGGCAACGATGGCTGGCCGAGGAGTGGGCGATGGCCGTGCCCGAGGAGCTGGCCGCGGCGGCCGAACAGGCCCACTCGAACGGCCAGACCGCGGTCTGGGTGGGCTGGGACGGCCGGCTGCGAGCCGTGGTCGCCGTCGCCGACACCGTCAAGGCCAGCTCCGCCGCCGCGGTGCGCGAGCTGGCCGGGCTGGGACTGCGGCCGGTGCTTCTGACCGGTGACAACCGCCGGGCCGCCGAGGCCGTGGCCGCGGAGGTAGGCATCGATGAGGTGATCGCGGAAGTGATGCCGGCCGACAAGGTCGGCGTGGTGCGCAACCTGCAGCAGCAGGGCAAGATCGTGGCGATGGTCGGCGATGGGATCAACGACGCGGCGGCGCTGGCGGCGGCAGATCTGGGCCTGGCGATGGGCACCGGCGTCGACGTCGCCATCCAGGCGTCGGACCTGACCCTGGTCCGTGGTGACCTGCAGGCGGCGGTGGACGCGATCCGGCTGTCCCGGGCGACGCTGCGCACCATCAGGACCAACCTGTTCTGGGCGTTCGCCTACAACATCGCGGCGCTGCCCCTGGCCGCGCTCGGCTTGCTCAACCCGCTGATCGCAGGCGCCGCGATGGCGGCCAGCTCGGTGTTCGTCGTCTCCAACAGCCTGCGGCTGCGACGGTTCCGCCCCGCTGCCAAGGAGCCACGGCGGGCTTCGGGGAGCTCCCCGAAGCTGCACTAGAGTACGGCTGAGCCGATCGGGACGGGAGCCGGGTGAAGCTGACAGAGTTGGGTGGCCGCCGGGTCGTCGTGTGGGGGACCGGCCGGGAGGCAACCGCAGCCGTCAAGGCCATCGCGCCGGCCGGACCGGCCGAGCTGGTCGCGGTGCAGGACCAGCAGACCTTCCTGGCCACCAGCGCCGGGTGGGCAGAGGCAGCCGGATCGATTCCGCTGTACACCGGCGCGGAGGCGCACGCCGCGATCCTGCGGGCGGAGGTGCTGGTGCGCTCGCCGGGCGTCGCCCAGACGCACCCGTGGCTGATCGAGGCTCGCTCCCACGGCGTGCGGATCACCGGAGGCACCGCGCTGTGGATGGCCGACAACGCCTCGCGCGCCATCGGCGTGACCGGCAGCAAGGGCAAGAGCACCACCGCGACGCTGATCCATCACCTGCTGGCCGCGGTGGGCCGTCCCAATGTGCTCGGCGGCAACATCGGAACAGCCGCGCTGGCGCTACCCGAGAGCGAGCTGTACGTGCTGGAGCTGTCGATGTACCAGTGCGCCGACTTGGACGACTCGCCGCGGACGGCGGTGCTCACCTCGCTGTACCCGGAGCACCTGGACTGGAGCGGCGGGGAGCGGGAGTACTACCGGGACAAGCTCAATCTCGTCGCGCACGCTCCGGAGCAGGTGGTCTTCAACGCCCGCGACCCCCGGCTGGTCACGGAGTTGCGCACCTTCGGCCCCAGGCTGCCGCTGCGGCCGGTGGGCGGCGACGACAGCTTTCACGTGGCTGCGGGACCGGATGATCAGCCGTGGTTCCAACTCGGCGCGCAACCGCTGTTTCCCCGTGCGGCATTGCCCTTGGTCGGCAGGCACAACGAGAGCAACCTGTGCGTCGCGCTCGGGGCGTTGCAGGCGGCCGGAGTGGACTGCCTGGCGCGGCGGGATGCGCTGATCGAGGGCTTGACCAGCTTCGCTCCGCTGCAGCACCGGCTCACCCCGATCGAGGACCCGTCCGGGATCACCTTCGTCGACGACTCCATCTCCACGATTCCCGAGTCGGCCATCCATGCCATCGAGGCCTATGCCCATCGGCCGCTGACCGTGATCCTGGGCGGTCAGGATCGAGGGGTGGACTACGCCCCGCTGCGCGAGTTCCTGCTCACGGCCGGGATCGAGGCCACCGTCATCGCCATTCCGGACAGCGGTCCGCGGATCCTGCAGGCGCTGGAAGGGGTCCGGACCCTGCAGAGGTTGAGCGCCGAGGACCTCGATGCGGCGGTGGAGCTGGCACGCCGGCATACCCCGGCCGGTGGTGTGGTGCTGCTGTCGCCGGCGGCGCCGAGCTACGGCAGGTTCGACAACTTCGAGCACCGCTCTCGAGTGTTCGCCGAAGCCATCGCCCGAACCGCGCCCTAGCCTGCTCCGTCGTCAGCGAGCCGCTGCCGGACCCCGATCACCTTGATAAGTCAGGGACTGGCCGGCGCGCCGGCCAGGGCGTCCAGCGACTGCACGAAGGCATCGGGCGCATAGCTCGGGCCACGCCGGGTCATCACGTCCGACCAGGACGGAAGCTGCGAGGTGATGTCGGGGAGCAGTCTGTGAACCACCGGGGCGTCGCGCCACGGCGCAAGCTCGGCGAGCCGGACCACCGCGGCCTGGGACTCTTCGATCTCGCCGACGCACTCGAACGGCTTGAATGCTCCGATCCCCAGCAGCGCACGATAGCCGGGCAGTTGAGCCTCGTCGTCGAGAAGGTTGGCGCCGAAGATCCGCACCAGGCGCTCGACGCCGGCGAAGGGCGCCAGCGCCAGGAACACGAAACGGCACTTGGGGCAGTTGCCGCACCAGCGCTGGGTCGGCGCCCGGTCGATCGTGTAGGCGTTGTTGCAGCTGGTCAGCACGTCGTCGTAGGCCGTGGTGCGGCAGTACAGCTGGGCGATCTGCATCTCGTTGAGGTGGCGCAGCAACGAGAAGTACAGCCCCGTTCCGCCCAGCCTGCTCTGCAGGGCAGCTTGCAGGGCCTGCTCGGCAGCGGCGCTCTTGGACCACTGGTGGTTGACCGGCTCGCCGCGCCACTGCAGGTTGGGCGAGGACGCCGACGATTCGTTGGACATCACCACCGGGCCGAGGCCGTGCAGGATGGCGCACGCGACGGCGATCAGCGAATTGACCGCCGTCACCGGGACATGCCCGTTGTATACGCCCAGGCGGTTCAGCTGGAACAGCCGCGGGTCCAGCTTGCGGGTCACCGTCAGCAACTGCAGGCCGGACGTGCCGACGACGCTGTCGATGATGGAATTGGGGTTGACCGCAAAGGCAACCGGGTTCCGGCCGGACCGGATCATCGCCTCGGTGCTGACGATGGAGTCCTTGCCGCCACCGCACGGAACCAGCGGCCGGGCGTCGGGGGAGTGCCACGAGGCATGGCCCGCCGGCGCGTCGGATGCCACCACGGGCTCCGCGCCGCCGGACACGAACCGGGTGTGCAGCACCGACGGCAGGTCGTTCTGGTAGGCGAATTCGCGCATCCCGTGCAGGTACACGCCGCGGACGTACTCCAGCTCCGCGGCGGTGAAGCGGGCCGCTCCGAGGTCGATGGCCGGCGGCGCCGCGGTCTTGAAGTAGCTCACGCCGGCAACCGCATGGAGCAGGCGGAGCACCGCGGAGAAGGCTTCGCGCCGCGGCCCGGTCGGCTCCTCCGGCGGCGCCGGGAACAGCACCCGCTCGGTGAGGGCGATCGGGGCGCCGCTGCCGCCGGAGAGCAGGTAGTCCAGGAATACCTCACCGGATGAGGCGTCCACCCGCAGCGCCGAGCAGCTGAAGAGGGTGTGGTCCAGCGGAATCGGGTGTTCTGGCGCGACGGTTCCCGCGCCGGACGGCGACTGCGGCTCGGGATTCATCGGCTCCACTTTACAGGTGGCCGGCCGCTGCCCGGCGCTGAGACCCGCGTGAGCGCGCATGCCGGGCGAGGCGCAAGATTGCGCTGACGAAACCTTCGAGATCCGGGAGCGCGTGGTGGCCGTGCATGTCGGCACCTCCGGTTGGAGCTATCCGCACTGGGACGGCGTGCTGTACCCACCCGGCACCCCGCCGGCCGCCCGGCTGAACCTCTACACCCGCCGGTTCGCCACCGCCGAGCTCAACGCCAGCTTCTACCGCTGGCCGGCCAACCGCACCTTCGCCGGCTGGCAGTCGCGGCTGCCTGAGGGCTTTCAGCTGTCGGTCAAGGCGTCCCGTGGCCTGACCCACGCGAAGCGGTTGTACGCCCCGGAAGCCTGGGTGGCCCGGATCGCGTCCTGCTGGCATGAGCTCGGCGCGCGGCGCGGCGTGCTGCTGGTGCAGCTGGCTCCGGGGCATGTCCGCGACGATGCCCGGCTGGAGTACTTCCTGGCACAGCTGCCGAGCTGGCTGCGGGTCGCCGTGGAGTTCCGCCATCCCAGCTGGCATGACGAGGCGGTGTTCGCGCTGTTGCAACGCCATCGCGCGGCGTACTGCGTGATGAGCGGCGCCAACCTGCCGTGCGTGCTGCGGGCCACCACCGACTTCGTCTACGTCCGGATGCACGGGCCGGATCACCAGCATCTGTACGGCGGCTCCTACTCAGACGCCGATCTCGGCTGGTGGCAACAGCGCATCCGGGAATGGGAGGCGGAGGGCCGGGACGTGTACGTGTACTTCAACAATGACGGAGCAGGCCACGCCGTTCGCAACGCGGACACGCTGCGCAGGCTGCTCGGCCAGTGAGCACTTCCCGGCCGGGACGCCGCAGGCGCCGCAGTGCCGTGGGCGATGGGCGCCATTTGCGAGCGCCTTCTGGTCCGGGCAGACTCGGTCGGGTGACTCAGCCGCAGCCAGCACAGCAAGCCCAGACCGTAGTCGTCACCGGAGCCAGCGGCGGCATCGGCCGAGCGACCGCGGTGGCGTTCGCGGCCCGAGGCGCCACGGTGGCCTTGCTTGCCCGCGGCGAGAAGGGGTTGGCGGCCGCGGCGGCCCAGGTCGAGCGGGCCGGCGGGCGGGCGCTGGTCGTGCCCACCGATGTCGCCGACGAGGAGCAGGTCTTCGCCGCCGCCGCCCGGATCGAGCACGAGGCGGGCCCGATCGACGTCTGGGTCAACTGCGCGTTCACCTCGGTCTTCGCGCCGTTCGACGAGATCAAGCCGGCCGAGTTCCGCCGGGTCACCGAGGTCAGCTACCTCGGCTACGTCTACGCCACCATGGCCGCCCTGCGGTACATGAAGCCGCGCGACCGCGGCGCCATCGTTCAGGTGGGCTCTGCCTTGGCCTACCGGGGGATTCCCCTGCAGTCTGCCTACTGCGGCGCCAAGCACGCGATCCAGGGATTCCACGAGGCGCTGCGCTGTGAGCTGCTGCACGACAAGAGCAACGTGCACGTGACCATGGTGCAGATGCCCGCGGTCAACACTCCGCAGTTCGACTGGGTGCTGTCGCGGCTGCCGCGCCATGCCCAGCCGGTGCCACCGATCTACCAACCGGAATTCGCCGCCCAGGCGATCCTGTACGCCGCCGACCATCCGAAGCGGCGGGAGTACTGGGTCGGGTCGTCCACCATGGGCACGCTGGCCGCGAACGCCGTGGCGCCGGGCCTGCTCGACCGCTACCTCGCGCGAACCGGGTACAAGTCCCAGCAGACCGACCGCAGCCAGGACGCCGATGCGCCGGTCAACCTGTGGCAGCCCGCGGACGGTTCGGGCGGCCATGATTTCGGTGCGCATGGAGACTTCGACGACACCGCCAAGGACCGGGATCCGCAACTGTGGGCCTCGCAACATCACGGCGTGCTGGCCGCCGGCGCCGGTGGCCTGCTGGTGGCGCTGACCGCGCTAGGCCGTCGTAGGCCCTCCCGCCGGCGGCGCTGAAGCCGGGCTGGGCGGCTGGAGGCTGGGGCTGAGCCGCGACTGAGCTTCAGCGTCCCGAGTAGCAGCTTGGCCACACCCCGAGACGCTGGCTGCTTAGCGTTGTCCCTGCTTGTTCAAGGCCCGGAGCGCGCCCTTCATGTCTATCGGACTTGGCTGGCTCCTGCCACTTCACCCCGCGGGAGTGATCAATACTGGTCTGCCCCTAATGGACGGTGTTGGCGCAGGTTGTTCCTGACATAGGCGACCACCAGCTCGTCCACCGCTGCCTGGCACTCGGCACAGCGCGGGTACAGCGATGCCGAGCCCCAACCACGGCTCGGCCTGGGAAAGCCGACTCGCGGCGGCTGGTCATGGTGAGCCGCCAGCGCCGCCGTCTCCACGTCGTAGGCGTGTTCGAGGACGCCGACCCGGGACGCGCCGCCGCGCTGATCGAGGTCGGCGCCCCGGTATTCGATCGCGACTATGAATGCGCCCCGCACCGCCGCCGCCATCCGCTGGTTGGCTATCGGCGCTCGTTGGCGACGGACGGGCGTGCTGCCGCCGATCCGCGGAGGAGGCCGAGCATGGTCAACTTCCTTGCCCTCGGGGAGGGCCGGCCTGGTTGGGCCGGCCCCACCCGAT
>NZ_DASVSG010000026.1:0-11306 GCF_036388195.1 Jatrophihabitans sp. | reverse complement strand
ACCGCAGTAGTCCATGAGCCTTGTCGCCGTGACCGCTCACTGGCCGCCCTTTTGGACGAAACTCCGGACGAAGTCCTCAGGGTTGGTCTCGAGCACCTCGTCGATGTCGTCCAGGATCGCGTCGACGTCGTCGCTGAGTTTCTCGTGGCGCTCGGCGACATCGGTGCTGGTGTCCTCGGCTACCTCGTCGACATCCGCGCGCTGCTTGGCGGGACGGGACTGTCCGCCTTCGTGACTGGCCATGATTACCTCCGCAGACCCGCCCGGCGGCGAGTACCCCTGGAACACTAGTAGTTCGAGCAGCCCCGTCGCCGTGCGGACCGGCAATTGGCTGGTAATGCCCGGCAGGACCGAAGTCAGCGGCCGACCAATTCCTGCACCAGTGACTGCGCGGTGGGGCACCGGTCCAGCAATTCCTGCACGTGCGCCTTGGAGCCCCGCAGCGGCTCCAGGGTCGGCACCCGGACCAGCGACTGCTGCCCGACGTCGAAGATCACCGAGTCCCAGGACGCCGCCGCCACCGCGTCGGGGTACCGGCGCAGGCACTCGCCGCGGAAGTAGGCCCGGGTGTCGGTGGGCGGGGAGTTCATGGCCCGGACCGCATCGTCCGGGTCGATCAGGGTGCGCATCGAGCCACGCTGGACGAGCCGGTGGAACAGCCCCTTGCCCGGCCGGATGTCGGCGTACTGCAGGTCGATGGCGTGCAGCCGGGGCGAGGACCAGTCCAGCCCGTCGCGCTCGCGGAAGCCGTTGAGCAGCCGCAGCTTGGCCACCCAGTCCAGCTCGCCGGCCAGCAGCATCGGGTCCTCGGCGAGCCGGGTGAGCACCGACTCCCACTCGGCGAGCACCTGCGCGGTCTGCGGGTCGACATCGCTGCCGTAGCGGTCGTCGACGTACTTGCTGGCCCGCTCCAGGTACTCCCCCTGCAGCTGCAGCGCGGTCACCGTCCGGCCGTCGTGCAGCCGCATGGCGTGCCGCAGCGACGCGTCGTGGCTGACCGCGCGCAGCTCGCGCACCGGCTCGCTGATCCGCAGGTCGTCGCTGAGCCAGCGGTCCTCGATCATCGCCAGCACCAGGGAGGTGGTGCCCACCTTGAGGAAGGTGGACAACTCCGCGAGGTTGGCATCGCCCAGGATGACGTGCAGCCGCCGGTACTTCTCGGCGTCGGCGTGCGGCTCGTCCCGGGTGTTGATGATCGGCCGCTTCAGGGTGGTCTCCAGCCCCACCTCGACCTCGAAGAAGTCGGCCCGCTGGCTGATCTGGAACTCGTGCTGGTGGCCGTCCTGGCCGATGCCCACCCGGCCGGCGCCGCAGACCACCTGGCGGGTCACGAAGAACGGGGTGAGCTGGCTGACGATCGAGGAGAACGGGGTCTGCCGGCTCATCAGGTAGTTCTCGTGCGCGCCGTAGGAGACACCCTTGTTGTCTGTGTTGTTCTTGTACAGCGTGATGGTGGTGCCGCTGAGCCGCTCGACCTGCCGGGCCGCCGCGGTCATCACCAGCTCACCGGCCTTGTCGAAGCGGACGACGTCCAGCGGCGAGGTGACCTCCGGGGTGGAGTACTCCGGATGGGCGTGGTCGACGTAGAGCCGGGCGCCGTTGGGCAGCACGACGTTGGCCAGGCCCGCGTCCTCCTCGTCGTCGAGGAACTGCTCGGCGACGTTGTTCGGGCCGGACAGATCGAAGCCGCGGGCGTCGCGCAGCGGGGACTCCTCCTCGAAGTCCCAGCCGGGGCGCCGGCGGCGGCCGCCGGGCAGCAGCGAGGCGTAGCCGTTGACCACCTGGGCCGAGAGCAGCATCGCGTTGGCGTTGGGGTTGCCGGGCAGGCTGATCCCGTACTCGACCTCGGTGCCCATCACCCGTATCACGCTCATGTGCGACGCTCCCTCATGGAGCAAGGCTACGTGCTCGGGCCGCTGGACGGAGTGGCGCCGGTGCTCGATGAGGCGCTGCGACGCTCCTTCTCAGCACGCACGAACTCATCGGTGCGGCTGTCGTAGGCCCGGAACCGGGGCAGCGCCGCGGCCGCCGCGCTGACGCCGAGGACGCACAGCAGGCCGCCGCTGGCGATGGCGAAGCGGACCCCGCCCACCGCCATGAAGCCGGCCCGGGCGTTGCCCAGCGTCGGCCCGATCGAGTAGGACAGCAGCTCGATGCCGGCCAGCCGGCCACGCAGCTCGTCGGGAATGGTCTGGTCCCAGATCACTCCGCGGAAGGTGCCCGACACCATGTCCGCGGCGCCGGCGCAGGCCAGGAACACCAGCGCCAGGCCCAGGTTCGGCATCAGGCCGGCCAACCCCATCGACGCTCCCCAGCACAGCGCCGCGACGATGATGGCCAGGCCGTGCCGGTGCACCCGGCGGACCCATCCGGAGAAGGCGCCGGCCAGCAGCCCGCCCACCGAGTCCGCGGCGTACAGCAGCCCGATCGCGTGCGGGACGCCCAGCTCGGCGGCGAAGAACGGGAACAGCGCCACCGGCATCGCCGTCGTCATGGCGATGGTGTCGACCAGGTACGTGCCGAGCAGGTCCTTGCGGCCGGCCGCGTACCGGATGCCCTCCCCGACGCTGCCCAGCGTCGCCCGGACGCCGGGGACCACGGCGCCGAAGACCCGGGGCAGCGGGCTGAGCCGCAGGAAGACCAGCAGCGACACGACGAAGCTGGCCACGTCGACGGTGTAGGCCACGCTGACGTTGACGCTGGCCAGCACTCCGCCGAGCATGGTGCCGGCGATGTTGGCCAGCCCCCACGCCTGGTTGTTGACCATGCTCGCCGACGGGATCTCCGCGTGCGGCACGTACCGCGGCAGCATCGCGTCCAGGCTGGGGCGCTGCATCGAGCTGGCCGAGACGGCGCCGGCGGCCACCAGGTAGATCACCCAGAGCCTCGGCTCGGGCAGCAGCGAGTTGGCCAGCAGGACCAGCGTGCAGGCCAGCGCCGCCAGCTCGGAGATCAGCACCACCCTGCGGCGGTCGAACCGGTCGGCGACCGCCCCGCCGAGCAGGCCGACGGCGACGATCGGGACGAACTCGAACACGCCGACCAGGCCGACCGCCACCGTGGAGTCGGTGAGCTCCTTGATCTGGATCGGCACCGCGATCATCGTGAAGTACGCGCCGAAGGTGGACACGCTGGCGGCGATGGTGCGCAGCCGGAAATCCCGGTAGCGCCGCAGCGGCCCGAGATCCAGGGCCACCGACCGCAGCCACGCCTGCCAACCGCTCACCCGGACATCATCCGGGTGGGCTCAACCAGATATCGCTACAGGTACTGCCCGGTGTTGGAGATGGTGTCGATCGCCCGTCCGGACTCGCTGCCCTTGCCGCCGGAGATGAGCGTGCGGATGTAGACGATCCGCTCGCCCTTCTTGCCGGAGATGCGGGCCCAGTCGTCGGGGTTGGTGGTGTTGGGCAGGTCCTCGTTCTCCCGGAACTCATCGACGCAGGCGGCCTGCAGGTGCTGCATCCGCAGGCCGCGCTGGCCGGTGGTCAGCAGGTCCTTGATGGCCATCTTCTTCCCGCGGTCGACGATGTTCTGGATCATCGCGCCGGAGTTGAAGTCCTTGAAGTAGAGGGTCTCCTTGTCGCCGTTGGCGTAGGTCACCTCGAGGAACCGGTTCTCCTCGCTCTCGGTGTACATCCGCTCCACGGTGTGCTGGATCATCGCCTTCACGGTGGCCTCGCGTGAGCCACCGTGCTCGGCGAGGTCCTCCTCGTGGATCGGCAGCGACGTCAGGATGTACTTGGCGAAGATGTCGCGGGCAGCCTCGGCGTCCGGCCGCTCGATCTTGATCTTCACGTCCAGCCGGCCGGGACGCAGGATGGCCGGGTCGATCATGTCCTCGCGGTTGGACGCGCCGATCACGATCACGTTCTCCAGGCCCTCGACGCCGTCGATCTCGCTCAGCAGCTGCGGCACGATGGTGTTCTCGACGTCGGAGGAGACCCCGGAGCCCCGGGTCCGGAAGATCGAGTCCATCTCGTCGAAGAACACGATCACCGGGGTGCCCTCGCTGGCCTTCTCCCGCGCCCGCTGGAACACCAGCCGGATGTGCCGCTCGGTCTCGCCGACGTACTTGTTGAGCAGCTCCGGGCCCTTGATGTTGAGGAAGAACGACCGGCCCTTCTCGTCGTCGCCGCGCACCCGGGCGACCTGCTTGGCGAGGGAGTTGGCGACCGCCTTGGCGATCAGCGTCTTGCCGCAGCCGGGCGGGCCGTACAGCAGGATGCCCTTGGGCGGGCGCAGCTGGTGCTCGCGGAACAGGTCGGCGTGCAGGAACGGCAGCTCGACGGCGTCGCGGATCTGCTCGATCTGCGAGCTCAGCCCGCCGATGTCGGTGTAGTCGATGTCGGGGACCTCTTCGAGGACGAGCTCCTCGACCTCGCTCTTCGGGATCCGCTCGTAGACGTAGGACGAGCGCGGCTCCAGCAGCAGCGAGTCCCCCACCCGCAGCGGCGAGCCGCGCAGCACGTCGGCGATGTGGACGATCCGCTCCTCGTCGGTGTGCCCGATCACCAGCGCCCGGTCGCCGCCCTCCAGGATCTCCTTGAGCATCACGACCTCGCCGGCCCGCTCGTGGCCGCGGGCCTGGACGATGTTCATGGCCTCGTTGAGCATGACCTCCTGGCCGTGCTCCAGGGTGTCGATGCCGACCTCGGGCGAGACCGCCACCCGCAGCTTGCGCCCGCCGGTGAAGATGTCGACGCTGTGCTCGTCCACCTTCTCCAGGAACACGCCGTAGCCCGACGGTGGCTGCGCCAGCCGGTCGATCTCCTCCTTGAGGGTGACGAGCTGGTCGCGGGCGTCACGCAGAGTGTCCGCCAGCCGCTCGTTACGGTCGGTCAGCGAGGCCACCCGGGCCTGGGTCTCGACCAGCCGGTCCTCCAGCGCGCGGATCTGACGTGGGGATTCGGCGATGCGGGCGCGCAGGATCTGTATCTCATAGGCCAGTTCCGCCGCATCCGGCTTGCCGGACGCTCGGTCGTTGCCGAACTCTTCCGCCATCTGGGTACCCTTTCGATGAACCTGCTGAACAGTAGGGGCGCTGCTCGATTTTCACCCTACACACGCAGTGTGAAATCGCGAGGCATCTACCCTGATGTGCGGTTACACATCCATTACGCTCTGCCACCTGCCGGCCCGCCCGCAGCCGTCGCAGAGCGCTTGCGGACGGGAGCGACGGTGACAGACGGCGACGGGACGGACCCCGAAGCGCTCGAGGTGTGGATCGATCAGCAGCTGTGCACCGGTGACGGTCTGTGTGTGCAGTATGCCCCCGAGATCTTCGAGTTCGACGTCGACGGCCTGGCCTACGTCAAGGACGCCGACGGCCAGCTCAAGCAGAGCGACGGCGCCCGGGTGGACGTGCCGGCGACCTTCCGGCTCGACGTCCTGGACTCGGCCAAGGACTGCCCGGGCAACTGCATCCACGTCGCCCGGGCCGCCGACGGGGTGGCGGTGGCCGGGCCGGACGCCTGAGGGCTGGCCTGACGCGGCTGCCTGGCTCAGGGCAGCTGCGGCCGGAACGGGGCCTTCTCCCCCTCGTCCGTCTCCGGCTCGACCACCATCCCGAACGCCACCTCCAGCTCCACCGTCTTGGCCGGCCGGCGCTGTCGGGTGGGCGCCACCACCCCGGGCGCCAGTCGCCGGGCGGTCACCAGGAAGGCCGTGTGGCCCTGCATCCGGTGATCGGGACGGACCGCCAGCCCCAGCACGTGCCAGTTGCGGATCAGGCATTCCCAGGCCTGCGGCTCGGTCCAGCCGCCGGAGTCGCGCAGCGCCTCGACCAGCCGGGAGAGCTGGGTGGTGGTGGCCACGTAGCCGATCAGCACCCCGCCGGGCCGCACCGCCGCTCCCACCGCCGCGAGCACGTCCCACGGCGCCAGCATGTCGAGGATGACCCGGTCGACGACCTCCTCGGCGGGGTGCCGGCTGACATCGGCCAGCCGCAGGTCCCAGTTCTCCGGCGGGCCGCCGAAGAACGCATCGACGTTGCGCCGGGCATGGTCGAGGTGATCGGCGCGGCGCTCGTAGGAGATCACCGTGCCGCCTGCGCCGACGGCGCGCAGCAGCGAACAGGTCAGCGCCCCGGAGCCGGCGCCCGCTTCCAGCACCCGCGCTCCGGGATGGATGTCGCCCTGCGCCACGATCTGCGCGGCGTCCTTGGGATAGATGACCGCGGCCCCGCGCGGCATGGACAGCACGTAGTCGGCCAGCAGCGGGCGCAGCGCGAGGTAGCCGGTGCCGGCGCTGGAGTGCACCACCGAGCCCTCCTGCGCCCCGATCAGGTGGTCGTGCTCGATGGCGCCCCGGTGGGTGTGGAACTGCTTGCCCGGCTCCAGGGTGATGGTGTGCAGCCGGCCCTTGGGATCGGTGAGCTGGACCCGGTCACCAGCCTCGAACCGGGCGGTGGCGCCCGGCGCGTCGGGCAGGTCGGGCTCGGTCACATCGAACACATCGGGCACGAGGGAAGACACCGTTCTCTCAGTTAGTCTCTAGAAGTTTAGGGTTAGCCGGGGATCGGGTGATCAGCCCACCGGCTGCCGGCGCAGCTTCGGCTGGGGAAGGCCGAGCGCCCGTGCGAGGTCGACGGCGGCGACGATCCCGCGGGCCACCCCGTCCCCGCCGACCACCAGGTACTCCGAGGCCGGATGCGCCCGCAGCGTGTCGATGAGCTGCTCACCGGCGAGGTCCTCGGCCAGGATCAGGCCCGGTTGCAGCTCGCGCGCGACCTGGCTCAACGACGTCCACGGCCGCTGGTCGGCCGGGATCTGGGCGATCTGCGACTCGTCCACCAGCGCCCGGCTGCGGCCCTGGCCGTCGATCACGACGATGCCGCCGGCGCCGGTCTCCGCAGCCTGCCGGACCGCCTCGGACACCGGGGTCTGGGCGGGCAGGTACAGCGAGCGGCGCAGCAGCTCCCCCAGCCGCAGGCTCTCCGCCCGGGCGTTCAGCTCGGCCATCTGCAGCGCCTGGCCGGCCCCGATCCACAGGAACGCCGCCACCGCGAACCCCATCACGGTCGAGCCGACCGAGACCAGGTCGGCCGGTGAGTTGCCGCCCAGGATCGCGTTGCCGAACACGATGGCCAGGGCCAGCAGCGCCGCCACCCCGCGTCCGGACCAGGCGGCGATCCGGATCGCGGTCAGCCGGGAGCTGCCCATCATCCAGATCAGCGCCTGCAGCAGCCGGCCGCCGTCCAGCGGCAGCCCCGGCAGCACGTTGAAGACGGCGATCACCAGGTTGCTCCAGGCCAGCAGCAACAGCAGCACCGCACCCGCGGACTGCGCCGCCGGCAGCAGGCTCACCGCCCAGCAGCCGCCGGCCAGGCCGAGGGAGACCAGCGGGCCCGCCGCGGCGATGGCGAACTCGTCCCGCGGCCTGCGGGCCTCCCCCTCGATCTCGGACACCCCGCCCAGCAGGAACACCACGATCCGGCGGACCGGCAGGCCGACCACCTTGCTGACCACCGTGTGACCGACTTCGTGCAGCAGCACCGAGGCCGCCAGCGCGATGGCGAACACCAGGCTCAGGGCGTACGAGGCAGCGGGCGAGGCGCCCGGAATCTGCTCGCGGAGGAAGCCGGCGTAGCTGAAGGTGATGAATCCGGCCACCAGCACCCAGCTCGGCGTGAGGAAGATCGGCACCCCCAGCACCGAGCCGATCCGCAGCAGCCGGCCGTTGACTCGGGGATGCCGATCCGGCGCCGACCGCGGGCTGCTCATCGCCTGATCCTACTGAGGCGCCGGCCGGCCGGCTGCCAGCGCGGCTGCCGGTCAGCGGACGGTTTAGCCTTGACCACTGTGGCGAAGGGTGAGCGGTCCGCGGGCGCCGGGCCCGACCTCGACCTGCAGGCCCGCATCCGAGCCCGGGTTGCCGAACGCCGCTCCGGGCTGGCCACCGCCGCTCCCGGCTCCACGCCACCGGACGGGCAGCCGCCCGGGACTCCCCCGGAGCGTCCGCGCCGCCCGGCCGGCGCCCGGCGGCGGCCCAGCTGGACTCCCCGGCTGGCGCGTGCCCTGACCTTCCTGCTCACCGTCGCGGTGATCGTGGTGACGCTGCGGAGCTTCGTGGTCGCCTCCTATTACATCCCGTCCGGCTCGATGGAGCCGACCCTGCACGGCTGCCAGCACTGCGAGCCTGACCTGGTCGTGGTGGACAAGCTGTCCTACCGGTTCGGCTCGGTCGCCCGCTCGGACGTGGTCGTCTTCGACCGTCCGCCGCTGGCGCCGCCGGAGGACAAGCAGCTGATCAAACGGGTGATCGGCCTGCCGGGCGAGACCGTCAGCGGCCACGACGGCAAGGTGTTCATCGGCGTCCGGGCGCTGGACGAGCCCTACGTCAACCCGGCCTGCGGCGGCACCGGGGACTTCGCCGCCGTGGTGGTGCCGGCCGGCACGTACTTCGTGATGGGCGACAACCGGTGCGATTCGCTGGACTCCCGGGTCTTCGGCGTGATCTCGGACTCCAGCATCGTGGGCCGGTCCGTCGCGGTCAGCTGGCCGTTCAAGCACCTGCGCTGGCTCTGAATGCACCCGGCCGGCCACCTGCCCGCTGCCGACCTCGCCCGCCCCGGCGATGGCCCGGCCGACGCGCGGGCCGGTTCGGCAGTTCTGTCAGTACCCCCGCCTAGTCTTGCCCCCATGACCGAGTTGCTGGACGCCCCACCGGCCGAGCAGGCACCGCTGCCACCAGCCTTCCTCGGCTCGCTGTCCCCGTCGCGGGCCGCCGACTTCAAGACCTGCCCGCTGCTCTACCGGTTCCGCAGCATCGACCGGCTGCCCGAGACACCGAGCCGTGCCGCGACCCGCGGCACCGTGGTGCACGCGGTTCTGGAACACCTGTACGACCTGCCGGCCGGCGAGCGCACCGTGGAGCAGGCCCAGGCCGACGTGCTGCCGTCCTGGCAGCAGTTGCTCGAGGCCCGGCCGGAGCTGGCCCAGCTCTTCTCCGACGACGAGGAGGGCATGGAGCTGACCGCCTGGCTGGAGTCTGCCCGCGAGCTGGTGAAGAACTACTTCGCCTTGGAGGATCCGCGGCGGCTGGAGCCGGCCGCCCGTGAAGAGCTGGTCGAGGTGGTGCTGGACGGGTTGCGGCTGCGCGGATACGTCGACCGCCTCGACATCTCCGCCGCCGGTGACATCCGGGTGGTGGACTACAAGACCGGCTCGATCCCGCGGGAGACCTTCGAGGCCCGGGCGCTGTTCCAGATGAAGTTCTATGCCCTGGTGCTCTGGCGTACCCGCGGAGTGGTGCCCCGGCAGCTGCGGCTGATATACCTCGCCGACACCGACACCCTCAGCTACCAGCCCGAGGCCGAGGAGCTGGCCCGCTTCGAGCGGACCCTGCAGGCCATCTGGAAGGCGATCGCCGCGGCTACCCTGACCGGGGACTTCCGGCCCAGCCCGTCCAAGCTGTGCGACTGGTGCAGCCACCAGCAGCTGTGCCCGGCCAAGGGCGGCACCCCACCACCGTTCCCGCTCGACGCCCTGGCCGCATCCACCCAGGAACGGCGCCCCGAGGCCGCTGTCGGCATGGGAGCCGTCCTCGACGTCTGAGCCCCGGCAGCCGGATCCTGCTACCTCCTGCTGACCGACGCCTGCGCCCCGGCAGAGCCCGGCGCCAGGGCCACCAGGTCCTCAACCGTCACGGCGGCCAGGTTCTCGAGCACGGTCCGGCCCGGCGCTGCGGCGAGCGGGACCTGGTTCCGCACCGCGAGCACCACGCATCCCGCAGCCTCCGCCGAGGCCACCCCGGTCGGCGAATCCTCGATCGCCACGCACCGCGACGGGTCCACGCCGAGCCGCCGGGCCGCCGTCAGGTACGGCTCCGGGTCAGGCTTGCCCCGGCTGACCTGGTCACCGGTGACCAGGGTGTCGAAGGTGCCGGCCGGCAGCTGATCGGCGACCGACCGGGCCAGGGACTCGTACGACATCGTCACCATGGCGCACGGCACGCCGGCCGACCGCAGCTCGGCCAGCAGCCGGCGCACCCCCGGACGCCAGGCGATCTCCCGCTGGACGGCGGCCTCCACCTCGACCAGCAGCCGGTCCACGATCTCGGGCAGCGGCAACTCCACGCCGCCGTGCTCGCGGATGTAGGCGGCGGCGTCCAGCAGCGCGTTGCCCACGATCGCCTGGGCGTGCGCGGTGCTCCAGCTGCCGTTGAAGGACTCGACCAGCCGGTACTCCGCCGCCATCCAGGCCGGCTCGGTGTCGACCAGGGTGCCGTCCAGGTCCCAGAGCACGGCCTGCAGGCCGGATCGGGCCAGGTCGTCGGGCGGCCCGCTCACTTGGCGGCGAAGTACTTGGCCTCGGGGTGCGGCACGATGATCGCCGAGGTCGACTGCTCCGGCACCAGCTGGAACTCCTCCGACAGCTCGACCCCGATCCGCTCCGGCCTGAGCAACCGGAACACCTGCTCCTGGTCCTCCAGGTTCGGGCAGGCCGGGTAGCCGAAGGAGTAGCGGGACCCGCGGTAACCCTGCTTGAAGATCTCGTCCAGGTCGCTGGAGTCCTCGGCGGCGTAACCCAGCTCCTCGCGCACCCGGCGGTGCCACAGCTCGGCCAGCGCCTCGGTCAGCTGCACCGACAGGCCGTGCACCTCGAGGTAGTCGCGGTAGTTGTTCGCCGCGAACAGCTCGTTGGCGAACTCCGAGATCCGCGAGCCCATGGTCACCACATGGAAGGCCACCACATCGGTCTCGCCGGACTCGCGGGAGCGGAAGAAGTCAGCCAGGCACAGCCGCCGGTCCCGGCGCTGGCGCGGGAACTCGAACGCCTCGGCCTCGCCGCCGTCCTCGCCGAGGATGATCAGCTTGTTGCCCTCGCTGACGCAGTGGAAGTAGCCGTAGACCACGGCGGCCTCCAGGATGCCCTCGGTCTGGAACCGCTCCAGCCAGTACCGCAGCCGCGGCCGGCCCTCGGTCTCGACCAGCTCCTCGTAGCTCGGTCCCTTCCCGCCGCGGCCGCCCTTGAGCCCCCACTGGCCCATGAAGGTGGCGCGCTCGTCCAGCAGGTTGGCGTACTCGGCCAGCGCGATGCCCTTGATCACCCGTGATCCGAAGAACGGCGGGGTCGGCACCGGCACGTCGGTGGCCACATCCGAGCGGGTGCCCTCCAGCGGGTCCTCGACGGCGTCCTCGGCGGCCCTGCGCTCGGCCGCGATCCGCAGCGATCGCTCGCGGCGGGCCTTGCGCTCGGCCAGCTTGCGGCTCTCCTCCTCCGACAGCTTGGTGTCATCCGGCCCGTTCGGGTCGACGGCCACCCCGCCGCGCCGGATCGCCATCAGGGCGTCCATCAGCCGCA
>NZ_DASVSG010000025.1:0-68822 GCF_036388195.1 Jatrophihabitans sp. | reverse complement strand
CGCCGCGCGGCCGGCTCGTCGAGCAGGTCGGCGCCTTCGACATGCAGCACGTCGAAGAGGAAGACGGTCAGCGGGGTGTGCGCGGGATCGGCGGGCGCGGACCTGGTGCCCAGCCGCGCCGCGGTGGTCTGGAAGGGCTGGGGGCGTCCGTCCGCGCGCAGCGCCAGCACCTCGCCGTCGGCGACGAATCGCCGGGCAGCCATGGCCCGGACCGTCTCGACCACCTCGGGCAACCGCCCGGTCACGTCCTCCAGGCCGCGGGTGAAGATCCGGACGTCGTCGCCGTCGCGGTGGATCTGCACCCGGATGCCGTCCAGCTTCCATTCGAAGGCAGCCGTCCCGCCGAGCCGGCTCAGCGCGTCGTCGGTGCTGGAGGCGGTCTGCGCCAGCATCGGGCTCACCGGATGCCCCACCTGCAATCCGAAGCCGGCCAGCGCGTCCCTGCCACCGCCCAGCGCCGCAGCCGCCACCGCGGGCAGGCTGGCGCTCAGCATCGCCGCTCGCCGGACCTCGGCCAGCGGCAGGTCGGCAGCGCGGGCCAGCGCGTCGGTCATGACGCCGGCCAGGGCGCCCTGGCGAAGGTCACCGATGAGCAGCCGGGTCAGGAACTGCTGCTCCTGTTCGGTGGCGGCGGCGAACAGCGCGTGCAGCAGTTGACGGCGCCGGCCCTGAGAGCCGCTTCCGGCGCAGGCGCCGATCTCGGTGAAGGCGGCCTCCACGGTGGCCACCTCCAGGCTCGGCTCGGCCGCGGCCGGGGCAAGCTCCCGCAACGTCGCCCAACCGACCCCGATCTGCCCCTGGGTCAGCTCGCCGGATAGCCAGGACACCACGATGGCCGCCTCCGTCCCGGAGCAGGTTCGCAACAGGCTGGCGAGCACGGCGACCTTCTGGCTACGGGCGGCCGTGGCCGCCAGCTGGTCGGAAGTGGCAGCAAGTACAGACAGGTGCATACCGCTCAGCCTTCCAGATAGGCCGGCGGCGAGCATCCGCACCGCCGACACCTCACTCGGGTACGGCTCGATCGCCCGGCAGATACGCACCGTAACAGTGGGCTTACTGGATTGCAGCTATGCATCCCCGAGATCGGGGTCGACGATGGGTAGACGGCTGCGTCGGTTCGACATCAACCGGATCGGTCAGTACCAGGAGACTGTGCGATGACGATCCCGAGGCTGTTCCGTTCACCCGTGGCACACCGCTCGGGCGCGATCCTGGCAGCGGCGTTCCTGCTGCTGGCCGGCGCCCGAGAGGCCGGCGCCGCATCGTCAGCGGCCGGCTCCAGCGGGTCAGCAGAGGGCGCCACCGCGACTCGTTCAGCCAGTGCCATGACCGGCACGCCGGCCAGCAGTGACAAGGCAACCAGCAGGGCTGCGGCAGCATGTCCCGATCAGGTGCGGATCACCTTGGGCAGGATGACCGTCAGCGGTGGCATGGTGACGATCTCCTTCACCCACAACGCCCACGGCTGCCCGTCCGCGCGTCCGGCGCTGCTGCACCTCCACCAGAACCTGCTGAGGACACCGCGAGCGGGCTCGGATCCGGTGCATCAGTGGAACTCCGATCTGCTCATCGGTCCCAGCCATGGCGACGGCGTCACCGTGCCGCTGCTGGAATCGGCCGACGGCAAGTGCTTCGTCCAGGTTGATGCACATGCCTCCGGTGACACTCGCGGGCAGTTCTTCCCGACCACAACGTGCTCTTCCGCATCCCCGAGCACGCCGGCATCGAGCTCGACCGCGCCGAGCACGCCGGCATCGAGCTCGACCGCGCCGGCATCGAGCTCGACCGCGCCGACGTCCAGCTCGACCGCGCCGACGTCCAGCTCGACAGTACCGAGCACGCCCGCGTCGTCGCCGGCGCCGAGCACCACGAGCCAGTCGGTACTGCCCGAGAGCACCAGCCGTACGGCCCCGACCCGGACGTTCTTCCCGGTCGGCCAGGTCGGGCAGTCACCCCCTGGAGGCTCGCTGGCCGAGACCGGCAGCAGCGTCGCTGCACCTGTCGGGCTGGCGGCAGGACTGTTGATCGCCGGCGCCTGCCTGGTGGTCCTGAGTCGCCGGCCGAGGCGGCATTGATCCAGCTCCTGATACTGCTCCGCTGCCGGCCGCGAGCAGAGAAATACGTCCGGTTCTCTTCAGGTGTCAGATTGGCGCATTCCGCGTCAACCGTTACCGGAAGGTCTTCGATCATTAACGCCCGCATGTTTCCCGCGCTGTCCTATAAGGAAAGGCCGCGTGGCCCAGCGATGCATAACTATTTGAACAGGCCGTAGTCGGGTGTTCTTTCGGAGATTGTCTAGGTGATTTCACGGCGGTCCAACGGTTTGGCATACATTGTGTTAACACGAGTATCCTATTTGTTCCAAAGGTAAAAGTATCGTTCGTGTAGGGTTGCGCTGACAGCTGAACGGGGTTTAGCTTCTGTTCAGTCTCCTGAGCGTGGCTCGGAGCATTAAGACTTGTCGACAGGCCGGCACAAGCAGCGTGCGCCGTCGAGGTAAGTGAAGCGGGGGGCTTCCATTGACCAGAATTGTTGATGCCGCACGTCCGGAGACGGCTCAGGACGGGCAGGATCTTCAGGTGGAATCGGCGTTGGAGCCGCAAGACCTGACTGTCCTGTCACCTGACGCGGCAGCGTGGTTCACGATCATCGTGCCGACCAGGAATGAGGAAGGCTCGGTACGCCCGCTGCTGTCGTCCCTGGCGGACAGCCTCAACGGTATTCCGGCCGAAGTGCTGTTCGTCGATGACAGCGGTGACAGCACCCCTGAGGTGATCCGGCTGGCGGCTCGCGAGTGCGGGCTTGCGGTGCGGCTGCTGCACCGCCCGGCCGGCAATCGGCTCGGTGGGCTCGGAGGCGCCGTGGTGGCCGGCCTCAAGCACGCCCGGGGGAGCTGGGCGGTCGTGATGGACGGTGACCTGCAGCATCCGCCGGAGCTGGCGGCGTGGCTCGTCCAGATCGGGCAGTCCCGGCAGCTGGATCTGGTGGCCGGCACGCGCTACACCGGTTCCGGAGGCTCCGACGGATTGGCCGATGGCTACCGGCGCGCGGTGTCGAGCCTGGCCACCCGGTTCACCAAGGCGGTGTTCCCGCGGCGGCTGTCGCGGCTGTCGGACCCGATGTCGGGCTTCTTCGCGGTTCGGCTGGCAGCGCTGGACCTGGACCGGTTGGACCCGATCGGCTTCAAGATCCTGCTCGAGCTGATGATCCGGCAGCCCCGGCTGCAGGTGGCCGAGGTGCCGTTCGTGTTCGGCACCCGGGTCGCCGGGCAGAGCAAGGCGTCGCTGCGAGAGGGCATGCGGTTCGTCCGGCATCTGGTACGGCTGCGGCTGCTGGTGCTGCGCAATCAGGTACGTCGATCCTCCACCACCGACGGCGCCGGCCGGTTCGCCCGGCTGCTGGCCTTCGGCGCGGTCGGGGCCACCGGCATCGGCGTCAACACCGCCGCGCTCTGGCTGTTCTCCGAGCACGTGGTGAACCCGCACTACCTGATCGCCGCGGTGCTGGCCACCGAGGTGTCCACCAGCTGGAACTTCCTGCTCACCGAGAAGTTCGTCTTCCGCGGGACCAAGCCCGGTACCCGGCTGGGACGCGGTGTCCGCTTCTTCCTGCTCAACCACCTGGCGCTGCTGCCCAGGCTGCCGTTGCTCGCCCTGCTGGTCGGGGTGTTCTCGGCCAACCTGCTGGTGGCCAACGTGATCACCCTGGCGCTGCTGTTCCTGGTGCGGTTCGTCATCGCGGACTCGGCGATCTACGCCAAGCCTGACGAGCAGGTCGTGGAGAAGCAGCCGATGCGCATCACCGTCGACCTCACCGGCGTCCAGCGGCCGGTCGAGCCCGGCGGCGACTCGCAGCCGCGCCACCAGCAGCCGCGCCACCAGCAGCCGCGTCCGGTCAGCGCGACCAGCCGGTACCTGCCCTACCGCTACTCCATCGACGGTGTGCTGAGAGTCGGTTCCCAGGTGCCGCTGAAGGAGCTGGAGTACTTCCGCGCCCAGTGGCTGGGCAACGAGGTGGATCTGAGCATCCGGATCGGCGAGGTCGGCCGCGGCCCGCGTACCCGGGCTCTGATGACCCAGCACGTCGCGCCTGCCGGGGTCAGCTACTCCGAGCACTTCGGACGGCTGGGCGCGAACTTCCGCGTCGAGATCGGCGACAAGATCGAGGTCACCTGCTCGCCGACGCTGGCGCGCTCGCCGCACGTGCTCTACACCAACGTGATCGAGGCGCTGCTGCGGTTCATCGCGGTGTCCCGCGGCGTGATCCTGCTGCACTCGGCCTGCTTGGAGCTCGACGGCCAGGGCCTGCTGCTGTCGGCCCGCACCGATACCGGCAAGACCGGCAGCGTGCTGAAGCTGCTGCGCGAGCATGGAGCCAAGTTCCTGTCCGACGACATGACGATCCTGCACCCCGACGGCCACGCCACCTGCTTCCCCAAGCCGCTGACGATCAGCCACCACACCCTGCGGGCCGTGCAGGCCGGCGACCTGACGGCGGCCGAATGGCGACGGCTGAAGCTGCAGAGCAGGCTGCACTCCAAGGAGGGCCGCAACTTCGGTCTGGTCCTGGCCGGCCTCAACATCCCGATCATGGGCATCAACTCCCTGACCCAGCGAATCGTGCCGCCGCCCAAGTACAACGTCGACCGGCTGGTGGAGTGCAACGTCATCCGGAACACCCACATCGAGAACCTGTTCGTGATCGAGCGTGGCGAGCCGGTGCTGGAGGACATCCGGTTCGAGGAGGCGATCGACACCCTGGTGGCCAACACCGATGACGCCTACGGGTTCCCGCCGTTCCGGCAGATGGCGCCCTCGATCGTGATCGGTGACGACGACTACGCCGAGCTGCGCCGCAAGGAGCGCGAGATCCTGGTGCAGGCGATGAAGAACATCCGGGTCCGCAGGCTGGGCTCGAACACCTTCTCCTGGGCCGAGGACATCGCCACGCTGCTCGGCGCCAGCCCCATCGCCGCCCAGCAGCCGCACACCGTCGCTGATGTGCCGGCCGCCGAGCAGCGGCCGGTTGCCGAGCCGCCAGTCGGCCCGGCCGTGCTGCCCGCTCCAGCATGACCAGCCAGGCCAAACCGGCTTTCCTGTCGGCAGTACTAGCCCCGGCTCGCGAAAGCCTGGCCGCCCGGCGCGACGCGCGTCCGGGCGGTCAGGCCTGGCGGCGACTGGCCGCCGACCCACGGCTGCGCACCACCTTGCCGGTGGTGCTGATCCTCGTCCTGGCTGCCTTCCTGCGGTTCTGGCAGCTGGACCGGGTGGGCTTCAACAGTGACGAGGCGGTCTACAGCGGCACCGCAGCGGCACTGGCCGGTGACGAGACGCTGCGCGGGATGTTCCCGGTGTTCCGGGCGCATCCGCTGTTCCTGCAGCTCCTGCTGTCCACCGTCATGCACGGCGGCGTCAGCGACTGGGCGGCCCGGGCGATCACGGCGGCGGTCGGGGTCGCGGCCGTGCTGGCGACCTATGCGCTCGGACGGCGGCTCTATGACCACCGGCTCGGGCTGCTGGCGGCCCTGATCCTGGCTGTGATGCCCTATCACGTGGTGGTCAGCCGCCAGGTGCTGCTGGACGGGCTCATGACCCTGTGCGCCACGCTGGTGCTGTACTGCGTCGCCCGCTATGTCGAGTCGGCGGCGCTGCACTGGATGCTCGCCAGCTGCGCGCTGATGGGCGCCACGGTGCTGGCCAAGGAGACCAGCATCGTGCTGGTGGGCGGCCTCTACGCGTTCTTCGCCCTCACCCCCTCGGTCCGGCTCCGGCTCCGGCATGTCGGCGCTGGGCTGCTGGTGATGCTCGCGGTGATCGCCGCGTTCCCGTTGGCGCTGTCGCTGTCGGGCCGGGCCAGCTCCGGTCAGCACTACCTGCTGTGGCAGCTGTTCCGCCGTTCCAACCACGGGATGTCGTTCTACGCCCAGGTGCTGCCGCCGGTGATCGGCTGGCTGACCTTGCTGCTGGCCGTCGTCGGCCTGGTGCTGTTGCGCGGGCACAACACCTGGCGGGAGCGGATGCTGCTCACCTGGATGGCCGTCCCGGTGGTGTTCTTCACGCTGTGGCCGGTCAAGGGTTTCCAGTACCTGCTCCCGGCGGCCCCGGTGCTTGCCGTGCTGGCAGCCCGCACCATCGTCCGGGTCGGCTCCGTCCCCCAGCTGCGCCGCCACGGCCGCCGGGTCACGACCGGCGCCTCCTACGCCCTGGCGCTGGTGCTGACGATCAGCCTGCTGGTCCCCACCTGGTCCCGGATCCAGCCGTCCAACACCGGCACCTACCTGGCCGGCACGGGCGGGTTGCCCGGCGGCCGCGAGGCAGGCCGGTGGCTGGAGCAGAACGTTCCACCTAGCACCCAGCTGCTGGCGATCGGGCCGTCGATGGCCAACGTGCTGCAGTTCTATGGTCACCGGCGGGTCTACGCGCTGTCGGTCAGTCCCGATCCCGCCAACCGCAACCCCTCCTACACACCGGTTCCCAACCCGGATCTGGCGATGCGCCAGGCTCGGTTCCAGTACCTGGTCTGGGATTCCTACACCGCTGCCCGTTCGCCGTCCTTCGGCGCGAAGCTGACCGACCTGGTCGCCAAGTACCACGGCGTCGCGGTGTTCACCTCGACGGTCACAGTGCGGTCGAAGTCCGGGCAACCCGTCGAGGCGCCGGTCGTCAGGATCTACCGGGTGCGTCCGGCATGAGGAAGCGACTGCTCACCGCCGCGATGGCAGCCCTGTTCACCGCCTGGCTGGCGGCCCCGGCTGCCACAGCGGCGCCGGCGAAGACTGATCCCACGACCAAGATCAAGCACTTTGTGTACATGTTGCAAGGTGATCGGTCGTTCGACAATTACTTCGGCACCTACCCCGGAGCGGAGGGCATTCCGAAGGACATCTGCCAGCGCCGGGTCGTCACCGGTCCGGACGAGAGCTGCGTGAAGCCGTTCGAGCTGCATGGCAAGAACGTCCAGGCGTTGGGTGCGGGCACCGTGGAGTTGAACAACCAGTACGACGAGGGCCGGATGGATGGATTCGTCGCGGCCTACCAGAACCAGGGCCGCGACGGCAGCTCCGCGATGGGTTACTACGACCAACGGGACCTGCCGACCTACTGGGGGCTGGCCGACCGCTACGTCCTGTTCGACCACTTCTTCTCCTCGACCCGGTCCGGGGAGCGGGTCAACCGCTCCTACTGGGTGTCGGGAAGCCCGCCACCCACCGGCAGCCCTGGCGCGGTCGCGGCCGACTACGCCAAGCACCTGACGATCTTCGACCGGCTGCAGGCCGCGGGGGTGGACTGGAAGTTCTACGTGCAGGGCTATGACCCCACGCAGACCTACCGAACTTCCTCCAGGACCACGCCGACCACCCAGCCGATCCGGGTGCCGTTGCTGAACTACCCGCGCTTCCTGGACGATCCGGCGCTGAACTCGCGCATCGTCGACCTCTCGCAGTACTACCGCGACCTCGACAGCGGCAAGCTGCCGGCAGTGGCCTACATCGCCAGCAACGGTCCCAGCGAGCGGTCCACCCGCTCGGTCCGCAGTGGCCAGCAACTGGTCACCAACCTGGTCGGGTCGCTGATGGTCAGCAGCGCGTGGGAATCCTCGGCGTTCCTGCTCTCCTACGACGGCTCCGGCGGTTGGTTCGATCACGTGAAACCGCCGCAGGTCGACTCACAGGGTTACGGCATGCGGGTTCCGGCGCTGCTGGTCAGTCCTTACGCCCGCCCCGGTCACATCAACTCCGACGTTCTGGACTACACCAGCGCGCTGGCTTTCATCGAGCGCAACTGGAAGCTAGCGCCCCTGGCCTCCCGCGATGCCGCGGCCACCTCGATCGACAACGCCTTCGACTTCGACTCCGGCCCGAGGGCGGCCGATGTCCGGTTCAACGAGCCGACAGTGGTCAGCGCACCAGCCGTGTCGGTGACGGTGGTGTACTGGTGCTACGGCGTGGTGTTCTGCCTGGTGGCCGGCCTGGTGGTGTTCGCCGTGGTCCGCAGCAGGCGCACCACGGGAGCGCCGCCCGCCCAGCCGCCGAGCGAGGGCCCGGCTCCACGATCGGTTCCAGTGAGGGCAAAGATATGACCACCAGTCGCAGCTCGCGGATCGTGGCGTTCGCGCTCGCCACCCTGGTCGCCGCGACGGTCCAGTCCAGCGCACCGGCGGCTGCCAGCGTGCTCTCGGTCTGGCAACCCGACGTGGGCACGTCGGCGCTCGCGGATCCACCGACCACCTCGATCAGCCCGCTCGTGTCCGACGTGGGCAAGCCGACCGATGCCGGTAAACCGACTAACCCAGGTAAGCCGACCGATCCCGTGACGCCGACCGACCCGCCTACCCCGACCGACCCGCCTACTCCGACGGAGCCGCCCATCCCGACCGACCCGCCTACCCCCACGGATCCACCCACTCCCACGGATCCACCCACTCCCACGGATCCGCCTACCCCGACCGACCCGCCGACGCAGCAGCCACCTTCCACCCCGGGTGGGCCGGTGCAGACCCCGGGCGGCACACTGCCCAACCCCTCGACGGGCAACGGCGGACCGGCCCCCTCGGGCAACGGCACGTCCAAGCCGGGCAGCGGCGCGTCCAAGCCGGGCAGCGGCGCGTCCAAGCAGGGCGCGGCCACGGCTCGTCCGCATCCGCGCAAGACGTTGCGGCCGGCGCCGGTCGCTCCCGGAGCCAAACGCCCCCATCCGCGCCGCAAGCCCTGGCCGATCACCATGACGCTGAAGACGGTTCCGGCGCTGGCAGGGGTGCAGTTCACGGTCGACGGGCGCAAGCTGGTGACCGGAGCCAACGGAATGACGAGCTACACCGCCGAGCATGACTTCGCCGGTCACCGGCTGACGGTGGTGAGCAGCTCGATCCTCACTCGCGACAAGCGATACGAATTCCACCGGTGGGCCGGCCAGCGGGATCCCAACCAGGCATTCTCACGCACCGTCACGGGTCTGCCGATGCGGGCGAACTACGTCGTCACCGCGGCCTTCACCGTGCAGCATCGGGTGATGCCGCGGGTGGTCCGGGATGACGGCACCCCGCTGGCTCCGGCTGCGGTCAACTCGATCACCGCACGCAGCGACGATGGCTCGGTGGTGGAGCTGCGGTTGACCGCGCCGATCTGGCTGGACGCGACCCGGCCGGCCTTCCATCACAGCATCCTGTCCGCCGAGCCGGTCAGGTACTCACTGCAGACCGTTATCGTCCGCGGCACCAACGTGGTCGATGCCGGCCGGCAGACGTTCACGCCGATGGCAACTGCCAACCCCACCTTCACCACCCAGTTCCACGACCTGGTGATCACCGGGCATGACGCGATCTTCAAGTCCCGGTTGGGCACCAGCGCCACCGTGACCTATCCGGACGGTGGCACCATCACGGTGCCCCTGGTGGGCGCCCAGCACACCGTCAAGCTGCACGACCTGCCACGCGGCAACTACAAGGTCACCATCGAGGCGGGAAGGGGCATCGTGGGCGTGCAGCAGTTCGGCCTGTCCAAGGACAAGACCGCCGACCTGATCGTGATCAGCGCCCTGGACATGGTGATCCTGATAGGCACGCTGTTGCTCATCGCCATCGCGTTGCTGGTCATCGGGCGTCAGTACTGGCGACGGCTGCTCGCGCGCCCGCGCCGGGAGTCTCGGGTAGTTGCGCTGCGGGAGGAGATCCTGACATGAGACGCGCTGTCGCCGGCTCGGCGCTCAGCGCGTTGCTGCTGCTGGCAGTGCTCGTTGTCCAAGGGCCGGTCCAGGCGCCCGGTACGGCTGCGGCTCGGCTGGTCGCCACGACCTCGCCGGCCAGCCCACCGGGGCCGCCGCTGTTCGCCTATTACTACCAGTGGTTCACGCCCAAGTCCTGGGATCGGGCCAAGACCGACCTGCCTGAGCTGGGCGCCTATTCCAGTGACGATCCCTGGGTGATGCGCAAGCACATCCAGCAGGCCAAGGCGGCCGGGATCGCCGGGTTCATCGTGAGCTGGAAGGACACGGCCACCAACACGCGGCGGTTACGTGCCCTGATGACGGTGGCCGCCGAAGAGCGCTTCCTCCTGTCGATGATCTACCAGGGCTTGGACTTCGACCGCAATCCGTTGCCGGCGGCACGCGTTGCGGCCGATTTCAGCACCTTCGCCAAGGAGTTCGCGTTCAATCCGGTGTTCGCCCGACTGGGTGGCAAGCCGCTGACGATCTTCAGTGGGACCTGGGCGTACTCCCACGCGGACGTCGCAAGGATCACTTCGACGGTGCGGCCGAGGGTGCTGGTGCTGTCCACCGAGAAGAACGTCGAGGGCTACCGCAGGCTCGCTGATGTCACCGATGGCGACGCCTACTACTGGTCGTCGGTCAATCCCGCCACCAACAAGAACTATGCCGTGAAGCTCGCTGAGATGGGCGCCGCGGTGCATGCCGACGGCAAGTACTGGATCGCCCCGTTCGCTCCGGGCTTCGACGCCAGGCTGGTCGGCGGGACGAAGGCCGTTGCCAGGAATGACGGCAGCATCCTGCGCACCGAATACGCCACCGCGCTGAGGTCCTCACCGGATGCGCTCGGGCTGATCAGCTGGAACGAGTTCAGCGAGAACACGCACGTCGAGCCGTCGAAGAAGTTCGGCACTCGTTATCTCCAGGTGCTGGCCGAGCTGCGGAACACCAACGCTCCGGTACCCCGCTCGGCGGTCGACTCCAGCGCCCAGCCGGTGCCGACCGAGCCCGGCCGGGAGATTCCCACGGTCGGACTGCTCATCGGGCTTCCGTTGCTGCTGCTGGCAGGGCTGACCCTGGTCGGTCGCCGGCTGCGCCGACGGCGCCGGGTGACAGGCGCCGCGCCGCCCGACGTGGAGTCGACCCAGCCGCTTGCGTCGCGGAGGGATGGGCCGACCTGACCAAGCCGGGTGGCGGGTCGGCAGCGGGAAGGTCCGCAGCCGTCCAGCCGGAGCAGCTCAGGAGGAGCCGTCGGGTACCGGGCGGGTTCCGTGCCGGCGTGCCAGCAGGCGACGCAGATCGTCGACGCGCACCACCGCCACGGTCCCGTCTCCTGAGCCTTCGGCGGCCCACTGGGCCAGATCGCACATCGCAGCGAGCTCCCGCCAGCCGGCTTCGGCGGCTTCGAGCTCCTCGGCCTGTTGTTCGATCAGCTGCCCGAGCCGATGGATGTGCTCAGCGGGGGACTGGGTGCCGGCTCGCGTCTCGGGAGATTCGGCCCCGTCCTCAGCCAACACGGAATCTCCTTCGGTGGTCCGGCGATCCAGTCGGTCAGGGAGAACGTATTGAGGATAGCGGCGGGAATCAAAAAGTTACTTAAGCACGGGTGAACGAAGAGTTACCTGGTATTTGATTACTCAGTGTCATCGAATCCGTTACGCTTCGCTACCAGGCTCATCGTGAGTTGACTACCTGACCCTGGAGTCCTGATGTACGAAGATCATATTTTCCCTATCCATTCGCGAGCGCGCCGCGCTCGTACCCGGCTGGTGGCGCTCGGCGCGGCCGCCGTTGTCAGCCTCGGGCTGGTTCCGGCCATGACCCCGCCGGCCGGCGCTCAGGTTCCGTCCACCGCCACGACGGCGGCCAAGCCACCGGTCTTCGCCTACTACTACCTCTGGTGGAGCGCCAACCACTGGAAGAGCGCGCTCGGCCCCAATTACCCCATCACGGCAAGCCCGTTGCCGCTGCCGGCGACGCTGGACTCGACCGGCTGTGGCGCCAGGACCCGGTACGTCGGCAACACCCTCACCGATGTGCCCAGCCGGATCTACAGCCAGGATGACCCGGGCTTCATCGAGGCCGATGTACGCCAGGCGGCCGCGGCGGGCCTGACCGGGTTCCTGGTGAACTGGATCGGAACCGGGTCGGCAACCCAGTCCACTACCAGCAACCCGTACAGCAAGCGGCTGCAGGTGCTGGTGAACGCGGTGCACAAGGTGAACGCCGCCGGCATTCCGTTCAAGCTCTGGCTCAGCTACAAGGCCTCGGCCAACGTGCTGACGGCCCCCTACATCAGCAACGATCTCGCCTACTTCGTCAGGACATATGGTTCCGATCCGGCATTCGACCGGGCGCAGTCTCCCAAGGTCACGATGATCTGGCAGGGCAGTCGCAAGTACCCCGCCTCGACGCTCTCCTCGGTCGGTGGCCCGCTGCGCTCGAAGCTGCGGATCCTCGGTGACGAGACGACCTGGTCCGCCAGCCGGGCGCCGTTCCTGGACGGCAACGCCTACTACTGGTCCTCGCAGAATCCGTACAGCAACCCGCAGTCCTTCCAGCAGCTGGCCACCCTCGCGGCCGCTGTCCGGGCCTCGGGCGCCAATCCGGACGGCACCGCAAAGGTATGGGTGGCGCCGATCATCCCCGGTTACAACAAGCAGTTGGCCGGTGGCTCCGCCTGCGTTCCGCGACGCGGCGGCCAGACCATCAAGACCCTGTACACCGGCAACGGCGCGACACATCCCAATGCCTTCGGGCTGATCAGCTGGAACGAGATCAGCGAGGGCTCCTACATCGATCCGATGACCCGGTACGGCTACCAGGACCTGAATGCGCTGAGTTCCCTGATCAGGTAGTGGGCAGATCCGTCGCGATCGAGCTGATCGCGGCGGAGAGGCTGCCTGCCGCGCGGCGTTGGCCGGTGCCCGACAGCGGTAACCGGTGTAGGCTGGGGCGCATCGCGGCTAGGCAAGCGGGGGCCCCAGCCGCTGACGGTGGAACAGCTGCCGGCTGACGCTCTGCCGCGCGGGAGACTGCAATGAGCGAACCCATTCGAGTGCTCGTAGTGCAAACCGGCGGCATGATGCGCCAGGCCGTCGTCCAGCGACTGCAGGCCAGTGGAGCGACGGTGGTCGGCCAAGCCGAGAACAACGCCGAAGCGCTGGTGGAATACGCCCAACGGCATCCGGATGTGGTGACGGTCGACGTCCGGCTGGGCGCCGAATCCGGCTTCGTCCTGATCGAGGACCTGCTCGAGTTCCACCCCGACGCCGTCGTGCTGGTGTATTCCGGACACGGTGACGCCCGCCTTGCCCGGCAGGCCCTTGCGGTGGGAGCCGCCGGCTATGTGTGCCGCGGCGCCAGCCGGGCAGAGCTGCGGGACTACCTGGAGTCGGCGGTGGCCGGAGTCCGGCCGGTGCTGGACCAGCGATTGGTCGAGGTGCGGTCCCAGGCCGCTCCGGAATCGGACACCGGCGCCGGCTCGCCGCCACCCCAGCTCACCGCCCGGCAGCGCCAGGTGTTGCACCTGGTGGCGGCCGGAACCACCTCGAACAAGGACCTCGCCAAGGAGCTCTTCATCTCGGAGAAGACGGTGAAGAGCCACATCGAGCGGATTGCCGCCAGCCTCGATGTCTCGCGCCGCACCCAGCTGCCGCTGCGAGCGGTGGAGCTCGGGCTGCTCCCCGTGCCGGACAAGCCGCCGGCCCGGGCCCAGCCCGACCGGACGGCCACGGCGCTGGCCGAATCGCGGCGGACAGGCTAGCCGCCTGTTTCGGCCGCGCTGACCGTGGGTGGCGTGGTGCACGGGCTGGCGGTCGTCTAAGCTTTGAACCACTGAGCAGTCAGTCCGGCCTGTCGTTCTGGGCCAAGAAACTAGTACCGCGCTGCCATCGTGCACCGGCACGGCTGAGGACCAGATGACCGACATCGTTGACCGCGCCAGGCCCCTCGAGCCAGAGCCCATCCTGGTGCGTCCGTCCCCGGCGCCTGCCAATCCGCGTGGCTCGGTGTTCCTGAACCTGCTGCGCACCACTGACCACAAGCTCATCGGTCAGATGTACCTGGTGACCTCGTTCGTCTTCTTCATGCTCGGTGGCCTGCTCGCCATGGTGATGCGGGCCGAGCTTGCCCTGCCCGGAATGCAGTTCCTGTCACCGGAGCAGTACAACCAGCTGTTCACCATGCACGGCACCATCATGCTGCTGCTATTCGCGACCCCGCTGGTGTTCGCCTTCGCCAACCTGGTGGTGCCGCTGCAGATCGGCTCGCCGGACGTGGCATTCCCCCGGCTGAACGCCTTCTCCTACTGGCTGTTCCTGTTCGGCGGCCTGACCGTGATCTCCGGCGCGCTGAGCCCGCAGGGCGCGCCCGACTTCGGCTGGACGGCCTACACCCCGCTGAGCAACGCGCAGCACTCACCCAATGTCGGGCCCGATCTGTGGATCGTGGGCCTGGCGGTCGGTGGTCTGGGGACCATCCTGGGCGCCGTCAACATGGTGACCACCATCCTGTGCCTGCGAGCGCCAGGCATGACGATGTTCCGGATGCCGATCTTCACCTGGAACATCCTGGCCACCTCGCTGCTGGTCCTGCTGGCCTTCCCGATCCTGACCGCGGCGCTGCTGGTGCTGTGGACCGATCGACATCTCGGAGCCCAGGTCTTCGAGGCTCGCAATGGTGGGCCGGTGCTGTGGCAGCACCTGTTCTGGTTCTTCGGCCATCCCGAGGTCTACATCGTGGCGCTGCCGTTCTTCGGCATCGTCACCGAAGTCATCCCGGTGTTCAGCCGCACCCCGTTGTTCGGGTACAAGGGCATGGTGCTGGCGACCCTGGGCATCACCGGCTTGTCGCTGACGGTGTGGGCGCACCACATGTACGCGACCGGGGTGGTGTTGCTGCCGTTCTTCGCCTTCCTGACCTACCTGATCGCGGTGCCCACCGGGCTGAAGTTCTTCAACTGGATCGGCACCATGTGGCGCGGCTCGATCACGTTCGAGACGCCCATGTTGTGGTCGCTCGGGTTCATGGTCACCTTCCTCTTCGGAGGCCTCACCGGTGTCATCCTGGCCGCACCGCCCCTGGACTTCCACGTCTCGGACTCCTACTTCGTGGTGGCGCACTTCCACTACGTGCTGTTCGGCACCATCGTCTTCGCCGCCTTCGCCGGCATCTACTTCTGGTTCCCCAAGTTCACCGGCCGCTACATGGACGAGCGGCTGGGCAAGCTGCACTTCTGGCTGACCTTCATCGGCTTCCACGTCACCTTCCTGGTCCAGCACTGGCTGGGCAACGTGGGCATGGCCCGGCGCTACGCCGACTACCTGCCTGAGGACGGCTTCACCACCATGCACCTGATCTCGACCCTGGGATCCTTCGTGCTGGGGGCCTCGATGCTGCCGTTCCTGTACAACGTCTACAAGTCCTACCGGTTCGGCGAGGTCGCCACCGCCGATGACCCGTGGGGCCACGGCAACTCGTTGGAATGGGCCACCTCGTGCCCGCCGCCGCGGCACAACTTCACCTCGATGCCGCGGATCCGGTCCGACCGCCCGGCGTTCGAGGCGCACTACCCGCACCTGATCGAGCGGCTGGACCGGGAGGCGCACGCCGAGAAGCGCCACCACTCGAACGTCGCGCGAGCCGGCGCGGTTGCCGTCGGGGCCGAGGGCGACAAGCCGCGCAGCCAGCGTGACCCGGACCCGGGACCCAGCTGACCGCCCTCGCGGAGCAAACCCAGGCAGGCCCGGCCGTTCGATGAACGGCCGGGCCTGTGGGCGTATCGGGGTCAGTGCTGGTTGATCGCGCCCATCACGACGCCACCGGCCGGGGCATCGTCGTCGGTCTGGCCGTCTCCCTCGTCATCCGGGGTCGCGGACGTGTCACGGCCCTCTTCGGCAGCGGCGTCTGCCTCCTCCACACCGGGCAGCGTCCCTTCGCGGGCCGCCTCCTCCAGCTCGCCGGTGCCAGTGTCGTTGTTCTCACTCATGGGTCGCCTCTCGACAGGTCCGCAGGTCAGGTCGGTCGTGGCTTGGCCGCCTCGCTCGCGCTGCTCCAGTCTCGCGCTGCCCGGCGAATTGACGCAAGCCGAGCCCCCCGCGCCCGTCACACGCCGAGGACCGCACAGCCGGAAGCTGTACGGTCCTCGGCGAGCTGGATCGTCGATGTGCTGGCTACCGCTCCGAGCTCACCCCTTCAACCCAGACCTGGAGACGCTCTCGATGACCTGCCGCTGCGCGATGATGAAGATCAGGATCACCGGCACGCTGGCCACCACGGCGCCGGCCATGATGATCGGGTAGTTGACCGTGGCGGCATTCTGCAGCTTGGCCAGACCAGAGGGCAGGGTCTGGGTCTCCGGGCTGAACAGCACGTACACCGGCCACAGGAAGTCGTTCCAGTTGGTCAGGAACGACAGCACTGCCAGCGTCGACAGAGCCGGCCTGGACAGCGGCAGGATCACCTTGACGAAGATCTTCCACTGGTTGGCCCCGTCGATGATCGCGGCCTCTTCCAGCTCCTTGGGCAGCGTGGAGAAGAACTGCCGGAGGAAGAACACCCCGAAGGCGCCGCCTGCGCTGGGCACGATGATCGCCCACAACGAGTCCAGCCAGCCCAGCCGGCTGACGATCAGGAAGTTCGGGATCAGGAAGACGAACGCCGGCAGGAAGATCGTGGTGATCACGCTGGTGAAGATGAGCTTCTTGCCCGGGAAGTCCATCCGGGCCAGCGCGTAGGCGGCGGCGGCGTCCACGGCCACGATCAGCACCGCGTTCGCCGCCGCTGAGAACATGCTGTTGAAGAACCAGCGGAGCACCGGGTTGGCCGATCCGGCGCTGAACAGGGTCTGGTAGGCCGAGATGTCCCAGGGTTGGGGCAACCAGGACAGCTCCAGGCTGGTCGAGGCTTCAGGGGTCTTGAACGACGTGCTGATCATCCACACCAGCGGCGCCAGGAAGATGATGGTCAGCACCCCCAGCATCAGCCAGAAGAGGAACTGACCCAGCGGCGTCTTGGCGGCCGGCCGGGCCGGGTGAGCGTTGCGAGCCGGCTGCTGCGCATCAGGGCCGGTGGCGGCGGTCGCGCCGCCGGGTGCGAGGCTCGTCATGACTCTTCCTTCTCGCGGAACAGTCTGAAGTTCAGCAAGCTGATCAGGATCAACATCAGGGCCAGGATGTAGCTCATCGCCGCGGCGATGCCTTGCCGGTACTGCTGGAGCCCGACCTGGGAGATGTAGTAGATCGCCGTTCGGGTGGCGTTCTCAGGCGCGCCCTTGGTGATCAGGTACGACTGGCCGAACATGTTCGCCGAGGCCAACAGGGTCAGGGTCAGGACGAACAGCAACACCGGACGCAGCCCCGGCAGGGTCACGTTGCGGAACTTGTCCCACGCGGTGGCCCCGTCCACCTCGGCAGCCTCGTACAGCTCGGGTGAGATGTCCTGCAGGCCGGCCAGGTAGATGATCGCGTTGAACCCGAGGGTCCACCAGACCGTCATGCCGACCAGGCCGACCCAGGCCCAGGGAACCTGGGTGGTCCAGGGATAGTCGCCGCTCAGGCCGATCTTTCCCAGGTAGAAGTTCAGCATTCCGATGGTGGGGTCGAGCAGGAACCGGAACAGCACGCCGACCACGGCCACGCCCAGGACGTAGGGCGTGAAGAAGACCGCGCGGAAGAACGTCCGCCCGGGGAACTTGCGATTCAGCAGCAGGGCGATCGCCAGTGGGATGACCACCAGCAGCGGCACGCTGAAGACGGTGAAGATCGCCGTGGCCCGGATGCTGCGCCAGAAGTCGGAGCTGTCCCGGGTGTCCGCCTTGAACAGGTCGAGGTAGTTGTTCAGCCCGACCCAGGGCTGTCTCGGCAGCAGGTAGTTGTAGTCGTGCAGGCTGATCCAGATGCCATAGATCGCAGGCAGCAGGATGAACCCGATGAACAGCACACCGTACGGAGCCAGAAACAGGTAGGGAGTCGCCCAGCCACTGCGGCGGCGCCGCCTGCCAGTAGACCTGGCAGGCGGCCGCTCTACGGCGGTGGCCTCAGTGGTGCTCGTCATGCTCAGCCGTACTTCTTCTTGTTCTGCGTCAGGATCTGCGACGCCTTGTTGGCCGCGCTGCGCAGCGCCGAGGCAGGGTCGGACTTGCCGAGCACCGCGGCGTTGACCGCGTCGTACATCGCCGTCATGGCGTCGCTGATGCCGGCCACGGCCGGCGGGAAGTGCACGTCCGGCACCTCCTTGGCGAACGGCTGCAAGCCCTCGATCGAGGTGAACTCCGAGCTCTCGGCCTGCTTCTCGACCGCCGGGACCTTGCCGCTCTTGGCCCAGTCGGCGCTGTTCTGGGTGAACCAGTTGACGAAGTAGGCAGAGGCCTCCACCTTGTTCTGGTCACTGCCCTGGGTGCGCGGCAGCACGAACTGGTGCGAGTTGCCCCAGACGCCGCCCTTGTCACCGATCTTGGGCAGCTCGGCCAGGCCGATCTTGGCGGTGGTCAGCTTGGTGACCTCGTTGACCTGCCAGATCCCCTGCCAGTTCAGGGCATTCCGGCTGTTCTTCAGCGCGACGTAGTCAGCGTCCTGGCCGACGTTCTTGGGGCTGTAGCCGTTCTTGACCAGGTCGGTCATCCAGGTCAGCGCCGCGACTCCGGCCTCGGAGTCCCAGGTTGCCTTGGTGACGTCCTCATTGAACAGCTCGCCGCCGAACTGCCAGAGCAGCGACTGGTACATCAGGCCGCCGGTGAACTGGAACGGGCTGACCCAGCTGCCCTGGATGCCTTTGGACTTCAGCTTGTCCAGGGCGTCCATGTACTCGTCCTTGTTGGTCGGCGGCTTGTCCGCGTTCAGGCCGGCCTTCTCGAAGAGATCCTTGTTGTAGAACAGGCCCAGGCAGTGCACGTCGATCGGAATGCCGTAGCGCTTCTCCTGGTAGATGCCGCCCTGCCAGACGGCCTCGGCGTAGTCGCCCTGGTTCAGCTTGAGGCTGTTGGCGACCGCGTCGATCGGCACGATGACCCGCTGGGCGGCCTGGGTCGGGATGGCGTCGATGTGCATGACCGCGATGTCCGGGCCGTTTCCGCTGGTGACCGCCGCCGGCATCTTCTGGAAGAAGTCTGCCCACTGGAAGACGTTCATGTTGACTTTGACGTTCTTCGTCTCCGAGTTGAACTTGCTGACCATCTGCTTGGCGTAGTCGCCGTCCGCGCCAGTCCAGCCGTTCCAGAACGCCAAGGTCACGTTGGGGCCGTTGTAGGCGGTGCCGGCCCCGGACGCGGTGGGCCCGGCGCCGGCGCCCGGAGGCGTGCTCTTGCCGCCACAGGCAGCCAGCGCGAGCGCGCCACCGACGGCTCCGGCCGCCCCGATAAAGCCACGCCGGGACAGCGGAACGTTGAGCTGGTTCATCGAGGATCTCCTTGGAGGTGAGAAGTCAGGGACGGCAGAGCAGAGCGGGTGTCACAGCTGGGGGTCCAGGGAGTGGCACCGGGGCTACGACGGTCATCAGAGCCCTCACGGCCACACTCGCTGACGCGCTGATGGCATCGGGATGCCAAGGTGTACCCCAATCGTGAGGGGCTCTGATGGTCTGGTTTGACCCTGAAGATCGGCAACGGTTCGATCTCCACGGTCGAAGGTAGCGGCAGTGGTGGAACGCCGGGCACAGGCTGCAGCGCATTGGTATCAATCTGTGCCGAAGAAACGGGGGCTTGCTGGTGTCGCATCCGGACATTACCGGACAGTCCGGCGACTCTGCTCGGTGACCGCCGCCCTCGAGTACTGCGGGCGCGCAGCAACCTCGGCAGGCCGGGGCACGGCCTTGGCGGGGTCCAGTTCACAGAGCGGCCTTCCGTCGGGTCCACCCCTCGTTTTACAACGTGGGGTATCTGGTGTAAAGAGTTGATACTTGAGTGATTTAGATGTGCACCTCTGGTCTGGCTGCTTGCGGATCAGCGCTCTTTACAACGTTAGAAGCCTCGGTCAGGATGGCTAGACCGGTCGCTGTTGCCCAATTCGGAGGTTGTCCATGCGCTGGTCCACAAGAATCGTTGTGCCGATGGTCGCGCTGGCCACAGCAGCGGCGACCATCGCCGTTGCCGGCCCGGCACCGGCAACTAGCGCCGGCCCGGCGCAGAAGCAGCAGGGTCACCACCGGGTCGCACCCTCGTACACCAACCCGCTCAAGCTCAAACTACCCTCCGGCGCGCTGGCCGAGAGCTGTGCCGACCCGGACGTCCTGCGTGGACGGGGCACCGACAGGCACTGGTACCTCTACTGCACCACCGACGCGCTCACCGCGAGCGAGGTCGGCCCCAACGGCAGCCCGGTGCTGCACAACGTGCCGATGTTCAGCTCGCTGGACCTGATCAACTGGACCTACGAAGGTGACGCCTTCCCGACCAAGCCGGCCTGGGTGACCGGGTTCGTCTGGGCGCCGGAAGTCGTCTACCGCAATGGCAAGTACATGCTGTACTACGGCGCCTCGGACACCTCGTTGCCCGGTGGCGGCTCGGCGATCGGCGTGGCTACCAGCGACAGCCCGACCGGGCCGTGGACCGACAGCGGGCAGCAGGTGGTGGAGCCGCAGGGCGCGCCAGGCAGCCGTCGTTGGATCTTCGACCCCGAGGTGCTCAACGCTAACGGTGTCAGCTACCTCTACTTCGGCAGCTACTTCGGTGGCATCTCGGTGCGCCGGCTCTCGGCCGACGGGCTTTCCACCGATCCGGCAAGCCAGACCCAAGTCGCGATCGACAACCGGTACGAGGGCACCAACATCATCAAGCGTGATGGCTGGTACTACCTGCTGGCCTCGGCCACCAACTGCTGTGCCGGCCCGCTGACCGGGTACTCGGTGTTCGCGGGACGCTCGCGCAGCCCGCTCGGGCCGTTCGTGGACCGCCATGGCGTCTCGCTGCTGGCCGGTCGGGTGGGTGGCACGCCCGTGGTGGCGCAGAACGGCAACCGGTGGGTGGGCGTCGGTCACCACACGGTGATCACCGACTTCGACGGTCAGCAGTGGATGGTCTACCACGCTGTCGACCGCAACGACCCGTACTACGCGGACGAGGTCGGCTACACCAAGCGGCCGGCGCTGATCGACCCGCTTGACTGGAAGCACGGCTGGCCGACGGTGCGCGCCGGTCGCGGCCCGTCGGACGACCCGATGCCCGGCCCGGCCGCACAGCCTGGCCAGCGGACCGCGTACAAGCCCCGGTTCACGCAGGAGCCGCGGCCGACCCGGCTCTACAAGTCACTGTCGGATGAGTTCCGGTCAGACACGTTGTCCAAGCAGTGGACCTGGATCCGGCAGCCGGAGGCTGGCAGCTACCGTCTCGACAGCGGGCAGTTGCGCTGGCAGACCCAGGCCGCCGACATCCACCCGCCGGCGACCCCGCTGGCCTCGGTGCTGACCGAACCGGCGCCCAAGGGCAACTACGTCGTCGAGACCAAGGTCCGGGTCACCACTCCGCCGGAGGGCTGCTGCTACAACTACGTCCAGGGTGGGCTGGTGATCTACAACGATGACGCCAACTACCTCAAGCTGACCTCGGCCTCGATCTGGAACACCAGGCAGACCGAATTCGGCAAGCAGATGACACCGGTAGCGGCCGGATACCCCAGCTACGGCAATGCCGTGGTCGGGCCGGTCGGCACTGCCACCTACCTGCGGCTCGTCCGGATCGGTGAGCGCTACACCGCCTACACCAGCCTGGACGGCAAGCGGTGGGACAAGGGCGCGACCTGGACGCAGGCCAGCAGCCCCAACACCAAGATCGGCCTGGTCTCGATGGGCGGCGCCGGTTTCAGCAGCAACTTCGACTACGTCCGGGTCAGTGCCGTGCACATCCCGCGGCACTGGGGCGACTGATCGCAAGTCCCGGTTGACGGCTGAGTAGAAGCCGCGGCGCCGGCAGGCCTACCAACCTGCCGGCGTCGCGGCTTTCTGCTGCGCGGCGCAAGCTCAGCAGGGCTGACCGGTGGCCTCGTCGTAGCTGCGGTAGCCGGTGGGAATGCCGAACGCCGGTGTTCCGTCGGTGTTCCAGCCGGCCGGCTGGGCGAAGATCGCCCGGTCGTTCCAGCCGTTGGCCGTGCTGGTCTTGGCGTGGTGGACGAGCCAGTTGGTCCCGTTGGGGCCGGGCACCGGGATCGACGCACCGGCGGTGCCGTAGACCCCGTTGGCGGAGGAGAACACCGGCCCGCGCTTGGTGTAGGACAGGTAGGTGGTCAGGTCACCACCGCGGTAGACCAGCTGGCCGAGGCTGTAGGACGTGGTCCAGCTCGCGTTGGCGTTGTAGACGATGGTCAGGGCGTTGTTCGGTCCGATCCACGCTTCCGGACCCTCTTCGATCGCCTGCACCGAGGTCTCCCACGGCTGGTCGGGGTTGGCGATCAGCCGGCGGTAGTCCTGGTCGATGTGCAGCGGGTCGCTCATGTGCGCGATGTAGAGCTGCTGCGGCGGCGAGCCGCCGTTGCCGGTCGGGGTGCCCGACCACAGCATCCACCAGTTGCTGTTGTAGTAGAAGACGGTCGGGTCGATGGCCCACTGGTTGGTCGAGTCGCTGATCTTGCCGAAGAAGGTCCAGCTGCCCAGCGGGTCCTGGGTGTTCGCCGTGATGGCGAAGATCCGGTGCGTGTTGTTGGTCGCGGGGTCACCGCCCTTGTCGGTCGCGCCGGCGAAGTAGATGATCCAGCGGCCGTTGAGGTACTCCAGCTCCGGCGCCCAGATCTCGGCGCTGTGGTCGGTGCGCAGGGGCGCTGTCCAGATCACCCGCTTGGTCGCGGTGTTCAGCCCGCCCAGAGTCGGCGATACCCGCAGGTTGATGCTGCGGGCGCCGTCGGACTGGGCCAGGTAGTAGTTGCCGTTGCGATACCAGACCGACGGGTCGGCGCCCGCGGACAGCACCGGGTTCTTCAGCGCGCAGGTGGCGGCCACTGCCGTGCTGGCGCGATCGGAACTCGCCACCAACGCGCCGGGTATCAGGCACAGCGCAGACACCAGCGCGATGCAGCGCCGTGCGGTCAGCTTCCGGCGGCGGGGAGTGGTGTCAGTAACAACGCTGTGAGCCATGCCCGGAATCAGAGCACCGCAGTGGTGAGGCGTCAAGCCAGGGTGTGGTGCCCGGCTCAGGCCGCGCCCATCACCAGCCCTTCGATGGTGTGCTTCTGAGCGATGGGGACCAGCTCGTCCACGATCGGGCAGTCCAGGTGCCGCCTGATCGATTCGGGCAACGCCTGCCAGTAGTCCTTGGTGACTGCGAACTCGTGGCGCGCAGCGCCCATAGCCTCCGGTCCTACCACCCCGAGGATGAGCACCGGGCGCAGCTTGCTCGAGTGGTTCGTGGTGCCGCGGTGGATAGCCAAGGCCGACCGGGCTGAGATGTCGCCCATCTGCGGGTACTTGCGAACCGCCCTCGCCTCGTACTCCGGATAGCGCGATTTCGGCGGGAACATCGCATGCTCGAAGCCGATGCTGTCGTCGAACTGGGTGCCCTGGGCGATCTCGAAGGGGCCCATGTCATCGGTGGTGTCCACCGTGGTCACATTGAAGGCCAGCGAGGTGAGCCGCCGCTCGTCGTTGGTCTCCTGGGGGGTGGGGAAGTCCCGGTGCCACGGCTGGTTCACCGCGCCCGGAAAAGGGATGTCGAAACCGACTTCGACGATCCGGTAGGAGGGGCCCAGCACCGCCTCGCTGACCGCCTGGATCCAGGGATGGCTCACCAGCTCCGCGAATCCGCGCAGCGCCTGCGGATGGATCTGGACGTACCAGCGGTTGGGACCGCGCCCGACCGCGCCGTACGGGCGGTTGAGAGCATCGGCGAAGGCCGCCATGACGTCCTCGCCGAGGACTTGCACCCATTCTCGGGAGAAGGCTCCCTTGCGGCCGACGATCCCGTCCGTGTAGAGGGCCGTGACGGCCTCGGTGACCCCGTTGTCATCGTCGAGCGGTTGAATCGGTAGGAACTTGGAGGGAAGTGTTTGAGTCATGAGCCGCTCCATGCAGACACGAGGGACGCCGTGTAGGTTACATCGGCAGATACGCTCGGAACATGCATGAATTGCTAAAGTTATGGTGACAATTTCTACCAGGTTCGATCATCAGGTTCGATCACCGGGCAGCTAGACCCGATCGGTGACCTCGACGCCCTGGTAGTAGTCCTCGGTGGGCGCCTTGGCCGGGCGCCACCAGCTCTCGTTCTGCCGGTACCAGTCGATGGTGGCTGCCAGGCCTGCCTCGAAGTCCTGGTAGGCGGGACGCCAGCCGAGCTCGGTCCGCAGCCGCGTCGAGTCGATGGCGTAGCGCAGATCGTGCCCGGCCCGGTCGGAGACGAATTCGATGGGAACCGTGACCGACATCAATCGGGCAAGGGCTTGCACCACTTCAAGATTGGACCGCTCGCCATTGGCGCCGACCAGATAGGTCTCGCCAAGCCGGCCCTTGTCGATGATGGTGAGGACGGCCGAATTGTGATCGTCTACATGGATCCAGTCACGGACATTGCGGCCACCGCCGTAAACCTTGAATGGAATTCCGTCGAGGGCATTCGTGATCTGGCGGGGGATGAATTTCTCGACGTGCTGGCGCGGGCCGTAATTGTTCGAGCAATTCGAAATGGTCGCGGCGACGCCGAACGAGCGTACCCAGGCGCGGACCAGATGATCTGCGCCGGCCTTGGTCGCCGAGTACGGGCTCGACGGGCGGTACGGGGTGTCCTCGGTGAAGGAGGCTGGGTCATCGAGCTCGAGGTCGCCGAAGACCTCGTCGGTAGAGATGTGATGCAGCCGTCGCTCGTGCTTGCGGACGGCCTGCAGGACCTCGTAGGTGCCGATCAGATTGCTGTGGAGGAAGCGGCCCGGCGAGGTGAGCGCGACGTCGTTGTGGGATTCGGCGGCAAAGTGCACGACGATGTCACTGCGTGCCACCAGCGGATCGAGCACCAAGGGGTCACAGATGTTTCCGGTGACCAGCTCGATATCGTCGGCGACCTCGGCCAGGCTCTGCTCATTCGCGGCATAAGTGAATGCGTCCAGCACGATCACTGATGCGGCTGTGCCGCTGGCCAATACTGAATGGACGAAATTGGAGCCGATAAATCCGGCGCCGCCTGTCACGAGATATCTCGAACCCGCCACCGATTACCGCTCCCTTTCGACCGCCGCATCCGCTGACCGCACTATCGACGATACCGCACTGCGAAATGTCCGATCACGGCTCGAACAGCAGCGGAAACGATCAACCCAGCGGCCTGCGGGCCACCGCTCAGCCCGTGGCCAGCTCGTGCAGCTTGGTAACCGATTTCCAGTTGCGGGTCGTCGCGGCGACACCGAGCACCCTGGCCAGGTAGGCGTTGTTGAGCTTGCTCCTGCCGTAGCCGTCCGGCGCGTGGACGTAGACCTCGCGGCCCGCGAGGGCCACCTCACCGGTCTCGCCGGCTGGCGGCTGCTGCAGCCGTGCTGCCCGGTCGGCGGCGGGTTCGGCGGACAGGAAGGTGACCAGCAGCTTCGTCGGATCGTCCTGCCGCTCCAGGAACGGGTTGCCGGCCACCACCGCGGCCAGTTCCGGCGCGGTCCGCAGCAGCACCTCGATGTCCCAGCCGAACGTGGCCGACAGCGCCGGACGGATGGCGGCGATCACCTTGCCCTCGTCGCCGGTGTCTTCGGCGAAGACGACGTTGCCACTCTGGATATAGGTCTGGACGTCCCGGTAACCGAGATCGGCGAAGACGGTGCGCAGCTGGGCCATCGGCACCGTCGTCTTGCCGCCGATGTTGATACCGGCCAGCAGCGCTACCCATCGCGTCATGGCTGTCCTATCGACCTTGACCCTCCCCAGCACCCTACCGGCCGGGACCGGCAGTCCTCCGGGGTCTCAGGTGGGGCAGACCCTGACCCGCACAGCCGTCACAACAGGGGTCGTCTCAGGGCCGTCCCGGAAGTTTCGGCGCCCTGCCGGGGCCAGGCTTGCTTCATCGAGCCGCAACCCGCGGCGGGGCCCAAGCGGGCCGATCTCCAAGGAAAGGTGCAGGGGTTATGCCTGTCCCAACGTTGACCACGAAGCGGCGAGGGCCGCGTTCATGATCACAGTCGAAGCGCTCACCAAGAAGTACGGGGCGTACACCGCCGTCGACGGCATCAGCTTCACCGCCAGGCCGGGCCGGGTGACCGGGTTCCTCGGTCCCAACGGCGCCGGCAAGTCGACCACCATGCGGATCATCGTCGGCCTCACCCCGCCCACGTCCGGAGCCGTCACCATCGCTGGACGCAGGTACCGGGACCTGCCCAACCCGGGGCTGGAGGTCGGGGTGCTGCTCGACGCCTCCGCGCAGCACGCAGGCCGCACCGGCCGCGAGATCCTCACCATCGCCCAGCAGACGATGGGGCTACCCGCGGCTCGGACCCGCGACATGATCGAGCTGGTCAGCCTCACCGGCGCCGAGGCCGACCGCCGGGTCGGCAACTACTCGCTCGGAATGCGTCAGCGGCTCGGCATCGCCACCGCCCTGATCGGCGATCCGGAGGTGCTGATCCTCGACGAGCCGGCCAACGGATTGGACCCGGCCGGCATCCGCTGGATGCGCGACCTGCTCCGCGACTACGCCAACCGGGGCGGGACCGTGCTGCTCTCCTCGCACCTGCTCCACGAGATCGAGGTCATCGCCGACGACATCGTGGTGATCGGCAACGGCCGGATCGTGTCGCAGGGCACCAAGACCGAGCTGCTCCAAGCGGCCGGCGCCGTCGTCCGGGCCGCCGACCTCAGCCAGCTCGAACGGGCTTTGCATGCCTGCGGACTCGCCGCAACCCTGTCCGACGGCGCGCTGCGCACCGACGCCGACCCGGTGCTGGTCGGGAAGGTGGCTCTGCAGGCAGGGATCGCCCTCACCGAACTGCGGCCCGCCGACGGCGCCGGCCTGGAGGAGATGTTCCTCGAGCTCACCGCCACCACCCAAAGAGAAGGAGCAGCGGCATGACCGCCGTCCACGCCGAACCCGTCCTGCACCAGCGCCGGATCATCCGGCACGTCCCGATCGCGCCGGTGCCGCTGTCGCGGCTGACCAAGGTCGAACTGCGCAAGATGTTCAACACCCGCTCGGGGTTCTGGCTGATGGCCAGCATCGCTATCACGGCGCTGATCGCCACCACCGCGGTGATCCTGTTCGCCCCGGACAGCGAGCTCACCTACGCGACGTTCGGCGCGGCGATCGGCTTTCCGATGGTGGTCATCCTGCCGATGGTGGCGATCCTGTCGGTCACCAGCGAGTGGAGCCAGCGCAGCGGGTTGACCACGTTCGCCCTGGTGCCGCACCGCAGCCGGGTGATCCTCGCCAAGGCGATCTGCTCGGTCATGGTCGGGGTCGTCTCGATGCTGCTGGCGTTCGCGATCGGCGCTCTCGGCAATCTGGTGGGCACCGCGATCACCGGCACCCCGGTGGTCTGGGACATGTCGCTGGTGGAGTGCCTCTGCATCGTGCTGGCCAACGTCCTGGGCCTGATGACCGGTTTCATGCTCGGGGTGCTGATCCGCAGCTCGTCGGGCGCCATGGTCGCGTACTTCGTCTACTCGTTCGTGCTGACCGGCGTGCTGGAGGTGCTGGCCATCAGCCAGGACTGGTTCGAGAAGCTGCGGCCGTGGGTCGACGTCAACTACGCCCAGGGCGTGCTGTTCAACGGCTCGCCGACCAGCGCGGAGTGGGCGCACCTCGGGGTGACCGAACTCGTGTGGCTGGTCATCCCGCTGGCCGTCGGGCTTCGGCTGGTGATGAGGTCGGAGGTCAAGTAGCCGCTCCTGACCCGGCGCGTTCTAGCCCAACAAACAGACAGGCCCGCCCCGGAGATCCGGGGCGGGCCTGCTTGCCTGCTGCGAACGACGTCAGGACGGGTTGTTGACCGTCACGGCGAGCGTTCCGTTGGTGACCTGACTCGTCACGGTCATCGTGACGCCGTGACCTGCGACGTACGCCGAGGACAGCGGGTTCGCCGAGGACCAGTACCGGTCGGTGACCGAGTCGTTGAAGGTCGGGATACCCGCGTTGGACGGGGCCGAGGCAGTCAACGTCTGGGTCGTGGCGTTCTTGCCGCTGCCCACCGTGACCTCCTTGTGCAGCGCGACCGCGTCGGTCGCCTGCAGGCCGAAGGTGGCGTCGAACGGCTGCCGCCGATTGCCCGGCTGAGTGCCGTCGGAGTACTTGAACGGAGCCGGCCGCGCGTCGACCGGCAGCGCCAACCCGTGGCCCTGGTGGTCGATCGTGTTGTTGTCGGTGTACGTCTCGTCCACGGCCCACACCAGCAAGCCGTCCTGGTACGGGAACCGCTCCACCCAGTTCGGCGCGGTGATGCCCTTGCTGAACTGGTACGGGCCGGTCTGCAGCGTCGCGTCGTAGCCGACGTACGTCCGGTTCTCGGCGAGGTAGTACCGGTCGCCGGTCGTCGACTCGGTGCCGGTGCTGCGCTTGAACCCGCCGGCAGCGGTCCAGCCGTTGTCACCGGACTCGACGTTGTCGCTCAGCAGCGTGGTGCCGCCGGACTTCACCGTGATGTCGTCGAGGAACGCGTTGGCCAGGTGCACGCCGCTGTCGCTCTGGAACCGGTAGCGGAACAGCGTCGGCTGACCACCCGGAACGGAGTACCTCAGGGTGCCCCAGCGGCCGTTGGACGAGCCGGTCAGCGGACTGCCGATCTCGGTCCAGGTGGACCCGCCGTTGGTCGAGTACTCGGCGTGGAGGTAGTCGTAGCCCTCCTCGATGTCGTACCACGCGCTGGCCTGGACCGTCGCGGTGCGCACACCGGTCAGGTTGAGGGTGCGGGTCAGCGTCGAGTTGAGGTTGTCAGCGCTGCCCGTCCACCAGGCGTAGCTGCCCGAAGCCGGGGTGGCCAAGGTCTTCTGAATGGCCTGGTCAGGCACATCGACGACGAGCGCCTGGGGTTGGCCAGTGGTCTGCACGGCAGACGGGCTCAGCGTGTAGCTGCCGCCCTGCCCCTGCGACACCACCGAGTAGGACAGCCAGCCCAGCTGCATCTTCTCCCACGGGCCCATGTGGTTCGGGGTGGTGCCGATGTCGACGGTGCCGTGGTTGAGCCAGGAGCCCGCGGACATGATGGTCCAGAAGCCGGTGCCGTTGTCGCCGCCGTTGGTGTCGTACAGGTCCGGCAGGCCGAGGTCGTGGCCGAACTCGTGCGCGAACACCCCGAGGCCGCCGTTCTCCGCCTCGACCGTGTAGTCACCGATCCAGATGCCGGTGTTGCCGATCTGGGAGCCGCCGAAGCGGACCTGCGTGCCACCGACGGTGGGGCCGGTCATGCCGTAGTCGGTCTGGTTGACGTACCAGCGGTGCGACCAGATCGCGTCCTCGCCGCCGTTTCCGTCCTCGCCCTCACCGGCGTGCACGGCCTGGAAGTGGTCCAGGTAGCCGTCCGGCTCGTCGAAGTTGCCGTCGCTGTCGTAGTCGTAGCGGTCCCAGACGTCGAAGGTGGCCAGCTGCGCCTTGATGTCGGCATCCGAGCGGCCGGCGGCCTTCTGGGCGTTGTACCACGCGTTGCCGGAGTCGGAGATGAACTGCCAGGCGCCGCCGTTGTTCTCCACGGTGTTGTCGCCGTAGGTGGAGGCGTTGTTCGGGACCTGGACCCAGTTGCTGACGTCGCCCTCAACCGTGTAGTGACCCGCCGACTGCGCGGTGTAGAAGTTCTTGAACGACTCGCCTGAGCCGAAGAGGAGGTTGAGGTAGTACGCGCGGTTGAAGTCGCTCGTCCACGCGGTGCTGTTGTCGACGGTGCGATTCGGCTGCGCGATCTGGTTGTGCAAGGGGCCGGGGGTGCTGCCGAGCTTGCCACTGCCCGTGGCGCCGAACTCGGAGAGGATGGTGAAGACGCGGCCGGTGCCGGACACCGCCGCCTGGTAGTACTTGTCGTCGGCGAGCTGGACGACGCCGTCGGAGTTCGGCGATGCCTTGCCGGACCGGATGAGCTTCTGCGCTTCCTTGCGCCGGGCTTCCTGGCGAGCGGTCAGCGGGCCCGGGTGGTTGTCCGAGCGGTGAGCGGCCGAGGCCGGCGACTCGTTCCGCGGCGCAGCAGCCGTGGCTGCTGAAGGGATGACCGCCATGCTGGTGAGCATGACGGCCACGGCGCCCAGAACGCCGTATGTGTGTCGATGCACAGGCCTTTCCTCTGCTGTGTGAGGGGGGTGAGGTCTGCCACTGTAACCGCAGCAGTGGCAGAAGTCAGTAGTGCTGCTGCATTCGTCTGCCACCTGCAGCGGACAGGAAGGCGCACGTATGCCATCAGGGGTTGCGTCAAGGTGCGCCGGCACCGGACGCTACCGATCGGCAAGACAACCGCATGACGTAAGGACGACTTCATGACAGCCAAGACCGTGCTCGACCGCTTGAGCGAGCTTTCGACGACCAGCCTGGTTGACGCCGCGCCGACGTTGCGCGTCCTGCCCGCTTCCCTGCGCCCGGTTGCGCCGGGCGGCCACATGGCAGGGCGGGTTGTTACAGCTCGGGCGAATCGCGACTTGATGTCTGTCATCCATGCGCTGCGGGAGTCCGGTCCGAGGGATGTCCTGGTCGTGGACGCTGGCGGCGAGGACCGGGCTGTCGCCGGTGAGCTCTTCGCCACCGAGGCGCAGCGCCGAGGCTTGGCGGGGCTTGTGATCCTGGGGCGTTCACGTGACACGGCCACCCTCGCTGGACTGTCGATGCCGGTGTGGTCGACCGGGTTTGCCCCCAACGCTTACCCAGCAAAGTTACTTCCCGAGATCGGGCTCAGCCTTTCCCTCGGTGGTGTGCGGGTCGAGCCCGGCGAGTTGATCGTCGGCGACGATGACGGGCTTGTCATTGGCGCGCAGGAAGAGTTCGCTGCCGCGGTCGACGTGGCGGAGGCGATCGAGGCCAGAGAGAAGGGGCTGCAGGCTCGGATGCTCGAGGGGACTTCCATCTTCGACCACCTGAACTATGACGAGCACTTGGCCGCTCTCCGCGAAGGTCGCCCGGGAGGGTTGGCCTTCGGCTGAAACCTGCCGGGCACCTCCGAGGAGCGACCTCGGCGGACGGGAGGTCAACGGCGTCCCCGGGAGTTCAGGACAACTGATTGGGGGCGAGACTCGGTCCGCGGAGCGGTGGGCGGATCGCCGAAGATCATCACTTCCCCAGAGCGGCCATTCGACGGTGGCCGACCCCCACCGGAGCTGGCACACCGCCCAGGTCCGGCAGTGGGCCCCGTGGGACTCGAACCCACAACCTACGGATTAAAAGTCCGCAGCTCTGCCATTGAGCTAGAGGCCCGGAGAGCGCCGAACATGCCGGGTCTCCGCAGCACAGTGTTTCAGATCCGCGGGGCGTCGAACGTATCGGCCGTGGGACCGCTTCGCTGCCGGCTGCGCTAGGACGGAGTCGGTGAGGCGTCCGGGCTGGCCGACTCCGAGGCCACCGGAGACTTGGGCGGCGTGCTTGCCGAGGCGGCCGGGTCCTTGAGCTTCGGGTTCAGCGCGATCGCCTTCTTGACCTCGGCATCGCCTTGCGCCTTCTGGCCGGTGGCGCGCAGCAGCAGGCCCAGGTTCAGGTGCGCGGCGGCGTCCTTGGGTGCTGCGGCGATGGCCCGTTTGTACAGCGAGATGGCTTCGGCGTTGTTGCCCTTGGCCTTGACCAGGATGGCCAGGTTGAACAGGGCCGGCTCGAACGCGGGGTCGATCGCGAGCACCACCCGGTACTTGTTCTCCGCCTCGCCGTAGTTCGATCGGGCCGCGTCGATCAACGCCAGGTCGTACAGCGCGTACTTGTTCTTCTTGTCGTACTTCAGGGCCTCGTTGTACTGGGCGGCCGCCTCGTCGAGGTTGCCCTTGGCCTGGGCGTCCAGGCCGGCGGCCAGCGCGTTCGCCGCCTTCTTCGGATCCGGCTTGGCGGTGCCGTCGTCGTCGCCTCCGCAGGCGGTCAGCCCCAGGACGGCGACGCACATGATCAGCGCGACGAAGCGGCTCCCGGCCCTCTTCAGGAACGTGTCCGATGTGCCACTGCGCATGATCTTTCTCCAGCATCCTGTCGTGGTGTTCTACCTGCCGCTGGACGTTCAACGGCGTCTGTGATCTAACAAGGAAGTAACGCTCATCTTAGCCCGGGACGCCCGGCTGCTCAGGCATCTGCGATTGGTCACAGCGAACTGGTGGGGTAATCGTGACCGGCATCGGTATTGCCGGGGCTTGACCAAGAAGCAGGGCCCGCCAGTTGCCTGGCGGGCCCGCTTCCTACGGTCTTACCGCGCTACTTGCCGATCAGGAACCGCAGATCGCGTACGCGGTGATCGTGACGTTCCCGCCACTGCTAACGGTGACGACGGCGTTACCTGACCAGGTGGTGGAGCTGGATGGGTACGACGCCGAGACTGCTCCCCGAGCACCCGACCCTTGCGTAACTGTCGCACCGCCACCAAGAAGCTTAGTCCCAGCGGGGCAAGTGGCAGTTGAGGTGGGAGATGTGGTGCCCACCGCCGGGTTGCCACCCGTCGAGGCCGGAGCTCCGGTCACGATGGTCGTGTTCGCGACGGTTCCAGCCGGACCCTGCGCACCGGTTGCACCCGTGGCGCCGGTCGGACCAGCCGGGCCCTGCGGGCCAGCCGGGCCAGCTGCACCAGCCGGGCCGGTAGCTCCGGTGTCACCCTTCTCGCCCTGGGGGCCAGCGGGACCTGTGGCTCCAGCGGGACCCGTGGCTCCAGTCTCGCCAGCGACACCCTGCGGACCGGCAGCGCCCTGCGGGCCGGTCTGGCCTGCCGGACCCATCTCGCCGGTGTCGCCCTTGGCACCTGCGGCCCCGGTCTCACCCTGGGGTCCCATGGGGCCCTGCGGACCCATCGGACCGGCATCGCCCTGCGCTCCCTGCGGTCCTGCAGGACCGACCTCACCCTGGGGGCCGGCGGGACCAGTCGCGCCGGTGGCACCGGTCTCGCCCTGGATACCTTGTGCGCCAGTCTCACCCTGCGGGCCCTGAGCGCCGGTGGCTCCGGTAGCACCAGTCGCGCCGGTGTCGCCCTTCTCACCCTGCGGCCCCTGCGGACCTATCGGGCCAGCCGGACCGGCCTCGCCCTGGGGGCCCTGGGCGCCGGTGGCACCAGTCGCGCCGGTCTCACCCTGGATGCCCTGCTCGCCCTGCGCGCCGGTCTCGCCCTGGATGCCCTGCGCGCCGGTCTCGCCCTGGATGCCCTGCGGGCCCTGCGCTCCGGTGTCGCCCTTCTCGCCCTGCTCTCCCTGAGCGCCGGTGGCACCAGTCGCGCCGGTCTCACCCTGGATGCCCTGCTCGCCCTGAGCGCCGGTGGCACCGGTCGCTCCGGTGTCACCCTTCTCGCCCTGGGGGCCGGTGGCACCAGTTGCGCCCGTGGCGCCGGTAGCACCAGTCGCGCCCGTGGCTCCGGTGTCGCCCTTCTCACCCTGCGGGCCGGTGGCACCAGTTGCGCCCGTGGCGCCGGTAGCACCAGTCGCTCCGGTGTCACCCTTCTCGCCCTGCGGACCCATGGGGCCGGCCGGTCCTACCTCGCCCTGCGGACCCTGAGCTCCGGTGTCGCCCTTGGGGCCGGTGGCTCCCTGGGGTCCAGTGGCTCCGGTTGTGCCCTGGGGTCCGGTTGCGCCGGTGTCGCCCTTGGGGCCGGTGGCTCCCTGGGGACCAGTCGCGCCGGTAGCGCCCTGAGGTCCGGTTGCGCCCTGGGGACCGGTTGCGCCGGTTGCACCCTTGGGGCCGGTGGCTCCGGTGGCACCCGTCGCGCCCCGAGGCCCGGTTGCGCCGGTGGCACCCTTCTGGTTCCAGGTAATCGCCTTCTCGTTGTACAGGCACTTGGTGCCCGCCTCGACGATGCGAGTCTGGCCGTTCTTGGCGTCATAGCAGGCGCTGATCACGCCGGTGGAGCTGGGGATGGAAGCCTGGGCAACCGTGATGCCGCCCAGCAGGGCGATGCCTGCACCCGCGGCGACCGCGGCAACCGCACGGCGATTCCGGCGCGTGCGACGTGATGAGCTGTGACGAGTAGACATGGAGTGACCCATGCTCCTTCCCCCGCGTGAGTATGGAGTACCAAATCGCGCGTGGGTTCGCCTCTAGCTCCCCGTCAGGCCGAAGGGCGACCATAATGCCTGATGGATCTGTGCCCGCTCGGCCAATTGGCCGTAGAGCCAAACTAACACGAGCTTTAGATACCTGGCTAGGGGCAGTTTATTTCTTGTCAAGTTCTTGAGGAATGCCTTCGCAAATAAAGGTAACTGGTATAAATCTCGTCCCAGCGGAGCTAAATGTGACCTTCTGGAACTGAGCATTAACTTACCGTAGTTGTATCGAATATCGCGCCGGTGGAATCGATCGCTTCTACCTTCGCCGTTCCTGTGCCGAGGGTGACCCGGACGTAGTGATACACCTGCGCGGTCGACGTCGGCTTGGCTGCGCCGTTGCACGCGCTGCCGCCAGTGCTGCTCCACCCGCGGGCCACTGCCACCACCGCCCCGCCGGTGTCCGGATAGGTCTGCGAGCACCGGCCGCCGATCGTGGTGTCCACCGGATTGAGGCCAGCGCCACCGCCTCCGGTCACGATCGACACCATGCCGCGGTGCGGGCGGTTCCGCTCGTAGATGTGTGAATGTCCGTTCAGTACAAGCTTGACGTTGTGGCTGGCCAGCAGGCTCTCCACGCTCTGGCTGCCGTCCGGCGGCGCAGTGAGGTAGGTGTCCTGGACATCCCCATGGCGCACCGCCGAGTACAGCGGGTAATGCATGACCGCGATCTTGGGAATCGCCGCGTTGGCCGTCAGATCATTGGTCAGCCAGGTGCGCTCTGCCGCCCCGGCGCTCAGTGCTGCTTGTAGTCCACGGCATACGGATTCCTGACGCTGCTGTCCGACCAGGCCGCGGTGAGGATGTAGAGCCGCCAGCCGCGGACGTTGAAGGCGTACCAGTAGTCGGGGGTGGCCACCGAGACGCCGTTCACCGTATGAGTGCTGGTGGACGCCCTGCCGCGCGACGTCGCGGCGATCGAGGTCGAGGGCCACATGTCGCTGAACGTGCTGGTGTAACCGTGGTTGCCCGGCGCGGGGTACATCGGCAGCTTCTTGCCGGCGACCGGCCAGTAGCGCGGCCCGAACACCGCGCTGACGTCCCGGCCGATGTGCTGCAGATCGCCGTAGGTGGACTGGGTCCCGCTCGGATAGCCGATGTCGCCGGTGGAGACGGCGAAGTCCGAGCCGCCACTGGCCATCCGGGAGATGACGTTGGCCTGCGCGCTGTTGAGGTAACCCGGCGCGGCGCTGCCGGTCTGCCCCCAGTCGCCGATCACAGCGAACCGGTCGGGCGGCGCCATGCTGAAGGTCGGCGAACTCACCGTCGAGCCCAACAGGTCGACATAGGTGGTCGACGTGGCGCTGGTGGCGCCCTCGAGGCGATAGCAGTAGGCGCCGCTGGTCAGCGCGCTGAGCTGCGCCTTCCACTGATAGACATTGCTCGTCGCGGTCCCGGTGCTCGTCGGGTACGTGATCGTGTGGCCCTGCCTGCTGGTCGTGGCAGCCGTCGCCTTGGTCGTGCTGCAGCTGCCGCCGCTGGACAGCCCGTACTTGATCCGGACCTTGACGATCGGCGCGGTCGTCGCGAAGTTGACCTTGACGGCGGAGGCCGTCCGATCGGTCAGGTAGGGCGCCCGGGTCAGATAACTCGAATAAGCCGCGGCCGGAGCTGCCACGCTCGCCCCGATTACCGAGGTGAGCAGGCTCGCGCCGGCCAGGGCAAGGCACAGTCGCTGAGCGTTGCTCAACTTCATGATTCCCCCGTGAGAAACAGACGGTAATCGATCGTCTGCAATGCGTGCAGGGCCTTGCTCGCCCGGCAGGAGTGCTACCTAGCGGATCCAGTGAACCTGCCCTGGCGCCACCCGGCAAGGGTGAGCGCCACGACGCCCAGGTGCTGAACCGGACCGGCTAGGAACCCGTCTTTGCCTCAGCCGCATCACCCGTGGGGGCGGGGGTTCGCCCGGTGGATCGCTTGGGTTGCTTGGGTCGGGCTGCCGGGGCCGGCTGCCCGCTCAGCTTCTCGATCTCGGCCTGCAACTGAGCATTGGCGGTACGCAGGGCGAGCACCATCTCGATGCCGGCTAGGTTGAGCCCGGCATCGAGCAACCCGCCGATGTCGCGCAACCGGGTGAGGTCGTTCTCGCTGTACCGGCGGGTGCCGCCGGCGGTGCGCTGCGGAGTGACCAGGCCGCGTGCCTCGTACTGGCGCAGGTTCTGCGGACCGCTGCCGACCAGCTCGGCGGCCACCGTGATGCCGTACAGGCCGCGGTCGGGATCTGGCTGGGGGATCTCCATCGGACAACCTCCTCTCTGCTGCTTGCATCAGTCTAGAAAATTTGATACAACAAATCTACATCAGCCAGTGCACATTAGGTGAGTTGGCAGATGCGACTAAGGAGACACTTCAACCCGTCACTTGTGGAGGTGGCAACGATGCTCATCCGTACCGACCCGTTCCGTGAACTCGACCGCATGGCCTCCCAGGTCTTCGGCACGGTGGCACGGCCGACCGGTATGCCGATGGACGCCTGGCGCGAGGGCGACCGCTTCATCGTCGAATTCGACCTGCCCGCCGTCGACCCGGAGAGCGTCGACCTTGACGTGGAGCGCAACGTGCTGACGGTGCGTGCCGAGCGGCGCCTGCAGTCGGACAAGGACATCGAGCTGATCGCGGCCGAGCGCCCGCGCGGGGTGTTCAGCAGGCAGGTCATCCTGGGCGATGCCCTCGACACCGACAAGATCGAGGCCAGCTACCAGGCCGGCGTGCTGCGCCTGACGATCCCGGTCGCCGAGAAGGCGAAGCCCCGCAAGATCATGATCCAGAGCGACGCCCAGAACCGGCAGGCGATCTCGGTCTGACCCTTCTGGCGGACGGTTCGATGGCCCGGAACGGCGCTGCCGTTCCGGGCCAGCCTGTGTCCGGACTGTCTGGGTCCGGCCCGCCTGTGTCTGGGCTCGCTGTGCCTGGGCTTGCTGTGCCTGGACCCGTCAGCCCTGCCAGGGCGTCGGCTCCTCGGTCGGCGCCAGCCGGTAGTGGACGGTGTCGTGCTTCAACATCCGGTGCAACAGCGGCACCAGGCGCCCGTGCAGGATCGGGAACCGGCCAGCCAGAAGCGTCCGGGCCCGCTCGGCATCGACGCCCGACAACAGGCTGGCCAGCGCCGGCTGATCCGAACCCTGCGGGCGTCCGGTGAGCGAGCACGGCGCGACCCGGACGCCGGGGAAGTTCCGCAGCCGCCGGGCCTTGCCCGAGGTCGACCAGGTCCGGAAGTACCCGATGCCCTGATCGTCCACCGCCAGGTTGACCGGGGTGTCGACGGTAGAGCCGTCCCGCCGCCTGGTGCTCAGCAGCACGGTGTCAGCCCGCCGCAGGTGCTCGAACGTCTCCATCAGCGGTTGAACGTCTCCATCAGCGCGGGAACGTCGTCATCAGCGCGTGAACCGTCGTCATCAGCGGCTGCCGGCGCCCGACGTGGTCAGCACACCGCCAGCCGAGCTGATCTCGGCGCGGGCGGCCGCGCCGGACTCCTCGGTGACCGGAACGGTGAGGTCGGTCAGCAGCCGCACCGTCAGCCCCGCCGCCAGGGCGTCCAGCGCGCTGGCACGAACGCAGTGCGATTCGGCGATGCCGCACACATCCAGCTCGTCGATCCCGGCGGAACGCAGCACCTCGGCCAGCGTCCGGCCGTCCGGCGCCGTTCCGTCGAACGCCGAATACGCCGCCTGGCGCAGCCCTTTCTTGATCGTCACATCAGCACCCGAGGGCGCCAGGGCAGCAGCCACGGCGGGGTGCAACTCGGCGTTCGGGGTGCCGGCCAGTCCATGTGGCGGCCAGCTGTCGACGAAGTCGGGATGCTCGGAGAAGTGCGCGCCCGGGTCCTGGTGCCAGTCCTGGCTGGTGATCGTCAGCCGGTAGTCGTCCCGGTGCGCCTTCAGGTGGTCGGCGATCCGGTCAGCTACCAGGTTGCCGCCGGACACCGCCAGCTCCCCACCCTCGCAGAAGGTCGGCTGTACGTCGACTATCAGCAACGCCCGGGAACCGGTCATCGAGGCCCTCCTCCGCAGTGGATCTCCGCTGCACCCTACGACAATCTGCCGCGCGGGTATCGATCGTGTCAGCAGATCGCGCGCTGCCGTCCGAACCGACCCTATGCCGCGGGGATTTCCCCGGCCGCGTCGGCGCTAACCCTCGCGGGCTGGCAGGATGACTAGGTGGATATCGCGGTCGGCCTGGTGGTTCTGGTGGCAGTGTCGACCCTGCTGGCCGCCGCGGCCCGCCAGTTCAAGGTCTCCGAGCCGCTGGTGCTCGTCCTCGCCGGCATCGCCGGTTCCTACCTGCCGTTCGTGCCGGACGTGGCGCTGACCCCGGACCTGGTGCTGCTCGGATTGCTGCCGCCGCTGCTCTACACCACCGCCATCCGCACCTCGCTGGTGGACTTCAAGGCCAACCGGCGCTCGATCGGCCTGCTGTCGGTGGGACTTGTCCTGTTCACCACCTTCGGTGTCGGCCTGGTCGCCTGGCTGCTGCTGCCGGTGCCGTTCGCGGCCGCCGTCGCGGTCGGCGCCGTGATCGCTCCGCCGGATGCGGTGGCGGCCACCGCTGTCGCCCGCCGGGTGGGCATGCCGCGTCGCATCGTGACGATCCTGGAAGGGGAATCGCTGTTCAACGACGCCACCGCGCTGGTGGCGCTGCGTACCGCGATCGCTGCCTCCGCCGGATCGGTGACCGTGCTGCACGCTGCGGGAGACTTCGTGCGGGCGGCCGGTGGCGGGGTGCTCGTCGGCGCCGCGGTGGCCGTGCTGCTGGGACTGCTGCGCCGCCGGATCACCGATCCGGTGCTCGACACCACCGTCTCGTTCCTGGCGCCGTTCCTGGCCTATCTGCCCGCGGAGCAGATCCACGCCAGCGGAATCATCGCGGTGGTGGTCGCCGGCCTGATCCTGGGTCATCGCGCGCCGGTCTGGCAGAGCGCGGCCTCCCGGATCGCCGAACGGACCAACTGGCGAACGGTCGAGTTTCTGCTGGAGAACTCGGTGTTCCTGCTGATCGGGCTGCAGGTACGGGTGATCGTCGACAACGCCTGGCGCTCGCCGCTCAACCACTGGCACCTGATCGGCTCCTGCCTGGCCATCCTGGCGGCCGCGGTCCTGTTGCGCCCGCTCTGGGTCTTTCCCGCGACGTACCTGCCCCGCAAGCTGTCCCGCCGGATCCGCGAGGCCGATCCCTCGCCACCGTGGCGCTATCCCGCAGTGATCTCCTGGGCCGGCATGCGTGGAGTGGTCACGCTGGCCGCGGTGTTCCTGCTGCCGGAGGACATCCCCTACCGGGACGTGCTGGTGCTGGCCGCGCTGGTGGTGGTGGGCGGCACCCTGTTGCTGCAAGGCACCACCCTGCCGTGGCTGGTGCACCGGCTGAACCTGCGCGGGCCCAGCCGGGCCGAGGACGCGCTGCAGGAAGCGGGCCTGATGCAGCAGGTCACCGACGCGGGTTTGCGGGCGTTGGAGGAGCACTCCGACGAGGACACCCCGGCCGAGGTGACCGAGGGCCTGCGCCAGCGGGTCGGTCACCAGGTGAATGCGGCATGGGAGCGGCTCGGCCCGGACGAGTCCGACCTGCTGACACCCAGCGAGCACTACCGGCGGCTGCGGCTGCTGATGCTGCAGGCAGAGCGCGAGGAGTTGCTGAAGGTGCGCGACTCGGGGGTGCTCGATCATGAGGTGTTGCAAGCCGTGATGCGGGTGCTGGACCTGGAGGAGTCGCTGATCGACCGCTTCGACGAGGGCGAGGACGAGCTGCCCCGGGACGAGCCGTTGCGCAGCCTCATCTCCGGTCAGGAGTGCGACCATCTGGAGGCCGCGGGCCGGACCGCCCGGCCGGACACCCCGGGTAAATGCCAGGAATGCCTCGACGAGAAATTGAGCTGGGTGCACCTGCGGATGTGCCTCACCTGTGGGCACGTCGCCTGCTGCGATTCCTCGGACGGCAAGCATGCCGACAAGCACTACGCCCACACCGATCACCCGGTGATGCGCAGCGTGGAGGCCGGCGAGGCGTGGCGCTGGTGCTACGTCGATTCGCAGCTGGGTTGAGCCTGCTCAGCTCAGCTGGTGCGGTTGGCCTCGAAGTAGGCGGCCAGCGCTTCTTCCACGACGGTCACCCGGTTGGTCGGCACGCCGCGGCGGGCGCCCAGGATGACCGACATCCGGTCGAGCTGGCGGTACAGGTCGGCCCGGATCCGCATGTTCAACTGCTCGGTCTCGGGCTTCTGGCCGCCGGCCTGCGCAGGAACCCCTGCGCCGGAGAACATGGCGCTGCCGTGGGATGTCCTGGCGTTCGGGGTGCTCTCAGATGCTGCCGGGTTTTCAGCAGTGTTCACAGTGTGATTCTCCATGGTGGATAGAGCCGGCGGGGACGTGCGGGCCGCCGGAGGATGCGCTGCCGGGCACTGCTCGCCCGAACGGGTGTTCAGGTCACGCTGGGGTTGGGCAGAGGCATCAGGCCGTGCAACGTGGGAACGCCCCGAACGTTGATCATGGACGGCTGCGCACGTCCCTCGGCTACCAGTTGCTTGGCGTGCAAGGCGATCAGGTCCGAGCTGACCCCGAACGCGCGGGCCAGATCGCCGAAGGTGGCAGGCCTTCCAGAGGCATTCATGCCCTGTAGGACGGTAAGAATCTGTAATTCCATGTCATTGGGCACAGCTTCAGCGTAGCCCCTTCTGACTGACAAAGCGGGCCGCCTCCAAAGAGGCAACCCGCTCCGGTCAGATGTCCCTCAGTCGTCCCAGGGACCGTAGTCGTCGGTATCCACGACGGTATTCCTTTCACCATCGGTCTATCGGCGGGCCGGTAAGGGCAGCCGCGATGACCGTTTCTGCTACCTGCTTGGGGGCCATTGTCGAGCCACGTCACAGACCAGGCGCGTCTCATGCGCTACCTGACAGCCGCTAGGTGGGCTGCTGGGAAGCAACTATACAGCCCATACCGGCTGGCCGAGCCTCAATCGCCAGATCGGGTCAGGACCCGGTACGCCGGCCCCGCGGACGCGCGCCGGCCGAGAAGGCGGCCGCGCCGGAGACCCGAGGGCCTGCGGTCCTGCTCTCGCTGGTGTGCGCCGGAGTGCTCGACGAGCCCCGTACTGCGGAGGTCCGCCCCGATGCGGGCCGGCCGGTGGAAACCCGCCCGGCGCCGCCCTGGCTCGAGCCCCGCCCACCGAATCCTGAACCGGTCGCGGGCTTGCCCCGGCCGCCGCCGGGCCGGCCGCTGGAGCCGCGCCCGGAGCTGTGGCTACGTCCAGCCGGCTCCGCGGTGATCGAGCCGGGTACCGGCGTCACGAACGCCCGCTCGCCGGGAGCGAGTTGGGCCAGCAGCGGGTGGCCCGGCCGGGTGCGGGTGACGGTCGGGCTGATCGCCGCCCGCCGGGTGAGGTCACGGACGTCGGCGACCTGGTCGTCGGTCATCAGCGTGATCACGGTGCCGCCGGCCCCGGCGCGAGCCGTCCGGCCCGATCGGTGCAGGTAGGCCTTGTGCTCGACCGGTGGGTCGGCATGCACCACCAGGCCGATGTCATCGACGTGGATGCCGCGGGCTGCGATGTCGGTGGCCACCAGCGTGTGCGTGCTGCCGTCGGAGAAGGCCTCCAGGTTGCGGGTCCGGGCGTTCTGGCTGAGATTGCCGTGCAGTTCCACCGCCGGCACACCGGAGGCGATCAGCTGGCGGGTGAGCTTCTTCGCGCCGTGCTTGGTGCGGGTGAACACTAGGGTCCGCCCGGGCGCCGCGGTCAGCTCGACGAGCACCGGCAGCCGGTCATCGGCCGCCAGGTGCAGCACGTGGTGGGACATCTGCGAGACCGGTGACTGGGCCGAGTCGACGCTGTGGGTGATCGGGTTGTGCAGGTACCGCTTGACCAGCACGTCGACGCCGGCGTCCAGGGTGGCCGAGAACAGCATCCGCTGGCCCGCGGCCGGAGTCCGGTCCAGCAGCCGCCGGACCGACGGCAGGAAGCCGAGGTCAGCCATGTGATCGGCCTCGTCCAGCACGGTGATCTCGACATCGCTGAGGTCGGCGTGCCCGCTGGAGATCAGGTCCTCCAGCCGGCCGGGGCAGGCCACCAGCACGTCGACCCCGGACCGCAGGCCGCTGACCTGCGGGCCGGCTCCGACGCCGCCGAAGACGGTGAGGGTACGCAGCGACAGCGCCTTGGCCAGCGGTGCCAGGGCCGCCTCGATCTGGCTGGCGAGCTCCCGGGTCGGGGCCAGGATCAATGCCCGCGGGCGCTTGGGCCGCCGCGGCTTGTCGCTGCCGGCCAACCGTGCCAGCACCGGAAGGGCGAAGGCGTAGGTCTTGCCCGAACCCGTCCGGCCCCGGCCCAGCACATCCCGGCCGGCGAGGGAGTCGGGCAGCGTCGCGCGCTGGATCGGAAAGGGAGTGGTGACGCCGTTGGCGGCCAGCACGGCCACCAGAGCGCTCGGGACGCCGAGTTCGGCGAAGCCGGCGGGCGAGGATTGGGAGGTAGGAGAGGATGAAACGGACGAACGGGGGCGGTCAGCCGCCATAAGAAGAACTCCAGAAACTAGAAGGTCGTCCTGCCCGGCGCAGACCAGCGGTCGCGGCGCGTGGTGTGGGACCAAAGAGAGCCGGAGGCAGAACTGTGCCGGCTACCAAGGACCAGTCTACCTTGCCCAGAACCTCCACGTTGCCCGCCCTTGCCCGGGCACACCGTGGCCCTCCGCTCAGCCGTTAGGGTGAGACGTCGACCACAAGGAGGACAGCGGTGTTCAGGCGGGTTGCCATCGTCAATCGGGGTGAGGCCGCGATGCGCCTCATCCACGCCGTGCGCGAGCTGAACGCCGCCGGCGGCGACCAGATCGAGACGGTCGCGCTCTACACCGACGCCGAGAGCTCGGCCAAGTTCGTCCGGGAAGCCGACCTCGGATACCCGCTCGGTCCCGCATCGGCCCGCCCCTACCTCGACTACGCGGTGCTCGAACGCGCGCTGCGGGAGACCGGCGCCGACGCCGCCTGGGTGGGATGGGGATTCGTCGCGGAGGATCCGGCCTTCGCCGAGCTGTGCGAGCGGCTCGGGGTCACCTTCATCGGGCCGAGCGCGGCAGCGATGCGGGCGCTCGGTGACAAGATCGGGTCCAAGCTGCTGGCCGAGAAGGTCGGCGTGCCGGTCGCGCCGTGGAGCCAGGGCGCCGTGGACGACCTGCGCTTGGCGCTGACCAAGGCCGAGACGCTCGGCTACCCGCTGATGCTCAAGGCCACCGCCGGCGGTGGCGGCCGGGGCATCCGGGTGGTGCGGTCGGCGCAGGAGCTGACCGCCGCCTTCAACCAGACCCGGGACGAGGCCGTCCGGGCCTTCGGCAGCGGCGTGATGTTCCTGGAGACCATGCTGTCGGGCGCCCGGCACGTCGAGGTTCAGGTGGTTGCCGACGGCCAGGGCAACGCGTGGGCCATCGGGGTCCGCGACTGCTCGGTGCAGCGGCGCAACCAGAAGGTGATCGAGGAATCGTCCTCGGCGGTGCTGGCGCCGGCCCAGGTCGCGACATTGAAGGCATCGGCCGAACGGCTCGCCCTGGCGGTGGACTACCGCGGCGCGGGCACCGTGGAATTCCTGTACCGCCCGAGCGACGGGATGTTCGCCTTCCTGGAGGTCAACACCCGGCTGCAGGTCGAGCATCCGATCACCGAGCTCACCACCGGCCTCGACCTGGTCAAGATCCAGCTCGAGGTCGCAGCCGGCGGCCGGCTCAACGGCCAGCCGCCGGCCGAGCTGGGGCATGCCGTCGAGGCGCGGCTCAACGCCGAGGATCCCGACCGGGACTTCGCCCCGGCTCCTGGCCGGATCGCGGTGCTGGACCTGCCGGACGGGCCCGGTGTGCGGGTGGACACCGGGTTCAGCAGCGGCGACGCCATTCCCGCCGACTTCGACTCGATGATCGCCAAGATCATCGCCCACGGCCGGACCCGGGACGAGGCGCTGGCCCGGTTGCGCCGGGCGGTCGCCGACACCACCGTGATCATCGAGGGCGGCGCGACCAACAAGAGCTTCCTGCTGGACCTGCTGGCCGAGCCCGAGGTGATCGCGGCCACCGCCGACACCGGCTGGATCGACCGCACCCGCGCCGAGGGCGGCCTGGTGTCACACCAGCATGCCGGCATCGCGCTGGTGGCCGCCGCGATCGAGGCCAACGAGCTGGAGGAGGGCGCCGAGCGGCTGCACTTCTTCGCCACCGCGCACGGCGGCCGGCCGCAGGCCCGGCACAAGGTCAGCCGGGCGATCGACCTGAGCCTGCGCGGGACCAGCTACCGGGTGAACGTCTCGCAGCTGGGCCCGAACCGCTACCGGGTGGGCGTCGGGCAGGACGACGAGGCCCGGACCGTGGATGCCCGGATCGAGCGGTTGAACGGCTACGCCAGCCGTTTGGAGGTCGGCGACCAGCGGTACCGGGTGATCAGCGCGGTGCACGGGGCGATCAACCTGGTCGAGGTCAACGGCGTGACGCACCGGGTCAGCCGGGACGAGGGCGGCGTGCTGCGCTCGCCGGCGCCTGCTCTGGTGGTGGCGGTCCCGGTGGCGGTCGGCGACGAGGTCGCGGCCGGCGCCCCGGTGCTGGTGCTGGAGAGCATGAAGATGGAGACGGTGCTGTCGGCGCCGTTTGCGGCCAGGGTGCGCGAGCTGCTGGTCTCCACCGGTGGGCAGGTCGAGACCGGCACGCCCATGATCCGGCTGGAGCCCATCGTCGAACTCGACGCCGTCGACGAGAGCGCGGCGCAGGAGTCCGAAGCCGTGGAGCTGGAGCTGCCGACCGGGCGCAGCGGCTCGGCGGCGGCCCGGGCCGCGGGCTGCCTGGACGACCTGCGCAGCCTGCTGCTGGGCTTCGACCTCAGCGAGGACGACGCGGTCCGGACGCTGAGCGCCTACCAGCGTTTCCGGGCGGAGCTGGTCAGCAGCGGCCACAACCCGCTGACAGCCGAGCTCGGGGTCTTCCGGGCCTTCGCCGACCTGTGCGAGCTGAGCCGCAACCGTCCTGGTGGCGAGGAGCTCCCGCACGAGAGGGTGCACAGCCCGCGGGAGTACTTCCATTCCTACCTGCACAGCCTGGACGTCGATCGTGAGCAACTGCCCCCGGCCTTCCGGCAGCGGTTGTCCCAGGCGCTGACCCACTACGGGGTCAGCGACCTCGAACGCACCCCCGCGCTGGAAGAAGCCGTCTACCGGATCTTCCTCGCCCAGCCGGTCGCTCCGGCGCATCTGCGCCTGGTCGCCGAGCTGCTGCAGCAGTGGATGCTCGACGACGCTCCTGGCGAGGACATCGCCGAGCAGGTCCGCGACGTGCTCGAACGGCTGGTGGCCGCCACCCAGCTGCGGTACCCGGTGGTCGGTGACCTGGCCCGCAGCGTCCGGTTCCGGTGGTTCGACCAGCCGCTGGTGGACACCGTCCGCGCCTCGGTGCTGGCCGGGGTGCGCGACGAGGTCCGTTACCTGGCAGCGAATCCGGACGCGCCGGACTACGCGCAGCGGATCAACGCGCTGGCCGCGATTCCCGAGCAGATCGTGCGGTTCCTGGCCGAACGGCTGGAGGCCGGCATCGGCGAGCACGAGCCGATGCTGGAGGTGCTGGCTCGCCGGCACTACCGCGAGTACGAGTTGCACGACCTGCGCAACTTCGACGTGGCCGGCCGGCCGTTCGTGGTGTGTGACTACACCCTGGACGCGCGGCCGACCCACCTGGTGACCACGGTCGCCGACCTGTCGGAGCTGGCGCCGGGCTCTGCCCTGGTCACGGCGCTGGAGCAGCAACTGAAGGATGCGCCGGCTGCCCACCAGTGCGTCCTGGACCTGTACGTGCGCTGGCCCGAGGTGCCGGACTCGGCCGCCGAGGCCTCGGCGGAGCTGAACGCCATTCTTGCCAAGCTGGAGCTCACCCGGCTGGTTCGCCGGGTGGTCACAGCCATCTGTCCGGGCTCAGGCCGATCGGTGTCCTACTACACCTTCCGGCCGCAGGTGGGGAGCGCGGACGCGCTGGTCGAGGACGACCTGGTGCGCGGGATGCACCCGATGGTCGGCCGCCGGCTGAAGATGTGGCGGCTGAAGAAGTTCAAGATCACCCGCCTGGAGGCCCCCGAGGACGTGCTGCTGTACCTGCTGGTGGCGCCGAACAACGAGGCGGACCGGCGGCTGGTGGCCCTGGCCCAGATCCGGGAGTTCGCCGTGGTCCGCGATGCCGACGGCCATGTCGTGGCGCTGCCGCACGCCGAGCGCGCGGTGGCCAGCTGCGGCGAGGCGATCAGGCGGGCCCGGGCCAGCCTCGGCGGCGCCCGGCTGGACATGAACTACGTGGCGCTGCACATCTGGCCCACGGTGGACGCCCCGGTCTCGGAGCTGACCGCCCTGCAGCGCACCATCTCACCGCTCACGGTGGGCGCCGGCATCGAAGAGGTGATCGCCGAGGGCATGGTGGTCGCGCCGGACGGCCGAGCCCGCAGCACCGTCGTGCGTTTCTCCTTCCAGCCCGGCGCCGGTGTGGTCACCTCCGTCAGCGGCCGGTTGACCGACTGGCTGCACCCGTTGGACGACTACGCCCAGAAGGTGCTCCGGGCGCGCCGGCGCGGCACGGTTTACCCCTACGAACTCGTGGGAATGCTCACCGGCCGGGACGGCAGGTTCACCGAGTGCGACCTGGACGAGAACGGCAGGCTGGCCCCGGTGCAGCGGCCGCCGGGCGGCAACCGCGCCGGCATCGTGGTGGGCCTGGCCAGCACCCCGACCGACCGGCACCCGCAGGGCGTCACCCGGGTGGTGCTGCTGGGCGATCCGACCCGGGCGCTGGGCGCGGTCGCCGAGCCCGAATGCGCCCGGATCATCGCCGCCCTGGACCTCGCCGAGGAGCTCGCGGTTCCGGTGGAGTGGTTCGCGCTCTCGGCCGGCGCCCGGATCTCGATGGACTCGGGCACCGAGAACATGGACTGGGTGGCGCGCGCGCTGCGCCGGATCGTCACCTTCACCCAGGCCGGCGGCGAGATCAACGTGGTGGTCGCCGGCATCAACGTCGGCGCCCAGCCGTACTGGAACGCCGAAGCGACGATGCTGATGCACACCAAGGGAATCCTGGTGATGACTCCGGACAGCGCGATGGTGCTCACCGGCAAGCAGTCCCTGGACTTCTCCGGTGGGGTGTCGGCCGAGGACAACTTCGGCATCGGCGGCTATGACCGGGTGATGGGGCCCAACGGCCAGGCGCAGTACTGGGTGCCCAACCTGGCCGCCGCCTGCGAGCTCTTGATGAGTCACTACGCGCACAGCTACATCGCGCCGGGGGAGGACACCCCGCGGATGGCCAAGAGCTCCGACCCGGTCGAGCGGGACATCAGCGACTACCCGCACCAGCTGGCCGACAGCGAGTTCCGCACGGTCGGCGAGATCTTCTCCCCGACCGGCAACCCCGATCGCAAGAAGCCTTTCGACATCAGGTCATTGATGCGGGCGGTCGCCGACCAGGACCTCTCGGTGTTCGAGCGCTGGGCCGGAATGGCCGATGCGGAGACCTCCGTCGTGTTCGATGCCCACCTCGGTGGCCGTCCGGTGTGCCTGATCGGCATCGAGTCCCGGGCCATCCCGCGGCGCGGCTTCCCGCCCAGCGACGGCCCGGACCTGTGGACCGCCGGCACGCTGTTCCCACGCTCGTCCAAGAAGACCGCCCGGGCCATCAACGCCGCCAGCGGCAACCGCCCGGTGGTGATGCTGGCCAACCTGTCCGGCTTCGACGGCTCGCCGGACTCGATGCGCAACCTGCAGCTGGAGTACGGCGCCGAGATCGGCCGAGCAGTCGTCAACTTCAAGGGCCCGATCGTGTTCTGCGTGGTTTCCCGTTATCACGGCGGGGCATTCGTGGTCTTCTCCAAGGCGCTGAACAGCGAGATGACGGTGCTGGCGATCGAGGGCTCGTACGCCTCGGTGCTCGGCGGCGCGCCTGCCGCGGCGGTGGTGTTCACCGGCGAGGTGGACGCCCGGCTGGCTCGCGACCCGCGCATCGTGGAGCTGCAGGAACGCGCCGCCGCAGCGACCGGGGTGCAGCGGGCGGCCCTGGCCACCGAGCTGGTGACGCTGCGCAGCACCGTGCGGGTCGAGAAACTGGCGGAGGTGGCGGCGGAGTTCGACGCCATCCACAGCATCCAGCGGGCCGTCGAGGTGGGCTCGGTCGACGCGGTGATCGGGGCGCACGAGCTGCGTCCCCGGCTGATCCAGGCGCTGGATGCCGCCGACGCCAGGCGCCGAGCCACCGCCCTGACCGCGAGCGGCCGGCTGGAGGCCGTCGACTAGAGGGCGCCCGCTGATCCGGCCGGCTGGCAGGACGGGCACCAGTACAGGTTGCGCCCGACCAGCATCTCGGTCCGCACCTCGGTGCCGCACACCCGGCAGGGCAGCCCGGCCCGGCGGTAGACATAGCCGGCCTCGTCCCGGGCCAGCGGGCCACGCTTGCGGGGACGGTCCTGCGGATAGAGCGTCTCGATCCGGCCGACCCGGACCCCGGCCCGCATCAGGGTCACCAGGTCGTCCCACATGGCCAGCCAGGTGGGCAGGCTCACGGCCTGGCCCGGCAGGTAGGGGTCCATCCGGTGGCGGTACAGCAGTTCAGCCCGGTAGACATTGCCTATTCCGGCGACCACCGTCTGGTCCATCAGCAGCGCCGCGATCACCACCCGGCTGCGGCTGATCCGGCGGTAGGCCAGCAGCGGGTCGGCGTCCCGGCGCAGCGGATCCTGCCCGAGCCGGGCGAACAGCGCGGCGGCCTCGTGCGGCTCGAGCAACTCGCAGGTGTTGGGACCGCGCAGGTCCGTCCAGACATCCTCGCCCACCAGCCGCAACCGCAGCGCTCCCTTGGGCTCGGGCGCCAGGCCCGAGCCGGTGGTGAAGCTGCCGTACAGGCCGAGGTGGATGTGCAGGGTGGGGCCGTCCTGGTAGTGGTGCACCAGGTGCTTGCCCTTGGCCTCGGTACGCCGCAGCACCAGGCCGTCGATGGCGCTGGCGCCTTCTGCGAAGGTGCCCTGCGGGCTGCTGGCCCGCACCGTCCGGCCGGCGAACAACCTGCGTTGCTCGCGAGCCAACCGATGCAGGGTATGACCCTCAGGCACGGCTGCGGCTTCCGGTCGCCGGGTTGCCGGAGATCACCAGATGCATACCTACGAACCTAGCCGGTGCCCGCGGGGTGCCAGAATCGCGGTATGTCTGCATGGATCTGCTGGACCTGCGGAGTGCAGCAGGCCGACACCGATTCCCTACCCGCGAGCTGCCCGATCTGCGAGGACGAGCGGCAGTACGTCGGCTGGGAGGGCCAACGCTGGACCACGATGGCCGAGCTCGCCGCCGACCGCTCCAGCGTGCTGCGCGAGGAGGAGCCGGACCTGCTGGGCATCGGCACCGAGCCGTCGTTCGCGATCGGCCAGCGCGCGCTGCTGGTCAGCACGCCGGGCGGTAACGTGCTGTGGGACTGTGTCTCGTTGCTCGACGACGCTGCCTATGCCGAGGTCTCCCGGCGGGGCGGCATCCAGGCGATCTGCCTGTCGCACCCGCACTTCTACGCGGCGTGCGTGGAGTGGGCCGACGCGTTCGACGCCCCGATCCTGATCCCGGAGGCTGACCGGCAGTGGATCCAGCGCCCGTCTGATCGGGTGCGGCTGTGGCAGGACAGGGTCGAGCCGGTGCCGGGGCTGACCCTGGCCAGGATCGGCGGTCACTTCGACGGGGCGGCGGTGCTGCACTGGCCGGCCGGCGCCGAGGGCCGCGGCGCGCTGCTGACCGGCGACACCATCACCGTGGTGCAGGACCGGGAGTGGGTCAGCTTCATGTGGAGCTTTCCCAACCTGATCCCGCTGGACCCGGCCACCATCAACCAGATCGTGGAGCGGATCGCGCCGTTCGACTTCGACCGGATCTACGGCGGCTGGTGGGGACGGGTAGTGGTGCGCGACGGCGCCGCGGCCGTCCGGCGGTCGGCGCAGCGGTACCTGGACCGGCTGGCGGGTGAGCGTCCCTGACCGGTCCGCGATCAGCCGGAAGTATCCGGACGGACAACCTCGACACAGTGGGTGTAGCTATGCCAAAGTAGCGCTCCCCCGTGCTTCGAAGGAGACATGTCATGACCGCTCGTCTGTTCGCTCGTCTGGTGGCCGTACTGGCGTTCGTCTTCACCATGTCGGTGGCTCCGGCCGCCCATGCCTCACCGCTCACGGTGTCCGCGAGCTGCGTGGTAACGGGCCCATACGCCCCCGACCCCGCCAACTACGCCACCTTCTCCTGCACGGCCAATCCGTCGGGCGGCACCGGTAGCTACAGCTACTACTGGACGGTCTTCACCTGGTGCTGCGGTGACCAGTACTGGGCCAGCACGCAGACCATCACCGGAAACTGCAAGTGGAACACTGTCCGCATCTTCAATGTGTACGTGACCGACAGCAGCGGCGCGGCGACGAGTGCGAGCGCCACCGCCAATTGCAGGAAACCATAACGCAGGCCTGTATCGGCCAGCCGGCCCGGCACGTGCCCGGGCCGGCACCCTGGAACATCCACTTACGGAGAGATTGGGGCCCGGCTGTTAGTTGGCCGGCCCCTGCCTCAGCACACCTCAGGACGCCCCGAGCAGGGAATCACGCACCGCTTGGAAGGCCGCCGGAGCGTCGTTCGGTGACCCACCGGCGCCCTGCGCGACGTCGGCCTTGCCGCCGCCACGAGCGCCGAGGGACTGCGCCAGCACCTTGACCAGGTCACCGGCCGACCGCCCGGCCGCCACGCCGGCGGAGTTGACGGTGGCCACGAAGGACAGCCGGTCCTCGGTGGCCGAGGCCAGCAGCACGGCCGCCGGCCGCGCCTGATCCAGCCGGTCCCGGACGTTGACCGCCAGGGTGCGCAGGTCATTGACCGCGACCCCGGGCGGCACCAGCTCGGTGAGCAGCTGCACGCCCGCGACGTCGGTCGCGCGCTGGGCCAGCGGCCCCGCCTGCTGCAGCACCTGGCCGGCCCGCAGCCGGTCCAGTTCGCGTTCGGCATTGCGCAGCCGGGTGATCAGCGACTCGATCCGGTCCGGCAGCTCCGCCGCCGGCACCTTCACCAGGTCCGACAGCGCGGCCACCAGGGCACGCTCGTTGGCCAGGAACTTGATTGCGTCCAGGCCGACGTAGGCCTCGATCCGGCGTACCCCCGCGCCCACCGAGGACTCGCCGGTGATCGCCAGGGCGCCCACCTGGGACGAGTGCGACACGTGGGTGCCACCGCACAGCTCACGTGACCACGCGCCACCGATCTCGACCACCCGGACCTCGGCGTCGTAGGTCTCGCCGAACAGCGCCAGCGCGCCCTCTTCGCGCGCCTGGGACAGCGGCATGTACCGCACCGCGACCGGCAGGTCCCGCCGCAGCGCGCGGTTCGCCGTCTCCTCGATGTCGGTACGGGTCCGCTCGTCCAGGCCCTTGGACCAGGCGAAGTCCAGCCGCAGGTAGCCCGGCTTGTTGTACGAGCCGCTCTGCAGCGCGGACGGGCCGAGCACCTCACGCAACGCCGCGTGCACCACATGGGTGCCCGAGTGCGCCTGCCTGGCCGACAGCCGCCATTCCGGGTCCACCTGCGCGACCGCTTCGACGCCGGTCCGCAGCTCACCGGACTCCACGTGCACCCGGTGCACGATCAGCCCCTTGATCGGCCGCTGGACGTCGAGCACCCGCAGCCGGGTCTCCGAGCTGGAGCTGGGGACGACGATGACGCCCTCGTCGGCGATCTGCCCGCCGGACTCGGCATAGAACGAGGTCGCATCCAGCACCACCTCGACGGTCTCGCCGGGGCCCGCCACCTCGATCAGCTCGTCCTTGCGGATGATGCCGCGGACCCGGGACTCGGTCTCCAGGGTCTCGTACCCGGTGAAGATCGTCGGCCCGTGCTCGCGCAACTCGCGGTAGGCAGCGGTGCTGGCCACCCCGGACTTCTTCGACCGGGCGTCGGCCTTGGCCCGCTGGCGCTGCTCGGCCATCAGCCGTCGGAACTCGTCCTGGTCGACGCTCAGGCCGGCCTCGGCCGCCATCTCGATGGTGAGGTCGATCGGAAAGCCATAGGTGTCGTGCAGCGTGAAGGCGCGCTCACCCGACAGCGTCGGGCGCTTCTCCTGCCGGGCCTCGCGCACCGCGACATCGAGGATGGTGGTGCCCGAGGTCAGCGTGCGGCGGAAGGCGTCCTCCTCGCCGTAGGCGATCATCGCGATCCGGTCGTAGTCGGTGGCCAGTTCCGGGTAGCTGGGCGCCATCGCGTCCCGGGCCACCGGCAGCAACTGCGGCAACACCGAGCCGTCGGTGAACTCGCCGCCGAGCATCCGGGCCGAGCGCACCGCCCGGCGCAGGATCCGGCGCAGCACGTAGCCGCGGCCCTCGTTGCTGGGCGTGACGCCGTCGGCGACCAGCATCAGGCCGGTCCGCACGTGGTCGGCGATCACCCTCAGCCGGACGTCGTCCGGCGTGGCCTCGGCCGCCGACGGGCCGGACTCGCCGCCGTACCGCCTGCCGGCCAGCTGGGCCGCCCGGTCGAGCACCGGACGGGTCTCGTCGATCTCGTACAGGTTGTCCACGCGCTGCAGCAGGGTCGCCATCCGCTCCAAGCCCATGCCGGTGTCGATGTTCTTGCGGGGCAGCTCGCCCAGGATCGGATAGCCCTCCTTGGCCGGGCCGGCGCCCCGCTCGTTCTGCATGAAGACCAGGTTCCAGAACTCCATGAACCGGTCCTCGTCGACCGCCGGCCCGCCTTCGGGTCCGTAGGCCGCGCCCCGGTCGTAGTACAGCTCGCTGCACGGGCCGCACGGGCCGGGCACCGTCATCGACCAGAAGTTGTCGGCCATCCCGCGCCGGACGATCCGCTCAGCGGGCAGCCCGATGACCCGGCGCCAGATGTCGATGGCCTCGTCGTCGTCGAGGTAGACCGTCGCCCAGATCCGCTCGCCGTCCAGGCCGTAGCCGCCGTCGCCGACCGGCTTGGTGGCCAGCTCCCAGGCCAGCGCGATCGCCTCTTCCTTGAAGTAGTCGCCGAAGCTGAAGTTGCCGTTCATCTGGAAGAAGGTGCCGTGCCGGGTGGTCTTGCCGACCTCCTCGATGTCCTGGGTGCGCACGCACTTCTGCACGCTGGTGGCCCGCGACCACGGCGGCTCGAGCTGGCCGGTGAAGTACGGCACGAACTGCACCATGCCGGCGTTGATGAACAGCAGGTTGGGGTCGTCGAAGGGCAGCGGTGCGCCGGGAACGACCTCATGCCCGTGGCGGACGAAATGATCCACGAAGCGCTGGCGTACCTCGGCGGTTTTCACGGCTCTCCTGTCAGAACGTGGCGGGTGCTAGGTCCCATTGTCTCGGATTGGCGCCACTGCATTCCATCCGGGCCAGATTCTCTACTGGACGTGCCACGCTGGAACAGCGGACGGTGTATACCGCTTCGCGACGGATCCGACGTTCAGAACCAGCAGCCGGCCACCTGGGCGCCGGACGGCGCGGAGATCGCCTGCGCCACCATGGGCCATCGCCGGACGGTCACGCTAGAGCTGGCCGCGCCGCTCGGAGGCCGGGTGCTGCTCACTGCCGACGGTGCTCCGATCGCGGTCAGCAGCCGCTGACCGCGAACTGGCCAGGCAGGTCGTGCAACATCACCGCGCGCCGGCGCATCTATGTTGTGGGCGAAGAGGAGAGCCAGATGGGCGACGAGGCAGGGTTCCATGCGGTCAGGTCGAGCTGCCGCATGTCCAGGTGGGCAGCAGTGGCGGTCACGGTCGTGCTGACGGCCTGCGGCCCCGGTTCCACCGGTCCGGGAACCGGCGGCTCCGCCGGCCCCGGCCCCGGCGCCACCGACGGCGTGGGCCGGGCGCCGGCCACCGCGCGCCCGGCCGATGCGCTGGCGAAGTGGCAATCCTTTCCGGTCGCCGCTGATCCCCGGCCGTTGATCCTGACCAATGGCGCGGTGATCGATCCGGCGACCGGGTTCCTGACCGACGAGGGCAAGCTGGCCTACCTCGCGGGCAGCTTCGAGCTGGCCACCACCGCGCCCACCGGTCCGGTGAGCTCAGCCGGGTACGACATCGTCTCGGCCATGGCCGCGCTCGGCCGGCTCCGAGCGATCGGAACCCCTCAACCGGGGACCCGGCCGCTGCGGATCGTCAAGGTGTCGCTGGCCCAGGCGGCGTTCGACACCGACCGTGGCCCGCGGACGCTGCCGGCCTGGCGCTTCCAGCTGGACCAGGTCACCAATCCGGTCCAGGTGCTCGCGATCGACTCCAAGTACCTGTGGCGCTCGACGACAGGGGACTCCACCGGGCTCGATCGCCGGGCGAGCGTGAGCGAGGACGGGCGGTCGCTGACCTACAGCTTCTACGGGAGTCCGGCTGGTCCGTCGCCGTGCGGAGCGGACTACACCGCCGACGTGGCCGAGTCCAGCACCGCCGTCGTGGTGACGCCCCGGGAGGTCACGCCGAACCCGCAAGGCAGCACGTCCTCGCAGGCGTGCCCGGCGATAGCCGCCCGCCGAACGGTGACGGTGCAGCTGTCCGAGCCCCTCGGCGCGCGGGTCCTGCTGACGGCCGAGGGAGCAGCGATCCCGGTGACCAGCCCATGACCGGTCGGTAACTGCCCAGGCTGCTGTTCCAAGGCCAAGTGGCCCGCCTCGAAGGCCGAAGGTCGACCTGGTGGGAAACACCGGCTCGCACTGGTGGCCAGGGGCAGGATCGAACTGCCGACCTACCGCTTTTCAGGCGGTCGCTCGTACCAACTGAGCTACCTGGCCGTGCACCCACGGACGCGATCCGCGAGCGTCCGGAAGTCTACCCGAGCGCCCTGGGGGTAGCGCCGATGGTCACGGCCACAGCGTCCGGACCGCCTCGTCGTAACGGTCCCAGACCACCTCGGCCACCGCCGGATGAGCTCCGATCGGCCGCGTCACCCGGTCGAGCCCCAGCTCCGTCCGGCCCAGGCCGGCCAGCCGGTCGGAGAAGTAACCCGGCGCAAGCAGGTAGCTGGCCACCGTCACCCCGGGCGGCAGGCCGTCGCGCCACCGCGGGTCGGTCAGGAACCGCGGGTAGACCGGGCAGCCGGCCTGCTCCGCCAGCTGGTCGGCGGCCACGGCCAGGTTCTCGGCGGCCTCCGGATCGCTCGACCCGGACGCGAGCAGCACCGCTCCGGCAGCGGGCACGCCACCGGCCTCGCGCAGCCGCTCCCACACCACGCCGGTGATCCGGGGGTCCGGGCCCAGCTGTCGGGCCACCGCGGTGTCCGGACGGCCGCCGACCACCGAGGCGATGTCGATCTTGACGTGGTAGCCGGTGGACAACAGCAGCGGCGCCACCACCACCGGACCGGTGATCGCCGGGAGCAGCTCCGCCAGCAGTGGTGAGGCCAGCTCCAGCCAACCCAGCCGCACCTCGACATCCGGCCGCGCCAGCTGTACCAGCTCGGCCAGCCGCTCGATCTCGGCCACTCCGGCGCGGTCCCGGGTTCCGTGCGCCACCGTGACCAGCACGGGGGTCCGGTGCTCGCTCACCTGGCTCGACCTCACGACACTCACGTAACGACCATGCCCGTAACCACTCTGGCCATAATCACTTTGTCTGAATCCATTTCGTTCGTATCCACGGTGCGTTTACCCCCCCGTCCCGTAGCCACTGTGCCCGCAACCCCTGTGCCCGGCCGTCAAAGCCATGCCAAATTCTTCTAGGAGGTAGCCCGTGGGCGGTTCAGAATGGACCCTGATGTGGCTCGTTCACCTGCGGGGGCTGCCGTGAAAAGGCTGATCACGTCCACGTTCACTTCGCTCACCGGGCGCCTCTTCGCGTTCGTCCGCGATCGGTGGCGCACCCGGTCGTTCCACCCCGACAAGCCGCGGACGGAGATCCTGATACTCGCCGATCGACGCGGCCGTGCGCGTGGGCAGCACTGGGCCCGGGCCCTTGCCGACGGAGCGATCGCACAGCCAGCGACCTTACGGGTGCGCAGCTTGGCCGATGACGTCGCCGCTCCGATGAGTCACCTGACCCAGACGACGCTGGAGGCCATCCGAGAGGCCAAGGTCGTCATCATCAACTGGGACGCGGCCAACGGTGATCCGGACTTCGGCGCGGACGCCGCCCAGCATTGGCTTCGGCACCGTCGGTCCAACCTGCTCGACTGGGTCTGCGACGGCGGCATCCTGATCGTGGAGGGACAGGCCAACCTGGGCGTGCCTTCACAGGAAGCATATGACGCCCTGTTCGGGACTGACGAGGTGCAGGTGTGCGGCCCGGAAGATCCGATGGTCCCGCGGCTGCAGACCCGCCGGGTGGGGGTGCAGTGCCAGCTCACCCGCGCTGCCCTGACCTCGAGCTTGTTCAGGTCACTGCCGGAGCATGTCGGCATAGCCGGTAACCGGAGCTATAACGACATGTTCGCATCCGATGAGGCCGGGCGATTGGTAGCTCCCTTCCTGCGGGAGGGAGCCTGGCCCCTTCTCTACCGTGGATGGTTCCGCCGCCGGCCCTTCAAGCGTCAACGGCTCGGCTGGGTACCGCTGGTGAAGAGCAAGGGGCGCCGGTTCAATCACCCCACGCTGCTGGTCGCACGAGCCGGTGCCGGAGCGATCTTCGTGAGCACGATGTTACTTGCCAGTAGCGACTGTTTCGGGCTGATCAGAGCCATGATCAACGCTCGGGGAAACGTCGAAGGCCTGCCCCAGCGCCAACGACTCACCACGCTGATCGCCGATCACAAGACGGACGTCATCCTGCCGCTCCTTGCCGCGCTCGCCTCCATTCCGGCGACAGTGCTGCTGCCGGTGCCGAAAGAGTGGGACCGCGTCTGGGATTTCGCCGTGTGGGCCGTAGTCGGAATCCTGCTCGCAGCGCTCATCTTCAGCGGGCGACGGGTGTGGTCGCTCCTACGCGAGATCCGGGGTGTGTGACGCGCCCTATCGACCTTGCCCCGCGAGCCGGGCGGCTACGGCTGTTGCGGGCACAGCACAAGGTCCGGCTCCCTCGCGAGAGGGAACCGGACCTAGGTGCGACCCCGACGGGACTCGAACCCGCGACCTCCGCCGTGACAGGGCGGCGCGCTAACCAACTGCGCTACGGGGCCTAGAAACAATCTGAAACAATCTGCGGCAACCTGCGAAACCATACTACGTGCCCGGCCGGTCATGCCTGCCGCGTACCCCCAACGGGATTCGAACCCGTGCTACCGCCGTGAAAGGGCGGCGTCCTAGGCCACTAGACGATAGGGGCTTACTCGAACAGCCGTCCTAGTTTAGCCAGGCTGCCAAGCTCGGCCGGCACAGGGCCAGCGGAGACGGCCGGCTCAGCGCGGCGCCAGGCCGGTCAGCACCAGCTGCACCACCGTCTCGGGCAGATCGACCCGGTCAGCCCGGCCGGGCCGGTACCACTCGGTGAGCGAGTTGATCATGCCGAAGATCAATCGGGTGGCTACCGCGGCATCCAGCCGCGGGTCCACCTCGCCGTTGCGCTGGGCCTGCAGCACCAGGTTGGCCACCAGCTGGTCGAACTCCCGCCGCCGGGCCAGCGCGGCCAGCTCGGTGGGGCTGTTGCCCCGCACCCGCAGCAGCAGCGTGACGTAGGGCAGCTCGTCGAGCAGGACCGCGACCGTGCCCCGGATGACATGGGTCAACCGGTCCACCGCGGGCCCGGTCGTCGCCCCGGGCTGGGTCAGCACCGCGAACAGCCCGTCCAGCGCCCGGTCCAGGGCCAGCGCCAGCAGCTGCTGCTTGCCCTGCACGTGGTGATAGATCGAGGACTTGCTCAACCCGGCGGCGGCAGCCAGATCCTCCATCGAGGTGCCTTCGTAGCCCCGGGTGGTGAACACCGTGACCGCTACGTCCAGCAGCGTCTCGGTGGTGTACGCGGGACGGTTGCCGCGCATCCGCTGGGGCCTGACCTGCTCGCTCGATTCGGACATCTCAGCCGCCGCTCAGTGGAACTTGGCGTCGGCCGGCAGCAACTCATAACGCGGGTTGGCCAGCGCCAGATGGCCCTTGTACTCACCGACCGTGCCGGTCACCCGGACCATCGACCCGGGCTCGATCCCCGGGATCCGGGTGCGGCCGAAGAACAGCAGCCGCATGCCGCCGGTGGAGTCGAAGACTTGGGCCTCCAGCGACTTGCCCGCCGTGGTGCCCACCTGCACGATCTTGATCCGGCCCTCGATGGTGACCCGTTGCTTCCACTTCACCGCAGCGATCGGCAGCACGCCGTTCTCATCCGGCTCCGTCTCGACCCCCGGGTCGGCCCGCGTGTCAGGCGCACTGCCGGTTTCCGCGGTCGCCGGCTGGAGCTGGCGACCGTCCGGCGTACCGGGTTCCGTGCTCAGCGCGGCGCGCTCATTGGCCTTGGCGCGCTGGCGTTCGAGTTCCTCCTCCTGCGCCTCGTTCAGCGTGGTGTCGAACGGGACGATGGTGGCCGACACGTGCGGCAGCTTGGCCATCGCGCCGGCGATCCGGTCGGCGGTCCGGTCGTGCAGGATCCGCTGGGAGAATCGCTTGAACGTCCGGCGGGGCAGCAGCACCGTCACCTCGGCACGCTCACCGATCACCGCGCCCAACGCCGTCTCGGCGACCGCCCGGACCAGCCGGCGGTCCGGGCATTCGACCACCTCCAGCGGCACCCGGTCGCCGAGGCCGCGCTCGATCCAGGACCGCTCCAGCTCCGCGGCCCGGTCGCCGTCCAGCGAGACGTGCACGGCGCGCAGATCGGTGGGCCGCAGGCTGCCGGCGTACCGGAGGCCCCGGACGACGGCCAGGTCCAGCCGGTCCACCAGCACCAGCACGACGTGGCGGGGGTAGTTCGGCAGCGAGGCGCCCTTGCCGAGCGCGTTGGTCACCAGGTTCAGCGCGCGGGCCTCGTCGCGGTACTGCTGGTTCAGGCGCATCAGGCCCAGCCACATGATCGGCGCCAGCACCAGCACCAGCCAGGCGCCCTCGGTGAACTTCACCACGGCGGTGATCAGCACGATCGTCAGCGACAGGCCACCACCCGAGGCGTTGATCCACCACTTCTTCCGCCAGCCCGGCTGCTTGTGGATGGTGTGGTACTTCGCCATCCCGAAGCCGGCCAGGGTGAAGCCGGTGAACACCCCGAGGGAGTAGAACGGCACCAGCTTGTCGACGTTGGCGTTGCCCACCACCAGCAGCAGGATCGAGAACAGCGTCAGGATGAAGATCCCGTTGCTGAAGGCCAGCCGGTGGCCGCGCCGGGTCAGCTGCCGCGGCAGGAAGGAATCCTCGGCGACGAAGTTGGCCAGGAACGGAAAGCCGGTGAACGGGGTGTTCGCGCCGGTGATGAGGATCAGCGCGGTGGCGAGCTGCACGATGCCGAATCCGATGTCGCCGACCAGTCCATGGCCGAAGGCCGCCTGGGCCACCTGGGAGATGACGGTGGGAGTGCCCTCGCGGAACGGGGCCGAGTGGGTCTCCATGGACAGCCAGCCGACGCCGCAGACCAGGAACGCCAGCATCGCCGACATGATCCCGAGGGTGCGGCGGGCATTGGGCCCCGGTGGATGCTTGAACGCGCTGACCCCGTCGGAGATCGCTTCCAGTCCGGTCAGCGAGGCGCCGCCGTTCGCGAAGGCCTTGAGCAGGTAGAAGACCGCCAGCGAGGAGAAGATGGCGTGGCCCTGGTCATGGATCGGCAGCTGGTGCTGGCCGCCGACGACCCGGTCCATCTCATACCTCGGCAGCTCGCCGAGCACTTCCCGGATCAGCCCGACCACGATCACGACCGTCATCGAGGTGAAGAAGAAATAGGTCGGAAACGCGAACGCCTTGCCGGCCTCCCTGACCCCCCGCAGGTTGGCGTAGGCGAGCAACAGGATGATCAGGATGCAGAGCTCGACCTTGTAGGCGCTGAGCTCGTGCACCGCGGAGGTGATCGCGGCCACCGCGGCGGCGACCTGCACCGCCACCGTCACGACGTAGTCGATCAGCAGGGCCACCGCCGCGATCTGCGCCGTCTTGTACCCAAAGTTCTCCCGGCAGACGACATAGCTGCCGCCGGCCCGGGTGTAGACCATGACGACCTCGCGGTAGGACAGCGTCATCAGGGTCAGGATCACCAGGATGACCGCTGTCATCGGCGCCAGGATGTGGAAGCCGGCCAGCCCGAACACCGCGAGCAGCACGATCAGCATCTCTTCGGTGCCGTAGGCGGAGGAGGAGATGCAGTCGGAGGAGAGCACGCCCAGCGCCGTCTTCTTCGACAGCTTCTCCTCGTGCAGCTGCGAGGACACCAGCGGCGGGCCGAGAAGCACCCGCTTGACCCGGTAGCCGAGCCGCTCGGGAAGCGAGACGCTGGCGGCCAGTGCGGGCGCCGCTGCCTGCTCGGTCCGAGTGGGCTGGACGTGAGTCATGGGCTGAAGGCTACGACCTCCCGTATCCGGCTGTGCCCTCAGGCGCGCGATCGCGACTGGCGCAACCGACCACCGGCGCTCACCCGATCACCCGGCGTTCACCCAGCCCCCGGCGTTCACCCGACCGGCGTCCACCCCAACCCCCTACGTTCACCCGACCACCGGCCTTCAACCCACCACCGGCCGCAGCCGTCCCACCGGCCGCCCGCCGCCGAGGACCGGCTGGGCGCCGAGCTCGTCCAGGGCCGGGCCGCTCACCCCGAGCTGCCGCAGGCCGAGAACGACGGCCAGCTCCGCCGCCCGGGACGCGCCGTCGTCGATCTTCAGCGCCACCGCCCCGCCGTCGGGCAACGCCGCGGCGTAGACGCCCTCCGCGCCGTCCTTGGCGATCAGGCCGGGCACCGCCTGGATCAGCCGGGTCACCCCGCGACCGCCGCCGCCCAGCAGGTCCGGATGGCTCCGGATAGCCTCGGCCACCCGGCGCAGCTCGGCCTGGCCGGTGGCGATCCGGCTGAACGCGCCGGCCAACCCGGTCAGGCTGATGGCGAACAGCGGGGCGCCGCAACCGTCCACCCCGGTCGCGGCGATCGGCTCGCCGGTCAGCTCGGTGACGGTCGCGGCCAGCAGCTGCTGCAACGGATGGGCCGGCGCCAGGTAACCGGAGATCGGCCAGTCGTTGCGCAGGCAGGCCAGCAGCATCCCGGCATGCTTGCCGGAGCAGTTCATCGCCAGCCGGGATTCGGCAAGGCCGGCCATCAGGTGCGCGCGGCGTTCCGGCTCACCCACCGGCAGGTCCGGCGGGCACTCCAGGTCGTCCTCGGTCAGCCCGGCCGCGTGCAACTGGTTGGCGATGAGCTGCCGGTGCTGGGGGGATCCGGAGTGCGAGGACGCTGCCAGCGCCAGCTCCGAGGACTCGAAGTCGACCCCTGCGCGCAACATGCCGACTGCCTGCAGCGGCTTGAGCGAGGACCGGCCGAACACCGGCTGGCTGACGTCCCCGGCAGCGAACCGGACGCTGCCGTCCGGCGCCAGCACGACGAGGTGGCCGGTGTGCACCGACTCCACCACGCCGCTGCGCTCGAGCTCTATCAGGGGCACGCCGGTGCGGAGTCTGATCACGCTGCCAATTGTGTCCGACCCGGGTCGATCAGCGCACCGGACGCATGCCCAGCAGCCGCAACTCGCCGAGCTCCGGGCCGTCCTTCTCGACCACCGCGGTGATCCAGCCGCCATCGCGACCGTGCTGGCGCAGCGCCTCGGCATCGACCGGCAGGTCGACCGGGCCGAACTCGCGGCGCTCCCACTCCATCCGGGCCCGGTGTCCGGCCTCGGCCAGCGGCAGCACCGAGCCGCCGGCGGCCAGGGTATCCCGGCTGGAGGTCAGCCAGGCGATGGCATCGTCGAGGGCGGAGATCAGCGCGGGGTTGCCGTCGCACCAGGTCGCGACCAGCTCCGGCCTGGTCCGGGCGACCCGGCTGCCGGAGGTGTAGGACCCGGCGGCCAGCGAGAGCCCCAGCTCCCCGCCGCGCAGGCCGGTCAGGGCCAGCGCCTCGCCCAGCATGTGCGGCAGGCCGATCACCCGGGCGATGGCGGCATCCTGCTCGGCCGCGGTGGTCGGCACCGGCTTGGCGCCGAGGTCGCACAGCAGCACCGCCAGCGACAGCCATGCCTGCAGATCGGTGTCCGGCTCCAGGATCAGCGCCCAGGGCGCGTCCCGGAACAGCAACGGGTGGCCGGCCAGGAACCCGGACTGCTCGGTGCCGGCCAGCGGGTGCCCGCCCACGAACCGGGCGCGGGGCAGGCGCCTGCGTACTGCCTGCAACACCGGCGCCTTGAGGGTTCCGACGTCGGTGAGGACGGCGTTCGGGGCGACTGAGGGGCTGATCGCCTCGAGGGCGGCGTCCAGGTGTGGCAACGGCATCGCCAGGACGATCAGGTCAGCGCCGGCCACCGCGTCGAAGGCGCTGGCGGCCACGGTGTAGCCGATGCCCCGAGCCGCGCCCGCCTCGACCGGGTCGGGGTCATATCCGGTGACCGTGTACCCGCCACGCGCGAGCGCTTGGAGGAGGGAGCCGCCGATCAGGCCGAGCCCCAGCACGGCGATGCGGTCGAACGAATCTGGCACCACTCGAACGTATAACCGGCGCCGCTCAGCTACAGACCGTTGGTAGCGGAGCGTAACCGTACCGATGCCGGGCCGACACCGGACGGGAACGAACCAGCCCGGGCCGCCCCCACCACGCGCCGCCATGGGGCGGCCGCGCCCGATCCGTCGCGGGCTTTGTTGGACACCCGATCCATGCCAGGATCTCCCCCAAGGTCAGTTCGCTACTACATCGGCTCGACACCGTTTGGCACTGCGAGGGGCTGGGGTCATGGGAGAAGGCAGTTACGCGGTAGCGGCATTCCGCGAAGGTGGGGTGTGGCGCTGCGATGCGCTCCCCTCGGCCGTCCTGGAGGACCTGAGCGTGCTGCTGTCGGCACTGCGCAGCCAGCCGCCCGAGGGTGGCCCGTTCGTGGTCGCCAATGTCGATGACGAGTTCTTCCTGATCGCCCGTTCGCACGGCCCCCGGATCGATCTGCTGCTGTCGGACCTGACCGCCTCGGTCGAGTTCCCGTTGGCGGCCCAGGTGCTCAGCAGGCTGGGGGAGGACCCGCCCGAGGACGACGAGCTCGATGAGGTCTGGCCGATCGGCGAGCTGGACCTGTTCAGCGATCTGGAACTCGGCGAGGACGAGATGGAATCGATTCTTGACGATCTGGATGCCTACCCCGAAGACATGCTCGATGCCGTGATCGCACGGATCGGGTTGGAGGAGGAATTTCGCAGGGCTCGCTCGGCCGGCCGGGTGGCTCTGTGAGTTACTTCGCGCTCGCCCTGCTGGGCAAGGATCAGGCCGGCTCCCGCTGGCTGCTGGAGGAGGTCAACCTCGACGCGTGCGAGTCGATCGACGACGTCTGCGACGTCCTGCGCGACTTCGATCACCCGGTCCGGCTGCTGGCGGTGGAGCAGGACGACGAGTACGCCGTGCTGGCCCGGCTGGACGCCGCGGCCGACCAGGCCGCCGAGCCGATCCGGGTGTTCCTGTCCAACGGCCACGCCGCCGATGACTACCCGATCGCGCAGCTGTTCGCCGACGGGCTGCCCGAGATCGGTGGCGACCCGCTGGACGGCGACGAGGACGCACCGACCGGCGTGCACGACGCCGCGCCGTTCGGAGATCCGCAGCTGCTTGCCGACCTCCGGGTGCCGGCGCCGGAGCTGATCGAGCTTGCGGTGCACGAGGGCACCCTGCCTGCCGACCTGATCGAGACGGTCTGCGACCGGCTGGGTTGCCTGGCCGAATTCGAGGCCATCCGCGGGTGAGCTGGACCGGGTGAGCAGCGAGGTCACCAGCGACCACGAGGCGATGGGTGTCGCGCTGCGCGAGGCAGGGGCGGCGCTGGCCGCTGGCGAGGTGCCGGTGGGGGCGGTGGTGCTCTCGGCGCAGGGCGCGGTGCTGGCCACCGGTCACAACCTGCGTCGGCTGAGCGCCGATCCGACCGCGCACGCCGAGGTGCTGGCGCTGCGGCGGGCCGGGAAGGTGCTGGGGGACTGGCAGCTGACCGGGTGCACCCTGGTGGTGACCCTCGAGCCCTGCACGATGTGCGCCGGCGCCGTGGTGCTGGCACGGATCCGGCGGCTGGTGTTCGGCGCCTGGGACGACAAGGCCGGCGCGGCCGGCTCGCTGTGGGATGTGGTGCGCGACCGGCGGCTCAATCACCGTCCCGAGGTGCTCGCCGGCGTCCGGCAGGACGAGTGTGCCGAGTTGCTGACCCGCTTCTTCGCCGACCGCCGGTGACTGTATTGTCGTCCGCGGTGGCGTGTCCGAGCGGCCGAAGGAGCACGCCTCGAAAGCGTGTGAGGTGAAAGCCTCCGTGGGTTCAAATCCCACCGCCACCGCCACACATCTTCACCCGCTGCCCCCTGCGGCTGTCGGACGGCGCCGCTGTCAGCCGGTGTGCCGGTCAGCTCGTTGCCCCTGCCGGGGTCGCCCGCTGCATCGATTTTGGCCGGGCCGGACTCGTCAAGGTAAAAGTTATCTGCCTAAACTAAGCACCTCATCGGCGACAGCAGACCGCCTGCCTGATCGGGGATCATGTGACACCACAGCGGAAACGCGACAATACCGGGGAATACCGACCGGTCGGCATGCGGCCACCCGGTCACACCGGTTGTGGCCGCCGACGCGGTCCGGAAACAGCCCCGCACAAGTTGGCGCGGCGCTGCAGGAGTTGACCTGACTCCGCGCGCCGCTGGAGGCAGACTAGCCCGATGGGCCGGAAAAGTAAACCGACCAGGCGGTCTTTTTTATCGGTGAGACAGTGCTTATCGGGCAAACCGGTGCAAGCATGCCGCGAGAGCGGGCCGATACACTTCACAACTCGCAAGATCAAGGAGGAATGCGCCAGTGGCGATGCAGCAGCGAGCGGTCCTGACCCGCAGCCGGGTTTTGATCGCCGCTGCCGAGGTCTTCGCGCGGACCGGCTTCCTGGCGGCCAGCATGAACGACATCGTGGAGGCCGCCGGGGTCACCAAGGGCGCGGTGTACTTCCACTTCCCCAGCAAGGAAGCGCTCGCCGTCGCGGTGGTCGAGGAGCAGTTCGCGCAATGGCCGCCCGTGGTGGAGGGGATCATCCAGCACTCACCCGACGCGCTGACCGGCATCGTCGCGCTGACCTACGAGGTGGGGAGCAGGTTCCGCGACGACATCCTGACCACGGCCGGCGTCCGGCTGTCCTTCGAGCGCGAGCTGGTGAACGCCGCCATGCCGACGCCGTTCGTGGGCTGGGTCGCCATCCTGCAGGAGCTGTTCGCCCAGGCCCGCCGGGAGGGGCAGCTGCGTCCCGGGCTGGTGCCTGGCGCCACCGCCCGGGCGCTGGTCGGCAGCTTCTTCGGCATCCAGCACGTGTCGGAGATCCTGACCAACCGGGTCGATCTGGAAACCCGGCTCGACGAGTTCTGGAAGGTGTTCCTCGTCGGGGTGGCCGTCGACCCCGATTGGTCGGCCACCCAGCGCGCGGTGCGACGGGTGCGAGCCGCGGTTCGCCGGACACCGGACGCGGCGGACCCCGACTTCGACTGAGCATCGACCCGCGGGCGCTGGCCGCAGCGGGAGCCAGGGGTCAGGATGCCGCTCGCAGGGATCCCGACGCGGTCTGACGCCCTTGCTGTTGCACGGCGAACTCGGTGGTATCGCTGGACACCTGCCGGAGCACGATGTCGGTATCCACGCCCAGTTCGGTGAATACCGAACAATCCAGGGTGCAGGCGACCAGCCGGGCGCCGTCGCCGCGCTGCTCCGCCACGGCCTGCCAGGCGGCATCGATGAGCAGCATGCCGGGCGCGTGATCCAACGGGTGGTCGAAGTAGACGGGATGATCCAGGGGCACCACCAGACGCCGCCTGCTGCCCAACCCGGCCTTGCGGCTGAGCAGCACGTCCTCGGCGGCACGCACCGAGGAGGCCCTGCGCGTCGGGATGACGCTGCTCCACCGCAGTTGGTCCCAGTCCAGCCGGATGCCGCTGCGAGCCCGCAGTGCGGTGTAACTCTGCGACGAGATCCATCGGACGGTTCCGTGCCCGGTGGCGAAGGGCAGCCCATCGGCGGAGAAGGACAGCTCGATGGTCATGCCGCGCAGCTGATCGCCCCGCATGATCAGATCCCGGCATCCGACGGTGATGGCGAGGTTGGTCGAGGACAGCAGCGCCCGCGGCTCGCTGCGCTGATCGAGGACGAAACCGACGTCCCGCATCAAGGACTGCTGGTCGTAGCCGACCCCGAATGCGTAGTGCGACACGGCCAGCCCGGTTTGCCGGATGGATTCCAGGAGCAGCATGGGGTCGTGGCGGCCATAGCGGTCGGGCCGGTACACCCGATGCGATCTGGGCCACTGGGCTGCTACCAGCAACTCCGTCTGGTCGAGCCTGATCAGATCCGTGAGCAGGACCTCGGCGACCGAATTCCGATGCACCAGGGCGCGATCGATGGTGCGATCCCAACGCAGGGTCGTCTCAGCCCGCATCGCCGGATCGGTCGTACGCAACGAGCCCTCCCCCGTAAGCAGAGCATGAAGTCGAACGGACCGTATCCGCTGGCTGTTGACTACGGAAGTCTTTACGCTAATTAAACATAAAGCCGTGATCTAGCGTCGGTCGCAAGCGGTCTCCGGCGTGATCTTGTTGTGCTGGCGGCGCAAACTCCCCGGTTGGTCCAGTGTGCCCGCCAGGACCGGTGCAAAGTTGCAGACACCGGTCCTGCAGTGGATAACGACCGGGTACCTTGCAGGAATCGCTCGGCCGGGCGGAGTGGGACCGCGGCGACAGCGAAAGGACGACAGCGGATGGCCGCCAGCATGAAGGACGTCGCTCGGCTGGCCGGCGTGTCGATCAAGACGGTGTCCAACGTCGTCAACGACTACCCGTTCGTCAGCGCGGACACCCGGTCGCGGGTGCGCGCGGCCCTGGACGCGCTGGACTACCGGCCCAACACCTCCGCCCGCGGGCTGCGTACCGGCCGGACTGACCTGATCGCGCTGGCGATCCCGGCCTTGGACGAGCCCTACTTCGCCGAGATCGCCAGCCTGATCGTGGACGCCGCTGAGCGGCGCGGCTGGATGGTGCTGATCGACCCGACCGGCGGTGATCGGAGCCGGGAGAAGCTGGCAGCCGGCGGCTCGCGATCCAGCCGGATCGACGGGTCCATCGCCAGCCCGCTCGCGCTCACCGGCGCCGATGTCGCGGGCCTGGCCCGGCAGCGGCCGATGGTGCTGCTCGGGGAGCGGTTCGCCAGTGCCGCCACCGACCACGTCGCGGTCGACAGCGTGCGGGCAGCGCACGAGGCAACCCGGCACCTGATCGACCTGGGCCGCCAGCGGATCGCCTTCCTCGGAGCGCACAGCCGGATGCGCACCGCGGCGGTGCGGCTGTCGGGCTTCCGGGCCGCCCTGGCCGAGGCCGGCCAGCACGTCGATCAGGACCTGGTCGTCCGGGCCAGCCCGTTCGGCCGGGCCGAGGGCGCGGCGGCGATGGCCCGGCTGCTCAGCGCCAGGAAGAGGCCGGACGCGGTGTTCTGCGTCAATGACCTGCTTGCCATGGGGGCCATCCGGACGCTGCTGTCCAGCGGGCTGCGGGTGCCCGAGGACGTCGCGGTGGTCGGATTCGACGACATCGAGGAGGCCAGGTTCAGCACCCCCAGCCTGACCAGCATCGCCCCGGACAAGCAGGAGATCGCCGAGATGTCGGTGGACCTGCTGTGCCGCCGGGTCCGCGACGGCGCGGACGGGCCGCCGGTGGATGTGGTCGTCGGGCATCGCCTCCAGGTGCGCGAGTCCACCGTCGGCGCCGCCCCGCTCACCAGCGATCCACCCGGGTGATCCGCAGCACCGCCTCGCCGGCCTCGTCACTGGCGGCAAGGTCGACCTCGGCGCTGATTCCCCAGTCGTGGTCGCCGTTCGGGTCCTGGAAGGCCTGCCGGACCAGCCAGCGCCCCGGCTCGACAGTGACCCCGAACAGGCTGGGGCCTCGGGCATCGGATCCGATGCCGATCCAGTCGTACTCGCCGAAGTACTCGCTCAGCGCGGCCTCCCAGGCCTCGGCATCCCAGCCGTCGCCGGCGTCGAGCTCGCCCAGCTCCAGGTAGCGGCGCCTGGCGGCCAGCTCCACCCGGCGGAACATGGCGTTGCGCACCAGCACCGTGAAGGCCCGGGTGTTGGCGGTCAGCGGCCGGGTGGGCGCTGACAGCACAGCGGCGGGCTCCAACCCCGACTCCGGATTGGTCAGCTGCTCCCATTCATCGAGCAGGCTGGAGTCCACCTGGCGCACCAGCTCACCCAGCCAGCTGGTCAGGTCCTCCACCGTCTCGGTCCGGGCGGCGTGCGGCACACCGGCTCGCAAGGCGCGGTAGGCGTCACTGAGGTAGCGCAACAGCAGGCCCTCCGAGCGGGTAAGGCCGTAGAAGGAGACGTACTCGGAGAAGCTCATGGCGCGTTCCCACAGGTCGCGCACGACCGACTTGGGCGAGAGCTGATGGTCGATCAACCAGGGGTGGCCCTTCAGGTACATCTGGTATGCGGCCTCGAGCAACTCCGCGAGCGGGCGGGGGTGGGTCACCTCCTCCAGCAGCACCATCCGTTCCTCGTACTCGACGCCCTCGGCCTTGAGCTGGGCGACCGCCTCGCCGCGCGCCTTGGACTGTTGGGCGTACAGCACCTGGCGCGGGTCTTCCAGGGTCGCCTCGATAACGGACAGCACGTCCAGGGCGAAGGTGTCGGACTCGCTGTCGAGCAGCTCGATGGCCGCCAGCGCGAAGGTGGACAGCGGTTGGTTCAACGCGAAGTTCGGCGGCAGGTCGACGGTGAGCCGGACGGTCCGGCCGGTGTCGTCGGGAACCTCCAGCCGTTCGATCACCCCGGCCCGCAGCAGCGACCGGTACGCCTGGATCGCAGTCCGCACGTGGCGACGCTGGGCGGCCCGCGGTTCGTGATTGTCCAGCAGCAGGGTACGCATCGCGGCGAAGGCGTCGCCGGGCCGCGCGACGACGTTGAGCAGCATCGAGTGCGAGACCTGGAAGTGCGAGGTCAGCGGCTCCGGCTCGGCGGTGATCAGCCGATCATGAGTGGCCTTCGACCAGGACACGAAGCCCTCGGGCGCCTTCTTGCGCTGCACCCG
>NZ_DASVSG010000024.1:0-36976 GCF_036388195.1 Jatrophihabitans sp. | reverse complement strand
CTGCCCGGCCGCCAGGCCGGCCAGCCGCCGTGCCCAGGCCGGCGGCGCGAAGCCGTCCCGTTCGCCGGTCACGGTCAGCACCGGCACCCTCAGCATCCCGATCCGGTCCTCCGGGCGGTCGCGCAGCGCGTCCACCAGCATCCGGAGCACTCCGTAGCCGCCGCTGGCCAGATAGGACGGCAGGACGGCCGGGACCTCGCCCGGCCGCTCGTGTGCCAGCGTGCTCACCGCCCGCCGGAGCAGCGTCGCGATGCTGCGTGCCGCCGGGTCGAAGGTCGGGCCCGCGAGCACCACTCCTGCCAGCCGGCCCGGTTCCAGCAGAGCCGACCGGATCACCGCTTGCGCGCCGGTGGAATGCCCCAGCAGGACGACGTCCCGTCGGTCGTGCTCGGCCAGCCAGCGGGCGGTTGCCGCGCCGATCCCGGCCACCGTCGGCGAGCACGCGGCCGCCCGTCCCCACCGCCAGCCGGGCAGGTCGAGGACGGTGACCCGGGTCCAGCTCGCGAGCTGGCGGGCCCAGGGGAGCAGATAACCGGGCGCGCCCAGGCCGGGCACCATCACGACCTCGGGCAGGTCGGTGGCCGTCCCGGCGACCAGCGCCCGCACCGGACGGCCGTCGACGCTGCTGATCTCTGGCCGCAGCCCGCGCAGCCTGCTCAGCTCTGGCTGTCGATCTTGAGGATGCCGCCTTCGGACACCAGGCCGTACGTGGCGCGCTCGGTCACCGAGCTGCCGTTGTCGTACACGACGGTGATGGTCGCGACCACGGTGCCGGGCGGGTTTCCGGTCACGTTGCTCACCGAGACCCGGCGGACACCGCCCCAGTAGTTGTCGAAGGTGGCGCGCCCGCCGGCCCGGCCGTTCTGGAACCGGGAGGTCAACCGGGTCCAGGCCGCGTCGGTGTTCTCCGGCAGCAGGCTGTAGTAGTCCCGGACCGCCCTCGCCAGCTCGGACGCGGTCGGCGTGCCACTGACCTGGGAGGCGCTGGTCGCCGGCGAGCTGGCCGCCGAGGAGCGGCTGGCCGTGGTGCTGGGCGGCGCGGACGAGGTCGGCGCGGACGAGGTCGGCGCGGAGGAGGTCGGCCGGGTCGAGGTGCGCGGCGGGGTGGAGGAGGCGGCGGTGGTGGTGCGGGGCTGGCTGGTGACCGGCGCGCTGCTGGTGGTGCCCGGTGGCGTCGCGGTGTCGTTCTGGTCCCGGTTGTTCAGCAGCACGACGCCGAGGACGATGGCGCCGATCAGCAGCGCCGCCGCGGCGAAGATGGCCATCAGGCCGGCCGGGCTGCGGCGATCGTCGTCATAGGGGTCGTCGTCGGCGGGTAGGACGGGCCGGCCAGGACCGGGTGGCCCGCCGGCGGCCGGCAACGCGGTCGTCGCGCCGGCAGCAGCGCGGCGGCTGGCAGCCGACCCGTCCGGATCGATCCGCTGGGTCGGGCTGGCTTGGGCGGCCGCCATGGCAGGGGTCGATGGCTCGGCCGTGACCGGGGCGACCGCGGCGGGCTCGGCCAGTCCAGGCTTGACCGCGGCCCGCTCCTCCGGCTGCAGTGGCGGTGGCTTGATCGGCGGCGGGGAGCTCAGCGGCAGGGTGGCCACCGCGGTGATGGCCGCGGAGTCGCTGTGCAGCGCCTTGAGGGTGTGCTGGACGTCGATCATCGGTGGCCGGTCCGCCGGGTTGAGGGCGAGCATCCGCAGCAGCAGCGGGGTCAGCGGGCCGCTGCGTTCGGGCGGGTTCACCTGCCCGGAGGCGACCCGGTGCAGCACCGCCATCGGGTTCTGGTCAGTTCCGAACGGCGGGGTGCCCTCGGTGGCGGCGTACAGGGTGGCGCCGAGGGAGAAGACGTCGGAGGCGAAGCCGGATTCAGCGCCCCGGGCCACCTCGGGCGCGAGGTAGGCGGGCGTGCCGGTGACCATGCCGGTCGAGGTCAGGGTGGTGTCGCCCAGGGCATGGGAGATGCCGAAGTCGGTGATCTTGGCGCTGCCGTCCTCCGCGATCAGGACGTTGCCCGGCTTGACGTCGCGGTGCACGATGCCTGCCGCGTGCGCGGCGGCCAGCGCCGAGGCGACCTCACCGCCGATCCGGGCCGCTTCGGTGGGCTGCACCGGCCCGTGGTCGTTGACGATGGTCTGCAGGCTGGTCGAGGGCAGGTACTGCATGATCAGGCAGGGCTGGCCCTGGTATTCCACGACGTCGTACACCGGCACGGCATGGGGGTGGTGCAGCCGGGCGGTGATCCGGGCCTCGCGCATCGCCCGGCGGCTGATCAGCTCGGCATCGGCGTCGCTGAGGCCGGGCTGCGGACGCAGCTGCTTGAGGGCGACCGGGCGCTGCAGGAGCTCGTCCCAGGCCTGCCAGACGATCCCCATGCCGCCGCTGGCGATGCGGTTGACCAACCGGTAGCGCTCGGCGATGAGAGCATTGGGCCCGGTCACTGGCACCTCCCCCGTCGTTGGCCACCGATCACGTCCAGGACCGACCCTACCGACACTGCCGGTTGCAGGGCGAAACGCCCGGGAAAGTCGCCGCCCAGGATGCCTGCCACGCCTCAGAGCCGCAGTGGTCGACCGATGCCCCGAAGAGGGGGATGATGGACAGTGACGGAACCCGGCAGCGGGTGGTCGTCGGCACGACAGCGACCGTTGTCCTGGACGTCGCGTCCAGAGGCGCGCTGAGCGATCCTGACGAGGTGCCTTCGGCATGAGCACGGAAGAACGATGACCGCACGCCCGGCCATCCATGGCTTGAGCCTGCAGGATGGCCTGGAGCTGTCCGGCATGTCGATCGACGAACTCTGGATCCGCCAGGTGTCCGTAGGGGGCAGCGCCGACAGCATCGAGACCGAGGCCTACCTCCTGGGTCTGCTGGTGGTCGATCGGTACCAGCACGACCTGCTGGCGCACGCTCTCAACGAGCACTTCCTCGATCTCGGCCAGGACTATCCGGTCGGCTACTGGGACCCCGCCGTCGGCGGCTGAGCGGCGCTCGGCCCGGGCCGGTGGGCAGTCGCACCGGTGGGCTTGTTCGTCCCCACGCGGGGAACGTCGCCGGCCCCAGCATTGTTATGCCAGAGATGCCAACGACCTTGAGAACCAGCACCGACCTGAGCACCGTGGCAACCCGTATCTGGACACCGAAGCGGGTTCTGATCACCCGGGCCGCCGCCGGCCTGGAGCACACCGGCGAGATCATCCGGCGCTGTGAGGCGGCCGGTGTCACCGATATCCAGCTGCTCCCCGGCGACCGGCTGACCGGGTTGCGCGGGGAGTCCGAGCGCCAGACCTACGCGCTGGCCAAATCCAGCCTCGCGGTGGTGGCAGCGCCGCCGAGCGCGCTGAAGCCGCAGCCCATCCCGCCCAGCGCGGACTGGCGGATCGACCTGGCCCGCGGCTGCCCCGCGCATTGCCAGTACTGCTATCTGGCCGGCTCGCTGGGCGGTCCGCCGATCACCCGGGTCTATGCCAACCTCGACGATGTGCTGGCCGGCATCGGCACGCACGCCGGGCGGGGCAGCGTCACCAGCGGCACCGTCGAACGGGGCCACGAGGGCACCACCTTCGAGCTGTCCTGCTACACCGACCCGCTGGGCATCGAGCACCTCACCGGCTCGCTGTCGGCCGCGATCAACAGGGCCGGCCGGGGCGAGTACGGCGACCGGGTGCAGCTGCGGTTCACCACCAAGTTCGACGACGTCGCCGGCCTGCTGGACCTGCCGCACGGCCGGCGGACCCGTGCCCGGTTCTCGGTCAACGCCGCCGAGGTGGCCAACCGGTTCGAGGGCGGCACCGCGCGGATGCCGGCCCGGCTGGCCGCGCTGCGCGCGATGGCCGAGGCCGGCTACCGGGTGGGCCTGACGATCGCGCCGATCATGCCCGTTCCCGGCTGGCAAGAGGCCTACGGCGAGCTGCTCGACGACGCTGCCGCCGCCGTCGCGGGCGTGGACGACCTGGATCTGACGGTCGAGCTGATCACGCACCGCTTCACACCCGCGAGCAGGGACGTCCTGCTGCAGTGGTACCCGGGCACCCGGCTGGAGATGGATCCGGATCAGCGCGCGGAGAAGCGGTCCAAGTTCGGCGGCGTGAAGTACGTCTACCCGCGCGAGGCGATGACCGGCATGCGGCAGTTCTTCGACACCGAGCTGGCCCGCCGGTTGCCGGCGGCGCGGATCCTGTACTGGACCTGAGGCCGCCGCGGCAGGTCGCCGTGCTGGGCCTGAGGCCTCCCGGGGGCAGGCCGCCGTGCTGGGCCTGAGGCCTCCCGGGGGCAGGCCGCTGTAACGGACGTCCGGAGGCCGCCATGCCAGGCGGGTCGGCTTTAATGGCCTCTGCTTTCCCTTCCAGCGTCGTGTGCAGGCCGGTGCTGCCAAGCGCAGCAGAGAGTGAGTGGCATGGCGACCCGGACGCCACAGCAGCCAGCCAGCGCCGGCATCTGGGCCACCTTCAGCGAGTCACCGGTCGCGGTCAAGGCCATCATCGGCGGCGTCTTCGTCAACCGGATGGGTGGCTTCCTCAACATCTTCCTGGTCCTGTACCTGATCGCCGAGGGGCACACCGCCTCCGAAGCCGCGCTCGGGCTGGGCAGCTACGGCACCGGCGGCGTGATCGGCGTCCTGATCGGCGGGATGCTGGCCGACCGGCTCGGCGCCCGCAACGCCACCGTGCTGAGCATGTCGAGCTCCGCGGTGCTGATCGCGTCGCTGCTGTACCTGCACGACTACCTGGTGCTGCTGGTCGCCGTCGGGATGGTGGGCCTGGTCAGCCAGATCTTCCGGCCCGCCTCGGCCACCCTGCTCTCCGAGCTCACGCCGGAGAGCCGGCAGGTGATGATCTTCGCGATGTACCGGTTCGGCCTGAACGTCGGCGCCACCGCCGCCCCGCTGCTCGGCTTCGCGCTCTACAACCTCGACCACCAGCACTTCACCCTGCTGTTCTGGGGCGAGGCGCTGGTCGCGCTGGTCTACGCCGCGCTGGCCATGGCAGCCCTGCCCCGGCGGACCAGCCGGGCCGCCGCCGCGGATGTTCCCGGCGCTGACCCGTCGGGCGGCTACCTGGACGTCCTGCGGGACCGGCGGTACGTGCTGTACCTGATCGCCGCCCTGCTCAACGCAGCCGTCTACACCCAGTACCTGTCGACGCTGCCGCTGGACGTGAAGGCCCAGGGCGTTCCGATCTTCTGGTACACCTTCGCCGTCGCCCTGAACGGAGGGCTGGTGATCGCCTTCGAGCTGCCGCTGACCAAGCTCTCGCAGCGCTGGCCGCTCAGGCTGACCATCGGCCTGTCGTTCCTGCTGGTCGGGCTGGGGGTGGCCTGCTACGGCCTGCCGCTGGGGCCGGCGGTGATCATCCTCGGCACCCTGATCTGGACGACCGCTGAGGTGATCGGCGCGCCCACCGTGTTCGCCTACCCGGCGCTGGCCGGCCCGCCGCACCTGAAGGGCCGCTACATCGGCAGCTTCCAGTTCATGTTCGGGCTGGGGTCCGCGGTCGGGCCGATGATCGGTGGCGCGCTGTTCACCCAGCTCGGGCACCGGGTCTGGCTGGTGCTGGCCCTGGGCGGGTTGCTGGCGGCGCCGTTCGGCATGGCCGCGGTCCGGACGCCGGTCAAGCAGAACGACGCCGATCCGGGCCGGCCACCGGCCGAGCTGCCGAACGAGGGCGCCTCGGTCGGAGAGACGCCGCAGGCCTAGCGGGCCTCTACTGAGCCGGATGTAACGATGTCGGGTTCGCATCGTTATCATCCTTGCGGTCCGATGATGTACAGCCCGCATGAGCTGACGCTTCGACCATGCCGCGTAGGTGTCGATGCGCCGATGTGCGCAGAGGGAGCTGAGAATGGCCGACGAGCTGACCCCGATGTCGTCCGACGAGCTGGCCGCCGAGGGCGTGACCGCTCTTCCCGACAAGGAGGTCCTGTCGCTGCTGGACCTCAACGCCAACCTCGACCTCGCCCTGGACGTCGCGGCCCCGATCGACCTCGCGGTGGGGGCGAACGCCAACATCGCCGCCCCGATCAACGCCTCGGTGGGCGCCAACGTGCTGTCGGTCGGCTCCAGCGCGGGCGCCCAGACGCTGCAGGCCGCCGAGATCCACCAGGGCATCACCGGCGACGCCACCGCGACCGCCGACCAGACCAGCGCCATCGACCAGACCAGCCAGCCGGCGCCGGCCGACAGCGCGATCGACGTCCCGGTCCCGACGCCGTCGGGCGCGCTGGACGGCAACCTGCTCAACGTCAACGTCGACCTCAACGGCGACCTCGACCTTGCCGCGCCGATCAACGGCGCGATCGCGGCGAACGTCAATGCCGCGGCGCCGATCGATGCGGCGGTGGCGGCCAACATCGGCTCGATCGACTCCGACGCCACGGCGATCTCGCAGCAGGCGGCCGTGATCACCCAGGACGTGAGCGGGGACGCCACGGCCACCGGCACCCAGGGCTCCACGATCAACCAGTAACACCGGATGAGCGTGCTGAGCAGCGGGGCCGCCTCCGAGGGTGCCCCCGTCCCGGCAGGCGCCTCGGTCGTCCAAGCCGGCGTTCCGGACGACGTGCCGGCGCCGGCCGCCGGGTTGCAGCTGATCGGACAGACGCCCGGCTCGGGCTATCGCCGGCCACCCGCGCTGGTCCGCCGCGCCGACGGCCAGATGCTGCAGCTGACCCCGCTGCTGTACCGGACGCTCGAAGCGGTGGACGGGCAGCGCGACTACGGCGGCATCGCCGCGCACGTCAGCGCCGGCTCCGATCGATCGATCACCGGCGCCGACGCCCGGATGCTGGTGGACTCCAAGCTCCGTCCCCTCGGTCTGGTGTGCCTGGCCGACGGCTCGCAACCGGTGGTGCGCAAGGCGAACCCGTTGCTGGGGCTGAGGTTCCGGTGGGTGGTGTCCGATCCGGGGCTGACCCGGCGGATCACCGCTCCGTTCGGCTGGCTCTTCCTGCCCCCGCTCGTCGCCGCGGTGGTGGTGGCGTTCGTGCTGGTGTGCAAGTGGGTGCTCTTCGACCGGGGCCTGGCGCTGGCCGCCCACCAGGCCTTCGACCGCCCGGGCCTGCTGCTTGCCGTCTTCGCGATCACCGTCGTGTCGGCCGGCTTCCACGAGTTCGGTCACGCTGCGGCGGCCCGCTATGGCGGCGCGACGCCGGGCGCGATGGGCGCCGGGCTGTACCTGGTATGGCCGGCGTTCTACACCGACGTCACCGACAGCTACCGGCTGGGCCGGGGCGGCCGGATCCGGACCGACCTCGGCGGGCTGTACTTCAACGCGCTGCTGTCGGTGGCGATGTTCGGGGTGTGGGCGCTGACCGGCTGGGACGCGGTGCTGCTGGTGATCGGCACCCAGCTGATACAGATGATCCGGCAGCTGCCGCCCCTGGTCCGCTTCGACGGCTATCACCTGCTGGCCGACATCACCGGGGTGCCGGACCTGTTCCACCGGATCAAGCCGACGCTGCTGGGGCTGCTGCCCAGCCGCTGGGGCGACGAGGAGTCCAAGCTCCTCAAGCCGTGGGCCAAGGCGGTGGTGACGCTCTGGGTGCTGCTGGTGGTGCCGCTGCTGGCGCTCACGGTGCTGGTGACGGTGCTGAGCCTGCCCCGGATCCTCGCCACCGCCGCGGCCAGCCTCGGCGACCACGGCGGCGCCATGCTCGATCGTTTCGCCGCCCTCGACGTGGTGGGCGGGCTGGTCAAGCTGCTCGCCGTGCTCGCCGTGGGGCTCCCGGTGCTCGGCATCTGCTACCTGCTGGTCCGGTCGGCGCGGCAGCTGGCCGGCTGGGTGTGGCGGGCCACCGCGGATCGGCCCGCCCGGCGCGCGCTGGCCGGGCTCGTGGCGCTGGCGGTGCTGCTGGGGCTGGCGATCGCCTGGTGGCCGCGCGGCAACTACCGCCCCATCCAGTCCTATGAGCGGGGCACCCTCGGCGAGGTGCTGCCGGCCTCGTTCGCCGGACGGGTCACGCCCGCCGGGCTGCAGGAAGGCCGGCAGGGCTCGGCGACGACCATCTGGCCCGCTGCTGCGGGCGCGCTGCCCACCGCCGACAAGCCCGCCCTGTCGCTGGTGCTGGTGCCGCGGTCGACGACGCCGGACGGCAAGGTCGCGCCGACCTGGGTGTTTCCGTTCAACCGTCCGGGCGCACCCGGCCCGGGTGACAACCAGGCCCTCGCGGTCAACACCAGGGATGGCACCGTCGTCTACGACGTCGCGTTCGCGCTGGTGTGGGCCGACCGGGACACGGTGCTCAATCGCAATGAGGCGTACGCGTTCGCCAGCTGCACCGGCTGCCGGGCCACCGCGATCAGCTTCCAGGTGGTGCTGATCCTCGGCAACGCCCACGTCGTGGTGCCGCAGAACATCTCGGCAGCGGTCAACTACGACTGCCTGGCGTGCGTCACCCAGGCTTTGGCGGTGCAGCTGGTGCTGAGCCTGCCGGGTGCTCCGGGCGCGGCCGAGACCGCCGAGATCGAGGCCCTGTGGCGGGAGATCCAGGCGTTCGCCGGGCAGTTGCGCGGGCTGTCGTTCGCCGAGATCCATGCCCGGCTGGTCGGGTACGAGAAGCGGCTGGTCCAGGTGATCAGCAAGTACGCGCCTATTGGCGGCTCCTCCGGGGCAGTGCCCAGTGGCAGCCCCACCGTCTCGCCGAGCGGGTCGCTGTCTGCGCCTGGCTCCAGCGACGTCGCGGGAACGGATCCGGCCGCGAGCTCGGTCGCCGGGTCGGCTTCGCCTTCGGGTTCGGTTACGGAGAGCCCGTCCGGGTCGGCCACGGCGTCTGCGTCTGATTCGCCCACGGCGTCCGAATCACCCTCGGAGCCGATCACGTCCTCGGCTGCCCCGGCGGAGTCCACCGCGTCGCCGACCTCGACGCCCTAGCTCGCCCCTGCGGGGCTATCCGGGGACGAGCAGCCGCACGCCGGCGCGGGTGGCGGCATCGGCAAGCCGGCGATCGAGCGTGGCGAGCGGAGCGCCGGTCCGTTCGGCGAGGACGAGGTAGGAGGCGTCGTAGGAGCTCAATTCATGGCGTCGCCCCGCAGCTACCACAGCGGCTAGATCGGTCGGAGCACCGTCCACGGAGATGGGCAGTTGCTGGAGCAGGTCAAGGAACCGGCTTGCTTGGGCCTCGGTCAGCCGCAGCCGGCGCTCGGCTACCAGCAGCACGTTGGCGACCTCGAGCGGCCAGACTGCCGGAACGACCGCTTCATCGCCGGTGAACTGGTCGAGGACCGCCTCGGTTCCGGAGGTGGCTTCATCGGCGAAGCACCACGCCATCGTGACGCTGGCATCGATGACGAACACGCCCCTAACGCCGGCCTTCCTCGATCATGTCCCGAACCGAGTCGTCACCACGGTGGACGCCGACGCGGGCGGCGCGCAACGCAGCGACGACCACCTCCGGAGACCCCGACCGCGTGCTGACCGGCACTAGCCGAGCCACCGGACGACCGTGCTTGGTTATCGTCACGCTGCCGCCTGCCTCCACCTCGGCCAGCAGGCGCGGCAAGTGGGTCTTGGCTTCGTACGCGCCGATCGAGGAAGTGCTCACCCGAGTAAGACTAGTCTGCGACTAGTCAGCACCGCTACCTGGTCCCCGCGATGCACCGCGCCACACCCGGAATCCGGACCATGCCGTCCTTCTCGAACACGCTCACCTTCGCAATCACGTGTTCCCGGATCCGCTGCCGCGCCGGCTCGTCGACCTGCTGAAGCGCGCGGCTACCAGCGAGACGTGCTCGCTGGTCATCTCCCAGTACTGCTCGGGCGATCGCGTCACGAGTTCGAGGTCGATGTCCCACTCGGCGATGTCACGCAGCCCCGCGCCCTCGTACAGGGCACTGACAGCTCCCGGAGCGGCGCACCGGAACATATTCGGCCCGTCCGGGTCGAGTCGCGCAACCACCGTCTCGGTCGCGATCGCCTGCATGGCGATCGTCGTCCACGCGTTCTCCTCGGGCTTGACCCAGACCGCCGCGCAGAGGCGTCCGCCCGGCTTGAGCACGCGCGCGAACTCGGCCGTCGCCTGGGCCAGGTCAGGGAAGAACATGTACCCGAAACGCACCGAGACGCTGTCGAAGGTGGCGTCGGAGAACGGCAGGTCGTCGCCGCTGCACACCTTCGTCTCGATATTGGTGATCCCCTGTGCCCTGGCTCGTCGCGAGGCTATCTCCAGCATCTCGGGTACGAGGTCGGTCAGCATCACGCTTCCGTTGGGGACCAGTTTCGCGATGCTCAAACCGGGCTCACCCGTGCCGGAGGCGATGTCGAGATGCCGCTGGTCGTCAGCCAGGTCGAGACGCTCGATGATCGCTGCGCCGACCGGGCCCAGCTGATCCAGGATGATCGAGGCCCACTTCTCCCAGCTCGCGGAGAGCCCGGCCCACCTCGCTCGCTGGGCGTCTCGGATCTCGTCAGCGCTTGACATCGGCCCACCCCCTGTCGATGCATCCACCGATCACCACGTCGTCGTACTCCGACTTGTTTCGTCGCCGGCGCATGCGCTGGAACTCGTACGCGCTCGGCGTGTCGATCATCGCTTCGGCGTAGACGCCGACGGCCTCGTGCGCTCCGGCACCGCCGCGGACCCGAAGGCCAAGCGACAACATATGCGCGGTGACGGCAATGCGGGTCGCGTCATACGCCGTCACGTACGCAACTTCGATGTCGATCTCCGCGATCTCGCGCGCGGCGGCAAGCTTTTCGTCGGCCCGCGCCAGCCGGACTCTCGCATTGTCCGCGTCGGTTGGCACCCGTTCCAAGCGCCGCGCGCTGAGGAGTCGTTTGACAGTGTTGGCAAGCGTCATTGCTTCGGATCCAGATCGACGAGCGGGCCGTCCTTCACGTGCGCGATGAAGCCGGTCCTGGCGTTGCTCCATTCGTTCGGGGACAACACAGTGACGTTGACGTCGCGGCCGAGCGTCCGGGTAGCGGCGTCCGCCTGGGCGCGGACCTCGCTGACGTCTGGGGTGCCGATGACGAGAAGGTCGACGTCTTGGGGGAGTGGGCCGGCCTCGCCGTGGTAGCGGCGAGCCCACGATCCGTAGATCACCGCCCGCTCGATCCCAGCCAGCCCGACGAGCTGCCTCTCGATGACCGCCTTCGGCCCGATCGTCTTGAGCAGGATCGATCGGAGTTCCTCGAAGATCGGCGACTCGGTCGCAGCCCACACCGTGCGCCGCCCGCTCCGCAACTCCGTCTCCAGCAGTCCAGCCTCGACAAGCCGGTCAACCTCACGCGCGATCGTCGGCTGAGGCCGACCCGCTCGCTCGACAAGCTCAGGCGTAGTGAAACGTCGCTCCGGCTCCAGGTAGGTCACGCCGAGGATCTGCAGCTGCGTATCGCTGCGGAAGATCGGCGCAAGGCGAGGCGGTGCAGTACTCACACAACGCATTATTCCATGCGTTGTATGAATAACTCAATTGCGGCTCACCGGCTTCATGGCCCACATGGCAAAGATGCGTGCCCCCGGCAGGATTCGAACCTGCGACGCCCGGCTTAGGAGTCCGGCGCTCTATCCCCTGAGCTACGAGGGCGGGGAGTCCTGCGGGTCCAGATTATCGGACCTGCAGGAGCGGTACCGCCGAGGCCAACGCCGGCCTGGGCGGGAGCTACTCGCTGTGGAGGTCGACGAGCAAGCCCGGGTGGTCGGTCGTGCCCTGCATGCTGATCGTTGTACGGGCGCCCACCGTGAGGCCGCCGGTCGCCACGATGTGCTGCCTGGCGCCGTCGTCCACGCGCTGATAGCCGGGCGGCAGGCAGGATTGCGCTTGGGCTCCGAGGTTCAGGTCCCCGCCGAGCACCACGGGATCCGGCCGGGTGCGCAGAGCTGGGATCACCGTGTTCAGCAGGTAGCCGCACTGGCCGAGCGCGACCGCCGCGCTGGTGCTGGCCAGGTGCGTGGTGCAGGCGTAGAAGCCGCCCGCGGCAAGGCAGAGCCACACCCGGTCCTCGACGTCGTCCGCGTCCTGCATCGGATAGACACCGTCGAAGGCGCGGTGACCGTCAGCCGAGGCCAGCACCCGGGCAAGCAGGCCAATCCCGTACGGCTGGCCGTTGCGGCACCGGACCGGGCCGTCGGTGCTGCGGTCTGCCGCGGCGGTGAAGGCGGATGTGACCCGGCCGGTCATCGCGCGTTCGAGCACCGACACGTCGTCCCGGCACACCTCGTTGAGCGTGACGATGTCCGGGCGCTCGGCACGGATCACCTCCGCGGCCCTGGCCACCGATCGGCCCGTGTAGCAACCGGCGAGACCGCTGTCGCACAGGTTCAGCTGCAGCGCCCGCAGCGAGGGACGGGCCAGCTCGCGACCGGTCAGCCGGCTGGCCGCGGTCGCCCCGGTCAGCGACGTGACGGCCAGGACCAGGCAGCAGCCCGCAACGACCAGCTGCCGCGATCGACCCATCCCTGCCACCGCCAAAGGCTTCTCTTCCTCAGCGTATCGACGTGCGGTCGGACGAGGGCTACCAGGCGGCGGGGGCGTAGTCCTTGAGGAAGACCCCGCACAGATCCTCGCCCAGCTCGCCCCGGACGATCGGGTCATAGACCCGGGCGGCGCCGTCCACCAGGTCCAGGGGCGCGTGGAAGCCCTCGTCGGCCAGCCGCATCTTGGTCGGGTGCGGGCGCTCGTCGGTGATCCAGCCGGTGTCGACGCTGGTCATCAGGATGCCGTCGCTCAGCAGCTCGCGCGCCGACGTCCGGGTCAGCATGTTCAACGCGGCCTTGGCCATGTTGGTGTGCGGATGGCCCGGGCCCTTGTAACCACGGCTGAAGACGCCCTCCATGGCCGAGACGTTCACCACGTACTTGCGCCGGGCCGGCGCCGCGGCCATCGCCGGACGCAGCCGGCTGACCAGCAGGAACGGGGCGGTCATGTTGCACAGCTGGACCTCCAGCAGCTCCAGCGGATCCACCTCGTCCACCCGCTGGGTCCAGCTGTTGACCGCATGCAGGTCGGGCACCAGGCCGCCGGCGTCGATGGCGGTGCGCGCGGCGATCCGGTCCGCCGACGCCGAGCCAGCCACCAGCGCCAGCGACGACAGCTGCCCGCCCATCAGATGAGCCACCGGGTGCTCGGCCAGCGACCCGGCCAACGCCGCCGGATGGGCATCGCTGGCGTGGTCGAAGCTGATCAGCTCCGGCAGCGGCCCGGCCGGCAGCGGCGCCGACTCGGCATCGACCAGCGGGGCATACGCGCCGGGGGAGCGCCGGACGGTCTGGGCGGCGTTGTTGATCAGGATGTCCAGCGGCCCCTGCTCGGCCACCGAGTCGGCCAGCGCGATCACCTGGGCCGGGTCGCGCAGGTCGATGCCGACGATCCGCAGCCGGTGCAGCCAGTCGGCGCTGTCGTCCATCGCGGTGAACCGGCGCACCGCGTCATTGGGGAACCGGGTGGTGATGGTGGTGTGCGCGCCGTCGCGCAGCAGCCGCAGCGCGATGTACATGCCGATCTTGGCGCGGCCGCCGGTCAGCAGGGCGCGCCGTCCCGACAGGTCGGTGCGGGCCTCGCGCCGGGCCCGGTTCAGGGTCGCGCAGGACGGGCACAGCTGGTGGTAGAACGCGTCGACCTGCTGGTACTTGGTCTTGCAGATGTAGCAGGCGCGCGGGGTGATCAGGGTGCCGGCCGAGGCGCCGGCCACGGTGGACACCAGCGCGATGCCCTGGGTCTCGTCGTCGATCCGGTTCGGGGAGCCGGTGGCGGTGGCCTCGACGACGGCCCGGTCGGCGGTGGCGATGGCGTCGCGCTTCTCCGCGCGGCGGTGCTTCTTGACCGACTTGAACATCTGCGCGGTGGCCCGCCGGACCGCGATGTGATCGGGGTGGTCCTGCGGGACGGTGTGCAGCTCGTCCAGCACTGCCAGGCAGATCGCCAGCCGGTCCTTGTCGATTCCCGCGCCCTGCGGGTGCTCGATCGCCGTCATCGGATTGCCGCTCCGCCTCTGTTTGACCCGGATCGGGCCGGATCGGCCCGCGCCAGTTTACGACGGCCGCCCGGTCGGTGGCCGTTCAGCGCAGCGCATGCACCGACGTCCGCAGGTCGCCCCGGCGGACCTCCAGGATCTCGCCGTTGCGCAACGGCGCCCACGGCTCCGGCTGCGACCATCCGGAGGAGGCGACCGCGACGTGGTCCGGCGTGATCCGGTAGCGCAGCTCATAGAGGTCCGGCTCCTCGCCCCGGCCCTCGATCACCTTCTCGTCGTAGCGCGCCGAGGCGTAGAGCGCGTCGCGGGTCAGCAGCAGGCAGTTGAGCGACACCACCTCGGCGGCGTCGGCGATCAGCTCGGCAGCCTGGTGCAGCGCCCGCACCGGTCCGTGGTCACGCAGGCCCGCCAGCACCACGTTGAAGTAGCGCTCGCTGTCCGTGCCGCCGGCGCTGGGCCGGCCGCCGACCTCGCTGACCAGCTCGTCCAACGCGCTGAGCGGCGAGAGGTAGCCGTTGTGGGCGAAGGCGATGCTGCCGGCCACGAACGGATGGGTGTTGTCCATCAGGTTGGCCATGTTCTTCGACGCCTTGCGCAGGTGCAGCAGCGCCGCATCGGTCCGGGCTGCCCCGACGGCGGCGAAGAACCGTTCGCTGCCCTGAGCCGGCTCGGGATGCTTGGCGGTGATCAGGTTGCCCTCGGCGTTCCAGTACGCCAGGCCCCAACCGTCGCAGTGGGTCCGGGACAGCTCGGCGAACCGGGTCAGGTCAGCGCCCAGCTGCTCGGTCAGGTCACCCGGGGTGGCCGACACAACGCCCAGTAACCGGCACATCAGCATTGTCCTTTCGCGTGCAGGCTATACCAGCCTGTGCGCACCTGGGCGGCTGCTGCTCCCGCTGCCGTTCCCGTTGCCAGCCGGGCTGCGTCGCTGGACGTCCCCGCTCCTGGAAAGCACACTGTTGCTCGTGCTCGCCGCGCCGCTGTGCCTCAGCCGCCTCGTGCTGCCCCGACGCGGCGCGTGAACCTGGACCTGGCCACCGCCGGCCGTCTCAACCGTGCTCTGGCCGGCCACCGTCGCCAGATACGGTTCTGGCGGGTGGTCAGCGCGGTCGGCGGGCCCACCAGTTGGCGGGTGCTGACCGCTGTCACCGCGGTGGTGCTGTTCTGGCGCCGGCGGCGCCAGCCCGCGGCGCTGGTCGCGGTCACCATGGCCGGCGCGGCGATGCTGTCCGGCGGCACGAAGGCGCTGGTCGGACGTCCCCGGCCGGTGGTGGCGGTGGTCGTCGATCGAGCTCCCGGCAAGTCCTTTCCCAGTGGCCACGCCCTGACCTCGTTCGTCGCCGCCGGCCGGCTGGTGCTGCTGCTGTGGCCGGCCTGCTCAGCGCGGCAGCGAGTGTTGCTGCTGGGCACGGCGACGGTGCTGGTGACGGCGATCGGCTTCAGCCGGCTGGCGCTCGGTGTGCACTTTCTGACCGACGTGCTCGGCGGCTGGCTGATGGGTGGGCTGTGGCTGATCGGCAGCCGGCGGTTGGTGGGACGGTTCGCCCGGTCCGGCCCGTGGAGGCGATGAGCGCCAGCCGCGCTGCCAGGCATGGCGGCGCGTGATCGCGCTGAGCCGTCCGGCGGGCTAGATAGGCGGCGGCCCGCTGGCCTGCGTGGTTAGGCTGGCAGGGTGGAACTGACCCATGTCGACGCCAGCGGCGCGGCCCGGATGGTGGACGTCTCGGCCAAGCAGGTGACGGTGCGCGAAGCGTGCGCGTCGGGGGTGTTCCGGACCACGGCCGAGGTGATCGGCCTGCTGCGCGCCGATGACCTGCCCAAGGGCGACGCGCTGGCAGTGGCCCGGATCGCCGGGATCGCGGCCGCCAAGCGGACGCCGGAGCTCATCCCGCTGTGCCATCCGGTGGCGATCCACGGCGTGACGGTGGAGCTGGAGTTGAGCGCCGACTGCGTGAGGATCACCGCCACGGTGCGGACGGCTGATCGCACCGGAGTGGAGATGGAGGCGTTGACCTCGGTCGCCGCTGCCGGTTTGGCCTTGTACGACATGGTGAAGGCGGTCGATCGCTCGGCGGTGCTGACCGACATCCAGCTGGAGCACAAGTCCGGTGGCCGGCGTGGCGACTGGGACCGGAGCTCGCAGTGACTGCCATCGGGGCCGCGGTGATCACCTGCTCGAACCGGTCGGCCGCCGGGGAGCGTCCGGACGATTCCGGCCGGTTGCTGGCCGAGACGCTGCGGGACTGGGGCTACGACGTGCTGGCCAAGCTGGTGGTGCCCGATGACGTGCGGCTGATCCAGAAGGCGCTGCGGCAGGTGCTGGCCGACGGAGCGCGGCTGGTGTTCACCACCGGCGGGACCGGCCTGAGCCCGACCGATGTCACTCCCGAGGCGGTGACGCCGATGATCGAGCGCGCTGTTCCCGGCATCGCGGAGCGGATCCGGTCGGCCAACGCCGAGCAGGTGCCGACGGCGGTGCTGTCGCGGGGAGTGGCCGGGTTGATCGGCGACGCGCTGGTGGTGACGCTGCCCGGTTCGCCGGGCGGTGTCCGGGACGGGCTGGCGGTGCTGCAGCCGCTGGTGGGCCACCTGCTGGACCAGGTGAGCGGCGGCGACCATCGTCCGGGAGGCGGGGTATGAAGGTCCGGATCGCCGAGGTCAGCGAGTCGCCGCTGGACGTGGCTGCGCACTCGGCTGCCACCCGGGACGTCGCCGCGGGCGCGGATGTGAGCTTCTGCGGCGTGGTCCGCGATCACGACGGTGGCCGGGAGGTCGTCGAGCTGGAGTACACCTCGCACCCCAGCGCCGCGGGGGTGTTGCGCCAGGTCGCGGAGGAGATCGCCGCGGATCCGGCGGTGCTCGCGGTGGCGGTCAGCCACCGGATCGGAGTGCTGCGGATCGGCGACGTGGCCCTGGTCGCGTCGGTGACGGCCGCGCACCGCAAGCAGGCCTTCGACAGTTGCCAGCGGCTGGTGGACGAGGTGAAGGCCCGGCTGCCCATCTGGAAGCGGCAGGTCTTCGCCGACGGCACCGACGAATGGGTCAACTGCCCCTGACCGGAGAGCGGTGATCCTGGCCTTTTGCGGAGCGTGGCTGCCCGCTGTCTCACATGATGCGGGAGAACAGCGCGGCTACTTGCCCGGGGCTGCCTGCGCGGGGGCTATCTGCCCGGGGGCTGCCTGCGCGGGGGCTACTTGCCCGGGGCTACCTGCCCGGGGGGTTACTTGCCCGACGGCTACCCGCCCGCGAACGGGGGCAGGATGTCCACCACCGCGCCCGCGGGCAGCGGTACGTCGTCCCGGCTCGGATGGACCTCATCCACCAGCACCGAGCTCGCCGCGACCACCTCCGCCAACCCGGGGCGGGCCTTCAGCTGAGCCAGCAGTTCGGCGAGGGTGGCTGCCGGCAGCACTTCTGAGGCCAGGCCAGCCGCCCGGCGGGCTCCAGCCCAATACCGGACGGTGACCTGGGCGTGCATCAGATCTGGGGCTTGTCCTCGCGGCCGTTCACGTTGGTGGTCGGCGAGTCCAGGCTCGGCTCCGCCTCCGAGGTCGGGAACGGAGCCGCCGGCGGCGTGACCACCGGCTCGGACGGAATCACCCCGGGCGAGGGCGGGATGACCACCGCGGCCGGCTGGCCGACGTCGGTTACCGGCGTGACGGGCGGTGCGACGGTGCCGGTGTTCCGGTCACCGACCTTCTGCGCGGTCTGGTGGACAACGCCCTGAACCTTGTCGATCTTGTCGGTGTAGCGGCCCTTGGTGGCCTTGTCGAGGCTGCCGGCCGCCTTGCCCACTCCCTGGGACACCGCAGGAGCCGCCTTGGTTGCCAGCTCGGCGGCCTTCTCCTTGGCCTGCTCGGCCATGGGGCCGGCCTTCTCCTTGGCCTGCTGCGCCATGGGGCCGGCCTTCTCCTTGGCTTGGTCAGCCATCTTCTTCAACTTGTCCAACATGATTGGCCTCCTCGTGATGTTCAGAACAGAACGGGCACACTGATGGGGTGGCCGAGTCGAAGCACAGTCAGCAACCCCCCGAGCCCTCTGACAGCAATACGCTTCAGGTCCCATCATTGCCTTCCGAAGGGGGCCACCGCCAGCCGGGTGGGGATCTGCTGCCCCAGCGGTCCACCGACGAGCAGGATCTCGGGTGGGGTGACGGCCCTGCCGACTACGGCGACGACTGGTACCTGGCCGAGCGGCCGCCGCACCACGAGTGACCTACCGCCGCACCAGGAGCCAGCCGCCGCATCACGATGGGACCAGCCGCCATACCACGATGGGACCAGCCGCCGCACCAGGAGTAGAGGCGGCCCCGGCCGGACGCGGGCAAAGCGCCTCAGCGCACCGGATTGGTTGGCGTCGGTCCTGCGGTGCCGTCCGAGGGCCGGGCGCCGAGGGCGTCCCGGATCTCGCGGAGCAGCAGGGTGTCTTCCGGGACCGCCTCCGGCTCGGGCGCCTGTCCGGTCGCTCGAAGCTGCTGGATCCTGGCCATCGGCACCACGACGAGGAAGTACACGACGGCCGCGGTCAGCACGAACACGATGATCGAGCTGATGATGGTGGCGAAGTTGATGGTGGTCTTGGACGCCAGCGCACCTCCCCTGATGGTGTAGCTGAGCCCGTTCACCGAGACACCGGGCAGCGCGTTGAGGATCGGCTGGATGATCGAGGACACCAGGGTGTCCACCACCTTGGCGAAGGCGGTGCCGATCACGACGGCGATCGCCAGGTCGACGATGTTGCCGCGCAGCACGAAGTCGCGGAAGCCTTTGATCATGTTTCCCCTCCCATGGCAGGCCGGGGCGTCGACGCTGAGCTCGCCGTGCGGCCCTATGACGGAGGCACCAGGCTAGCGACGAATTGTCCGGCCGGGTGGTCGGCCAGCCGGGCCGCCGTCCCGCGATCGACGGCGATGACCAGGCTCGGCCCGCTGCTGCCGGTTGCTCCGTCCTCGGAGGGCGGCAGGACAGCAAGCACCCGGACATCCGCGCCCAGCCGCCGGCTGGCGATGGGCGGTGGCTGTCCCTGGATGAGAGCGCTGTCAGAGTTCGCCGCATAGAGATCGACCACGGCGCCGGCCTGCAGGATGGCGGCCTGGTTGCCGCCGGCCAGACCGATCGTCAGAGCCACCTGACCGGGACCCAGGGCAGCCGAGATACCGGTGTCCAGCAACCGGGCGGCGGTCAGCGGCTCCCCACGGCTCATCGCGGCGCCCACGACGTGGCCCAGGGCGTCGGAGAGCCGGGGAACCGCGGCAGCCGGCACGATCGCGGCTGGCCAGAGCACGGCTGCCAGGTCTGTCGCCGCGAGCACGGTCCCCGGGCGCAAGGGCTTGGCCGCCACCACGACGGCCGAGGTATGGCCTCCAGCAGGCGGGGCGTGCGAAGTCAGCGCCGACACCACCGCCAGCCCCAGGCAGAGCACGGCCGCGATGCGGCGAGGCCGACCGGCGAGGAACGAGAGGCGCCCGGCGAAGCGGGACGGAATGAGGACCATGCCCTGAGCGTGGCCCGATAAACCCGCCTAGAACGTCCGCCCGATCAATCTGTGGACAACCCTGCCGTCATCCACAGCCGGCGAAAGCGGCCTGGACTAGGCAGGGGGAGGCGTGCTCAGCTGGCGACAGCGGCGGCAGACTTCGACGACTCACCCTTGGAGGTAGCTGTGCCCGAGCTGGTGGAATCAGCGGACTTCGTCGCCGAACCGGCATCACCCTTGGCAGCCTCGCTGCCCTTGCCGGCGTCTGCGTTCGTCCCGTCCTTGCCGGCGGCGGCGTCGGACTTGCCGTTGGCGCCTGCCTTGGCGTCCCGGCTGTCGGTGCGATAGAAGCCAGAGCCCTTGAACACCACACCCACGGAGCCGTAGACCTTGCGCACCCGCTCGTTGCAGTCGGGGCATTCGCTGACAGCCGGGTCGGTGAAGGCCTGGACCCGCTCGAAGCGCAGGCCGCACTGGTCACTGGTACAGGCGTATTGGTACGTCGGCATGGTTGTTCGGGCTCTCCTTCACATGCTGCGGTGGCCTGCAGGACTTAGCACTCTCGTGCTGCGACTGCCAACAATGGTGCGTCATGGACCGTTCCCGCGTCCACTCGGGTCCTTGCCTGCCCGCTCAGCTGCCGGCCAGATCCCGCCAGCCGTCCGGCGTCACCACCGCGGTGACCGGCCGATCCCAGCTCTCGACGGGGACGTCGGGCATCAGCTCGTCGCGGTAGAGCAGGGCGGCGACCGGCGTGCCAGCGGGCACCCGGGCCAGCGCGCGGTCGTAGGAGCCGCCGCCGCGACCGAGCCGGTGACCGGCCGGGTCGACCGCGAACGCCGGAACCAGCACCAGCGCGGCCGCCGCGACCGAGTCCACCCCCAGTCGGGACTCCGACCGGCCGGGAGGGCTCCAGGCGGCCCAGTCCAGGTCGCGATCCGCCAGCGTGACCGGCACGATCAGCCGGTATCCCTCGGCTGCCAGATCGGCCAGCAACTCGGTGGAGCCGGGCTCGGTGCGCAGCGGCTCGTACGCCGCGATCAGGCTGCCCGACGGGATCCGGCCCGCCCGGCACCAGGCCAGCACGTGCGCGCGGATCGCAGCCCGGTCCTGTTCGCGTTCCTGCCCGGTGCGTGCTGCCCGGGCCGCCGCGACGGCCGTGCGCAGCGCAGTCTTGTCGGTCACCTGACTAGTCTCGCTGTATGAGCTCCGCAGAGCAGGCCCAACCCGCCACCCGTGCCCGCAAGGCAGTCATTCCGGCGGCCGGTCTCGGCACCAGGTTCGTCCCGGCCACCAAGGTGGTGCCCAAGGAGCTGCTGCCGGTGGTGGACGTGCCCGCGCTGGAGTACATCGTCGCCGAAGCCGCCGAGCAGGGCCTGGCCGATGTCCTGATCATCACCGGCCGGGGAAAGACAGCCATCGAGGACCACTTCGACGCCGCCCCGCAGCTCGAGGACGCGCTGGAGCGCAAGGGTGACAAGCACCGGCTGGCCCGCGTCCGCCGCTCGGCGGAGCTGGCCCGCATGCACTACACCCGCCAGCCCGAGGCGCGCGGCCTGGGCGATGCGGTGTCCTACGCCGAGGCGTTCGTGGGCGACGAGCCGTTCGCGGTGCTGCTGGGCGACGACATCATCGACGAGCGGGACGTCCTGCTGGCCCGGATGCTGGACGTCCAGGCCGAGAAGGGTGGCATCGTGGTCGGGCTGATCGAGGTCGAGGGCGCGGCGATCTCGCTGTACGGCAGCATCAAACCGGCCGGCGACGTGGTCGACGGGGTGATCGCCGTGGAGACCCTGATCGAGAAGCCGAAGCCGGAGGAGGCGCTGTCCAACCTGGCAGTCATCGGCCGGTACGTGCTGCCGCCGGAGATCTTCGACGCCCTGCGCCGCACCGAATTGGGTGCGCGTGGCGAGCTGGAGCTGACCGATGCGATGCGGACGCTGGGGCAGGATGGGGTGCCGATACACGGAGTCGTGTTCTCCGGCCGCCGCTACGACACCGGTGACCGGCAGGACTACCTGCGCGCGGTGGTTCGGCTGGCGTGTGAACACCCGGAGCTGGGCGCGGACTTCTCCGGTTGGCTGAGAGAATTCGTCCGCACCCTGGAGTAGCTGTTGGCACCCTGGATGGCAACCAGACCGGTCCCGCACCGCCGCCCGAGCCGTAGGAGCGCACCGCAGTGAGCGAGAGCAGCGAGTGGCCGACCGAAACCATTCCGGTGGTGCCGGCTGACGCTGAGGCACCCGGTCCCCAGGACGCCCCGCGGCCCAGCAGCAGCCAGCCCAGCAGCAGCCAGCCCAGCAATGACCGGCCCAGCGCTGACCGACCCAGCAATGCCCGGCCCGGCCTGCGCCCGGTCGCCGACCAGCTGGCGAAGGTGCTGGCCAACATCGGCTCGATCGATCCGATCCAGCTCGCGCTGCTCGACGCCCAGGGGCTGCTGCTGGCCGAGGAGGTGGTCGCCGACGCTCCGCTGCCCGGCTTCGACAACGCCGCGATGGACGGGTACGCGGTGCGGGCGGTGGACCTGCGGCAAGCCAGCGAGGCGCAGCCGGTCACGCTCCCGGTCGTGGGCGACGTGCTCGCCGGCGCCCGGTCGGTGTCCGGAATGGGGCCGGGGCTGTGCATGCGGATCATGACCGGCGCGCCGATCCCACCCGGCGCGGACGCCGTCATCCCGCTCGAGCACACCGACCGGGGGGTGGCCCGGGTGCAGATCCACCGCCCGGCACGCACCGGCGAATGCGTCCGGCGGGCCGGTGAGGATCTGGCCGCCGGCGCGCTGGCGCTGGCGCCGGGAGCGATCCTGGGCCCGCAGCAGATCGCCCTGCTCGCCGCGGTGGGGCATGACCGGGTGCTGGTGCAGCCACGCCCGCGGGTGGTGGTGATCTCGACCGGCTCCGAACTCGTCGACGTCGGCAAGCAGGCCGGTTTCGGCGAGGTCTCGGACTCCAACTCCTACATGCTCGCGGCAGCTGCCCGCGATGCCGGCGCCGACGCCTACCGGGTCGGCATCATCCCCGACGACCATGCCCGGCTGCTCGACGTGCTGGACTCCCAGCTGCTGCGCGCCGACATGATCATCACCACCGGCGGGGTGAGCATGGGCGCCTTCGACATCGTCAAGGAAGCGCTCGGCCAGCTCGGCACGGTGGAGTTCACCAACATCGCCATGCAGCCGGGCTCTCCGCAGGGCTTCGGCACGCTGGGCAGGGAACGGACGCCGATCTTCTGCCTGCCCGGCAACCCGGTGTCGTCGCTCGTGTCGTTCGAGGTGTTCGTCCGGCCGGCGATCCGCAAGCTGCTCGGCAAGCGGAACGTGCACCGGCAGACCATCCAGGCGATGGCGCTGGAGCGGATGGACAGCCCCGAGGGCAAGCGGCAGTTCCGCCGCGGGTTGCTGCACCGGGAATCGGACGGCCGGTACTCGGTCTCGCTGGTCGGCGGCAACGGGTCGCACCTGGTGGCGGCGCTGGCAGCCTCGAACTGCCTGATCGTCATCGATGAGGACACGACCGAGGTGGTTCCAGGGTCGCGGGTGACGGTTCACCCGTTGATGCTCGCCCAGCGCTGAGATGTCGCAGCTTCATCCGGGCTGGCCGGCGATGCTGGTGGCTGGGCCGGTGACGCTGCGGCCGCTGTACCGCCGGGATGCCCGCGCCTGGAGCCGGAGCAGGCTGGCCAACGCCGAATGGCTTGCGCGGTGGGAGCCGACGTCCAACCAGTCGTGGGAAAGCCGCAACTCGGTTCGGGAGTATCACCGGACGCTCTCCCGGCTGCGGTCGGCGGCCCGGCTCGGGACCATGCTGCCGTTCGGCATCGTCTACGGCGAGCGGTTGGTGGGCCAGCTGAACGTGTCCAACGTGGTGCGCGGCGCGCTTCGCTCCTGCAGCGTCGGGTACTGGATCGACTCCGAGGTGGCCGGCCGGGGCATCACGCCGACCTCGCTGGCGCTGGCCATCGACCATTGCCTGACCGAGGCCCGGCTGCACCGGGTAGAGGTGAACATCAGGCCGGAGAACCTCGCCAGCATCCGGGTGGTGGAGAAGCTCGGGCTGCGCCAGGAGGGCTACCACGAACGGTTCCTCGACATCGACGGCGGCTGGCGTGATCACCTGTCCTTCGCCATCACCACCGAAGAGATCCAGGGCGGCACGACCCTGTCCCGGCTGAGCGGCCTGCCGGTGCCACCGGGCTGAGGCCGCTGCTCACGATCGGCGTGCGAGGCAGGTTCTGCGACGCGGATCCGCGCCTGCCCGAAACCGTAAAGCGGCACTTGACATTGACACCCGGCGCGCCTGCGGACATCGGGCGAAGCAGCGTCTTAGCGTTGCCTGCAGAGCTGTGACGGCTTGGGACAGGAGAGGGCCGGATGATTTCGCCGACGATGACGGTGCTGGTGCTGGCCGTCCTCTGGCTGATCGTCGTGATCCCGATGCTGGTCAAGCACAAGGACGATCGGGCGGGCGAGCGGTCGGTCGCCCGGTTCGGCGGCGCCATGCGGGCGCTGTCGGCCCGCAGCCCGATCGCCACCTCGACCCGGTCGGCCGCGGCTGAGGACCGAGCCGGCCGCCGGCCGGCCAACCATGCTCAAGTGTTCATCCCCGGCGGCCCGTCGCGGCCGCAGGTTCCACCCGCGGGCCGTCGTCCGGTGCCCGCCGCCATGGAGGCAGTTATGTACCCCGACCAGATCGCCAAGGCCGACATGTCCGACGCTCGTCGTCAGATGATGGCGCGCCGGCGGCGATCGCTGGCCGTTCTCACGGCTGGCACGATCATCGGCCTGTTGTGGGGGATCGCGGCCGGTGGCGCGCTGGCCTGGACGTTCGGGCTGCTGTTCCTCGCCTCGCTGGCCAGCTACCTGCTGTTCCTGCGCAACCAGGCGCTGCGCGACCACGACCGGCGGCAGCAGCGCCAGCAGCGGTCCGGCCTCACCACGCCGCGGGGGTACAACGCGACCGAGCAGTTTCCGTACCGGGTCGACGCCGACACGGTGGTCCGGATCGATGACGAGGACATAGAGTTGCGCGGGATGGCCGACACGGTGGACCTGACCGGCCTGTACGTCGAAGAGCAGTTCGACGAGCGGTCGATGCGCCGGGCGGTGTGACGGCGTCTCGGACCGCGTTGGGCAGGGTTCCTCTCGCCTGACCGGTCCCTAGCAGGGGCCGATGCCGGGGCTGGTAACCTTCAGGACTGGTTGGGGGCTGTGGCGCAGTCCGGTAGCGCACCTCGTTCGCATCGAGGGGGCCAGGGGTTCGAATCCCCTCAGCTCCACCATCTTTGACCTATTCAAAACCTGGGCAATCGATGAACGCTCCGGGCCTTGATCGGATCCCACGGTTACGCCATTCGACGACTCCACCGCGCTCGCGACCGTCGCTGACCGACCTCCCGTTACGCCGGGCTGAGCAGTGCAGAAGGATGCCGGCCCCGATAACGGAGCCGACCTGGGATGACAGAATCCCGGTATGGACAACGACCTCCGGGTGCTCAGCGGCGGGGACGGCGACCCGTTGCTGCTTCTGCTGCACGGACTCGGCGCGACCGGCGACGTCTGGGCCGGGTGGCAACCGGTGCTGGCAGACCGGTGGCCGGGCCGCTGGCTGGCACCTGATCTGCCCGGGCACGGCGGCTCGGCGCCGCTGCCGGAGTACACGTTCGACGGTCTGGCCGCGGCGGTTCGCCCCCTCGTGGAACCCGGGACCGTCGTCCTGGGGCATTCCCTGGGCGGGGTGGTCGGCCTCGCGCTGGCCGCCGCCGGGGCGCCGGTGGCCGCGGTCTGCGGGCTGGGGATCAAGGTCGCCTGGACCGACGAGGAGCTCGACAAGGCACAGGCGCTGGCCCGGCGGCCGGTGACGTGGTTCGACTCGCGCGACGAGGCTGCCGAGCGGCACCTGCGGGTGTCCGGGCTGGCGGGCCTGCTGGCCGCCGACGACCCGGCGGTGACGGCCGGGCTGGTGCAGGAGGACGGCCGGTGGCGCCTCGCGCTGGACCCGCGGGCCTTCGAGGTCGGAGCGCCGGACATGGCCGGCCTGGTGACGCGTTCCCCGGCGGCGGTCACGCTGGCGCGCGGCGAGCACGACCCGATGGACAGCGACGAGCAGCTCGGCCAGTTCGGCGTGCCGATCGTGACCCTGCCCGGCCTCGGCCACAACGCGCATGTGGAAAGCCCCGAGCGCTGTCTGGCGCTGCTGGCGTAGCGGGACAGGCACCGGCGCTGCGCTGGATCGGCGCTATTGTGCACCGAGTTCATCCGCCAGCTATGGCAGCTGTACGAGCCACTGCACGCGGTCACCTATTTCGACACCCAAGCCCGGGCTGCCTTCGAGAGCGCTGGGCTGCTCGGCTTCTGCGTGGCTATGCGGAAACCTGATGGGGCCGTGGGCGAACAATCTGAGCCGAGCCGTCCGCAGTCTGGCTTGCGCCGTCAGCCCGTTGGTTGTATTCGGACGGCGGAGCGACCACGATACCTCGTACAGCCACCACGCCCTACCGTAAGTGATCCCCGCTAGAGACATCGAGGACGCGTAGAGGCAGTGTCCAGAGGGCCGCGCCGCGTATACGGTAGCTGCGTGACTAGGCACCAGCTCCTCCGCAGGTTGACCTCAGCGCTGTCGGCGGTCTGGTTACCGCTGCTCCTGTTCACCGCCGTTCTTGTGATCTTGTACAAAGTCCCTTGGGGTCATTTTGCGTGGTGGCCCGTAATAGTCGATTGGGGCGCTGCTGGACCTGTCTCCGGTTGGTTCGCTGCATTCGTGACGCTGGGGGGTCTTACCTTTGCCATTAGAGAGTTGAACGAGAAGACATTGCAACAGCGTCGCGATGACGCACTTGAACGCCACGGGTTGAAGATTAAGGTATCTAGTTACTTATGGCAAATCGACGCCGATCACCGATGGATCGTTTGGGTCGATGCGAGCTATCTTGGGCCTACATTCGCGCTAGTGGAAGAAGTGTCACTTCACATGCAAGATGTGGGTCCGTCCAATAAGCTCGATGAAGCGAAGACCATGCGACTCCGGCACCCGCTCAACAAGCTTCGTGATGCGGAAGTCTCGCAACTTCGGGGTCCGTTCGACAAGCTGGGTGAAGTGGAAATCTCGCGACTTGGGGGTCGGTTGCTTGGAAAGGACACCGGGTCTCGCTCCTGGGTCCTCATCGATACTCGTCCGTCAACGACCACCCAAAGCATGGAGGACCTAAGTGTTACGGTCACATGGACGGCCGGGCGCGGAGAGGAAAGGTATTCATCCACCTTGCCGTGCCGGAGGGGGACGGTCACGTGAGCGAATTCGGCGTCGGCATCCTGTCCGGGGGGCAACATCTTCGCATGGGCGACGATTTCCATGGAAGGCCTAAGGCGTTGCTCCCCCTGACGCCGAACGAATACGGCCTTCTTGCATATATGATGGCGGCATGCAAACGGAATGGCGTACCCCTCTGGGTAGTAACAGAAAAGTGGAAGTTGGCTCAGTTGCGAGCGTATACACCCGCGGGCGAGGGACATACCCACTGGGTAGAAGATCCTGGACGCGGGACCGGCGTGGCCCTTCGCCGCTTATTGTATGCAGCAACCGCCCAAAGACTTATTGTGATGAATTGTGACACGGTGGTTCCCTTTGACATTTTCGCCATTTCCAAACTTCCCACTTTTGAGGGCCCTATTCGGCAGCATTTGACTTTGCACAGCACGCAGAATGAGCAGCTGATCGGGGTTTCAGAGGAGCGGGACAAGGCATTCGTCACGCACTGGGGCGAAGCCGACGGCATAGCACCTAGCGGCTCACCCATCAAGGCCTCGTCGAGCGGAATTTATGAAGTGAATGTAGCACTCATGCGTCAGCTCCTAACAGGTGAGGAGTCGCTGGAACTCGACGTAATGCCTCACCTTGTCCACAGAGGGGACGTGACCGCGGTGGTGCATCCATCCTCGTACCCTACTTTTGACTATGGAACACCCGGACGTTACCGGGAACTGATACGAGATTCCACCGCTATCACGAACTACCTCCGCTCGATGGGGCTCCTCCGTGCCTAGTCGCACCTTGCAAATGCTTATGAAGACGGCGGGATATGCGGTTGTGCGAAATGCCGTGACCCATGCGTTCTGCGGTCGAGTGGAGAGTTGGTTCGGGAATCAGCCCGCCGAGGCCCAGATGCCACGAATTGACAACGCCGTTCAGCACATCGGATTGTTGGAGGCCCTGAAGATCGAGAAGTCGCTAATCGACTCGGCGGCTGAGTTGCTTGGCGAGAACTTGGTCTTGATTCTCAATCGGCATAACCACCTAACGACGGTTTGCTCGACCGAGTTAAAATCGCATCGAATACATGCAGACTCATGCCGTCTACTGCCCTCGTACCTTACTCTGATCATTCCAATTCTCGGATTCGACGATTGGTCTGCATGGCCCCAGATCGTCCCGGCGTCGCATTTATGGAGCATTCCCGCTCGAGACAACGGCGGGGGGAAGTGGCTCGACGAGTCCGATTTTCCCGAACTCAAGGAACAGATGGTTGCGGTGCCTATGAAGCCTGGCGATGCGCTCTGGGTCGATCCCGGGGTTTTTCACCGTGCAGGACGGGGCACAGTCCAGAGAGCACGTATGACCCTTACCTTGGCGGTTGCAGCCAATGACGATCTTCAGCGTCGTCCAACTCCGAACCTAGCCCAGCTTAGGGGCAGGCAGCACTACAACGGCCATCAGTACTCGGGACCGCTAAGTGGACAATGAACTTAGTCGCGATTGGCCGGGTGCCTCAGCGTTTACTGGTTCAGGCCCCCGAAAGGTGCGGGAGACGCTAGAGCGTCAGTATCTCGAATTCTACTCGGACTCGGTTTTTCCGGTTATGTTCAGTGTAATCGCGGGAAATTTCGACGAGGTTGTTCGGTTCTACGTATCGAGTCGTTTGGAGGATGAGCACAGGTTCCGAGCGTCCGAATTTCTGTTCTGGTGCTACGTGGACCTTATGGCGGCTGAGACTGACGCGAGCCGCCTCGATATCGATCTGTCATCCTTTGAACTTTGGATGCGCGCGCGCGGCAATTTGATACCGATGACACTAGCCGCGGTGGAAATGACACAGCTAGCACGGCTGTTGAAGGATGACTTTATTGACGGTCATGACATGAGATGGAACCAACAAGCGCTTCGTAAGCGGGTTAACGATGATAAAGCTATCCTAGCTGCCGATCTGCTCAACCACCTGTCAATCCTGCTGGCAATAGAGTGCGATAACTTGATACCTTACGAGCAGGCGGGGCGTCGTCGGTCCTCCGTGCAACAACGCATTGCAGAGTACCTGTGGCGAAGTACAAAGGCGATGCTTTGGGAACTGGATTTTGGAGATGGCGCGAGGCGCGCGCGGAACGGTGGCGTAGCGCCAGACGTTTATGCTGAGATCCTGTCAATGAAGCACTCTACCGGCGTCCTATCGATAAGGATCCTTGAAATCGTCGCTACGTCCGGAGCGAGCGCGGGCAAATTCATGGGCTCGGATGATGATATTGGCAATCGATTGGACCGCTGGCTGGCTGGCGCGCAGGCGTCCGACTACGTTGGCGGCGTCTTCAATGACTGGTCCGAGGTGTCAAACTATCGTGGTAGCAAAGGGCAGTGGGACCGGGTGCATCAATTGCGTGGGGCAAAAAATGAGGTCGAGCTGGATCGACCAACTATCGTTCACAGGTATCTCCAGACAGCTGATTTCCCTAGGTCTTGTCCCGAACAGGTTGGTTGTGATCTCGCCGATCAGTTGACCTATCTGTTGAACAATCCTTGGGAAAGTGGCCTCGCCAAGTATGTTAAGGAGACGGTAGACCGCAAGTATTCAGAGGCTCTAGAGGACCTAGAAGCGCTGCCACGGCTACATCGTTGGCTGTCGTATGTGCGCGACGACCGCGCAGATGTGTTTTCTGAGGTTTCTTCGACGCCAACATTAGACGACGATCCTTTGTGATGGCGTAACCTCGTCCAAAGTAGTGCGGTGACGCGGGCGCGCGACCGCAGTGCATTATCCGTAGGCGGTGGGTCGCGAACGGGCTCGCGCTGTCGAGGTGCACTCCGCGGCCTAAGCTCTACCTTTCGCAAGCAGCGAGTGGGTCTTAAGTGTGACCAGGGGTGCCGAATTAAAAGCTGCGAGTGCATTGCGAAGTTGAGCGACCCGGGCCACGGTCGTCGCCGAGCAGTGGACAAGTCGCTCGGCTTGGGCCGGTTTGATGCCGAGCGACCATAGCGGAACCGCTGTGCGCTGGAGGTTAGACATCGGTGCTCCATCCGTACGTCGGCGCCTGGAGCGCAGTGCCGCTGATTGCAGTCTCGCACCGATCGCCACCCACTGCGCCCACCGCCGCCGCGCCCTTGTCACGCGATACGGCCAGCATCGGCGAGAAGGCTCATCGTCTGCCCTGCCCAACAGGGCGTCAGACACAGGTCCGCTCGCTCGTACGCCACGTCTACATCGCCGCTGACTTGGACTCCGGGTACGGCGGGGTCGGCCGGCACGCGCTCTTAGGTGAGCGGTGAGCGGCACGTCCTGCACCAGTTCCTCGTGGGTGAGCGCTGCTGACGTAGCGCGGCAGGCAGGCGCTGCGCTTGGATCGGCGCTATGTCCACCGAGTTCACCCGACACCTGTGGCAGCTGTACGAGCCACTGCACGCGGTCACCTACTTCGGCACCCAGGCCCGGGCCGCCTTCGAGAGCGCCGGACTGCGCGGCTTCTGGCGTGGCTACTTCGCCGGGCGGGCCGCTCCGCTCGGCGCGGTGACGGCCGCACCGGTCACCGCCGCGTTCTTCTCCTTCGCTCCGGCCATGGTGGCCCGTGCCGTGCCCGACGTGTGGCAGCGGGCGTCGCCGGAACAGGCTCTCGCCGCTCGCCTCGACGGCGCGGTCGCCGACCTGAGGACGGTCCTGCCCTACGAGCCGGAACGGTGGGCGGAGGCCGCCGGCCTGTTGGAGACGGCGGCCCAAGCAGCGGTGACCGATGGCCGGGTGCTCGGCGCGGCCAATGCCGCCCTGCCCCGCCCCACCGACCCACTCGCCCGGCTGTGGCAGGCCGCCACGGTGCTGCGCGAGCACCGGGGCGACGGGCACGTCATCGCGCTGGTCGACGCCGAGGTGGACGGCTGTCAGGCGCTGGTGCTGCGCGACGCGCTGTACGGCGGCCGCGAACAGCTGCAACCCGCCCGTGGCTGGACCGACAGCGAGTGGGACGCTGCGGCCCGGGCTCTGGCGCGACGCGGCTGGCTGGCCGACGACGGCCGGCCCACCGCCGAGGGAGAGGCAGCGCACCGGGCCGTGGAGAGCCGCACCGACCGGCTGGCCGCCCAGCCGTGGACCGCGCTCGGCCCGGCCGCGCAGAGCCGGCTGGCGCAGCTGCTGACGCCGTTGGCCGAGGCCGTCGGTGGGGTCGTTCCGTATCCCAACCCGATAGGCCTGCCCCGGCCGACGGGGTGAGGATGCCTCAACGGCGGAACCTGGTCGCCGTCGACCGTGGAGGTGCTGTTTTTTTCTCAGCTGTAGCGAAGACGTCTGCTACCAAACTGGCCAACGTCGCGAACGTGCCATCGAGCGTCCTGGCGACGACCAGTGGCTAGCTCAGTTGTCGCCAGCTCAACGCGCAACGCGCCGACTAGTACAGAACTGTGCCATCTTTCGAGCAGTTCCCGCCGTGGCGGCGGCGACAACGTGTGAGCACGTTAGGTTCCCCTCAGCACCGTCGAGATTGACCTCCGGTGAGTTTCGGCATTCGTACTAGGGAGAAATCATGACGGCTAGCAGATTCACGCTCACCCATCCCAGCCGGCCTCGGTCACGCGGACATGCGGTCAGGTACCTCTGCGTGGCGGCGGCGGTGTTGCTGGCTGGCACGCTAGCTGTCTCACCCTCCGACGCCGCCCACGGAGCGCCGTCCGGGTCGCTCCTCTCGACGGTCGCCAAGGCCAAGCCAGTACCGGCGCAGAGCACCCGAGGCGGGATCATCAACACCCTCGCGCGGGCATCGTTCCGCTCGACCTTCGGTGGAGTGGTGTTCAGCGAGAGCGGTAAGAAGCCCACGATCTACCTGACCCGGCTGGACCCGGCCGCGATGAAGGCATTCACGGCTCTTCCACTGGATAGGAAACCGAGCTTCCGCCTTGCCCCCCACACCTGGAGCGACCAGCTCGCCCTCGTTGACCGGCTCGCCGCAGACCATGCGTCGCTGGCTCGTGAAGGCGTGCGGCTGCAGCGGTGGTATCCCGACGCGGCGCGCGGTCGGGTCCAGGTCGAGATCCTGGGATCGACCAAGTCGGCATCGGCCTCGACTGCCCTTGCCCACTCGAAGCAGCTGCTCAACCATCGATACGGCGACCTCCTCACAGTGACGGCAGTCGCGCGGGCCAGCTCCGAGGATGCGCACTTCACCGGCCGCGCCGACGACACCGCTCCCTGGAACGGTGGTGATTTCATCAGTGGCAGTGGCTGCACCAGCGGCTTCGGAATGCGCAGCACCGCCAACGGACAGGATTTCCTTGCGACAGCGGCCCATTGCTACTCCGAGATCGGCTACCTGGTCAGGAACCACACCGGGGACGGCTTCAGCCCCGGAATCGGCACGAACATCGGCATGGGGGTGGTTGCCTACATCGACACCGCGACGAACGGACAGGACGTCGCGCTGATCCGGACAGAGAACTACGGCGGTAGCAACAACAAGATCTGGGGCGGTAGCACGTCGGCGCCCTTCAGACGGACCGTCACCGGCTGGGGAGACGTCGCGATGAACGAGGTCGTGCAGACCATCGGAGCCTACGAGGGTGAGTCCACTGCCCTGGTAGTCACCGGCGTCCACCAATGCATGACCGTCGGGGGCCGGGGAATCTGCGGCATCTCCAGAGCCGTCAGCCAGTTCGGCAAGATCGCCGTAGGCGCCGGCGACAGTGGCGGCCCGGTATGGAACAACAACGGCGGCGTCAAGGCTGTCGGCACGATCAGCTTCGGGTTCGGGACCCGGTCCATCTGCCCCAATTACAGCGTCGGCTATACACAACGGTACTGCTATACCGGAGTGGGCTTCACCGACATCGGCAGCACGATGTCCCAGTGGGGCATCGCCCCGGTGCTGTAACACTGCCGCCAACCCGTTCCACGAGATGCGGTAGCCGCGTAGGCACCTGAGGAAGCATTGTCCTGTGCAGAGCGGCGCGTAGCCCATCGCGACTCAGCTATCCGCCAGTTGCGCGGCCGAGTTGACGACCACTCCGTTTAGGGGTACGACGGCAGGCGTTACTGCACAGCCGACCTTCTCGGCGCACACCGCATGAGGGTCACTCGCGAGGAAAGGGATGTTCCACATGTCCGACACTGATCAGGTCCGAGCGGTCCGCGAGTACTACGTAGAGGACGACGCGAACGCCGGTGAGCCCAGCATCTATCACATCTGGGAGAAGGGCGGCGCGCGGGGGAATGTGACCACACCGGCCACGTCCAGCCCTTCGTACCAGCAGTCGATAACCGAGATCCTCCGCGGCTTCCTCGCCGAGAGCTCCGATCCCCGCTTGCTCAGCGTGGGCTGCGGCAATGGTGTGATCGAGGCCGGCATCGCCGCCGGCGGCGTCAGGGTGCTCGGCGTGGACGCGATGGAGCCCGCGGTCGAGCTGGCCAAGGCCAAGGGCGTCGACGCCGTCTGCGCGGACATCCTCAACTGGGCCCCGCCCGCCGAGCCTTGGACGGTGATCTACGCCGACGGCAGCCTGGGACACCTGTACGACCCCGAGACGGGCCTGCAGCGTGTTCTCCAGCGCTTCAAGTCCTGGCTGCCCGAGGGAGGCGTCCTGGTCATCTCGAACGACCCGCCGTGGTCCGGCGACGGCGAGGTGGAGAAGCACCCCGATCTGGCCTACTGGTTCCTCTCCCAGTCCTACATGGAGCGGCAGGTCCAGGAGAGCGGGTTCCGGGACGTCTCCAGCGAGGTCTTCGTCTTCGAGAAGCCGGAGACGGGACCGCGCGACCGGATCGTGGTCACCGCTCGGGCATGACCCCGCGGTTCCCCGCCGGCTCGCTGAATGGACAGCGGCTTCCATGGTGATAGGTTGACGCGCAACGCGATGTGAGAAGGGCCACTCTGGACGGTACGCGTAGCTGGATTCGTGGGTCGTCCTCGCTCGGCCTGATCTTCGAAACCAGTCAGCTGCCTACCGTCCTGTTGCAGAGCGCCGTAGTCAGCCGTGGTCCGCGCAGGAGCCGCATCGAGCGGCTCATGGGGTGAGGAGAGAATTCATGGCTCGTGCCGCTAAAGCCACCGCAAGCAACAAGGAGCCCGGTAACGCAGGCCCGGGCCAGTCGGGCCCGACGGTCACCGTCCGGTCCGCGATCGCCGACCTGTACGAGGCGCTGAACGAAGCTTCGCAGCGGATGGCCCGCCAGCAATCGGACGCGATCGCAGAGGCCCAGCAGAACCTCGACACCGTGCAGCGCGAGTGCGACGAGGCGCTGCGCGAGCCGGCCGCCGCGTTGCGAACCGCCACCGAGACCGCCGACATCCGGGCGGCCGAGGATGCCTACCGCACCGCCCACCGCGAGGGCGCCCGGCAGGCAGCCGATCGCGAGATCGTCATCCGCACCGAGCTGTCTGCCGCGCTCGAGCGCTTCGAGCAGGAGGCAGACGATCAGATCGCCAACGCCTGGATCAGGTTCGCCGCCGATGTCGGCCAGGCGCTGACCCTGGCCGCCCAGGCTGCCGGCGGCCCCGGGGACGTGCGTGAGCTGCGCCGGCAGATCGAGACCCTCGCCGCGGTCGTCCCCTCCCCGTACCAGGACGCCACCGCACGCTGAGCCTCGCGGGGCAGGTCCCGGACAGTTGGGAGCGCACGTCATGCCGAGCCCAACCGTCGCTCGCCGCCGTGCCCTGGCCGAGCGGCTCGTCCGGCCCAGGCTTGCGCAGTCCGCGCGGCCGGCGGCAGTCGCGGCGGCTCGGGCCGGACCGGGCCTGCATCCGGCGACCCGCGCCCAGCAGGGACTGTGGCTGCTGCACCGCATGCAGCCGGACGACGTGGCGTACAACCTCGGCTGCGTCGTCCGGATGGGCTCGGTCGTCCCCACCGCGCTGCAGGCCGCGCTCGACGCGTTGGCCTCCCGGCAGGCAGCCCTGCGCACCTGCTTCGTGGAGTCCGCCGGCGCCGACGCGCCGCTGTCTGCAGGCTCGACGCGGCAATTCGTGCACGAGCGGGTCGCGGTGCCGCTGACCACCGTCGATCTGCGGCGGGTCGCCAGCCGGGCTGAGCGCGAGAACATGGTCGCCGGGCTGGCCGCCGTTGTCGTGGACCTGCCGTTCGACCTGCGGCTGGCGCCGCTGCTGCGGGCGACGCTGGTGCGCGGACCCGGCGGCGCCGATGTCGTGATCCTGGCGACCCACCACATCGTCGCCGACGGCGAGTCGATCGAGCTGCTCGAAGCCGAGCTGCGGGCCTGCTACCGCGCCGCGCTGTTCGGTGGCCCGCTGGGGCGTCCGGAGCTGGCCCACGACTTCGCCGACGTCGCCCGCGGCCAGGCCGAGCGGCTGCACCGTGAGCGTGCGGCGTTGTCGGCGTGGTGGCGGGACTACCTGCGCGGCGCGGCCACCGAGCTGGTGCTGCCGCTGGACCACGACCGGCCGGCGAACCCCCGCAACCTGGGCACCTGGGCGCCGCTGGACCTCAGCGGGCAGCGCGGCGCGGCTCTCCGGGCGTTCGCGACGAGCACCGGCCGAACGCCCTTCGCGGTGATCCTCGCCTGCTACGCCGCCGTCCTCGGCCGCTACTCCGGCATCGACGACGTGCTGGTCGGCGTCCCGTTCTCCGGGCGGCGGACGCCGGCCGACCATGACGTCATCGGCCACTACGTCGCCACCCTCCCGGTGCGGATCTCCGGTCTGGGTGACTCCCTGGAGGAGCTGGCCCGGCGAGCGCAGCTGGGCCTGGCCGCCGTACTCGACCATCAGGACTACCCGCTGGACGACCTCGTCGACGAGCATGCGGGCGATCGCGACCCTGCCGTGCATCCGCTGTTCCAGGCCAGCGCGGTGCATCAGGCCAGCTCGGCTGGTTCGGCCGGCTCGGCTGGTTCGGCCGGCTCGGCGAGTCCGGCCGGCTCGGCTGGTTCGGCCGGCCGGCGGGCTCGGTCCACCGAAGCGGGCACCATCCGCTTCGACCTGTCCCTGCAGGTCAGCGAGGGCGGCGGGGAGCTGGGCGGCGCGCTCGGCGGCCGCAGCGACCTGTTCGAGGCCGCGACGGTGGAGCGCCTGTCCGCTCACCTGCTCACGCTGCTCGACGCCGGGCTGCGACGGCCGGGCGACCCGCTGTCGGCGGTCGCGCTCGGCACGCCGCGCACCGGAGGAGCCAGCCGCGCCGGAGGAGCCAGCCGGGCCGGTGACCCGCTGACCGGTGACCCGCTGACGGGTGACCCGATGACCGGTGATCCGATGGCCGGTGATCCGCCGACCGGTGACCCGATGACCGGTGATCCGGGCAGCTGGCGTGCCGATCTCGCCGAACTGCTGCCTGGCCGGCCCGGACCCCGCATCAGGGTCGGCGACGAGTCGGTCGAAGTGGCCGGCGCCGACGATGCCGGCGCGGTCACGCTGGTCGGGCTCGACCAGGCCAGCTCGCTCGGAGCCGCGCTGTCCGCGCTCGCCGGCGGACGGCCGCTGACCTTGCTCGACCCCGGCTGGCCACCGAGTTGGGTCACCCGCTGCCTGGCCGAGGCGCCTGCCACCGCGGACGGCCTGCGGGTCGCCGAGATCGGCGCGGACGGCGTCCCGACGCTGGTGACCGTGCCGCCGTCCGCCGTCGCGCACGCCATCCACCACGCCACCCAGATCCTCGGGCTGACCCCGGGAGCGTCCCTGGTGGTCGGCGGCGTGCCGCCCTCCGCCGCCCTGCTGCTGGGGGTGCTGCCGGCCCTGGCCGCCGGCGCCAGCGTCACCCTCGTCCCCGGCAGCTGCCGCGACCTGCTCGACCTGGTCGCGTGGGACGGCGCCGACGTGGCGCTGGTCGACCGCACCCGGGCCGCGGAGCTGATCGGCGAGGGCTGGGACGCCGGCACCCGGGTGGTCAGCCATGCCGACCCGCAGGCCCGGCTCGGCATCCTCGGCCCGGCCGTGCTCGGCCACGCCGCAGCCTCGGTCGTCCTGGGCCGGGCGGCCCTGCTGGACCCGGTCGAGGTCGTCGCGGCCGGGGGCGGGTCACTGCCCGGCGCGGTGGGCAGCTGCGCGCTCGGCACGGTCCGGAGCGGCTGGCGGGCCCGGCTGCGTCCGGACGGCGTGCTCATCCCGGCGCCGGCAGCAGCACCCGTCCTGACCGTCGGTGAGCTGGAGGCTGCCGTACGGGCGCTGCGCGGGGTGACCGGGGCCACCGCGCGCGAGGCCGCAGGCGCCGTCGAGGTCAGCTGCACGGGCGAGCTGCGGCCGTCCCCGGTTCCGGACTGGCTCGCCCGGTGCCGGATCGGCCCGGAGCGGCGGCCCTGGCGGATCAGCCACGGTTCCCAGGCCGCCGACGGCGACTCCGGCGCTAACGCGGCCGGCGGCGGCACGTCCGGCGACGATGCTGTTGAGGCCGGCGACGCGACCACCGCCGTCGTGCGGCTGGCTG
>NZ_DASVSG010000023.1:0-56866 GCF_036388195.1 Jatrophihabitans sp. | reverse complement strand
CGGGGCGCCGGCCGGCCGCTTGGCCCGCTTGTTCACCAGGTCGAAGGCGTACAGGCCGCTGCGCAGCTCGTCGCTCATGATCAGGTCGGCCAGCGCCTCGTCCTCGGCGGCGGCGCCGGTGTCGAAGCCCGCGGTCCGGGCCAGCTCGATCAGCTCCAGCGCGCGGTAGGGCGCCGGCGCGCTGCCGTGCAGCCGGGCGTCCGCCGCTGCCCTGCCCTTGGCCAGCGCCGCGTCCCAGCCGGCGCCGCGGTCCACCTCGGGCCGCTGGACCGGCGTGGAGCCGTCGATGACCTTCGCGGCCCACCGCAGCGATTCGGCGAGGAAGTCGGCCGAGTCCAGCAGGACGTCGGCGATGCCGAGGTCGGCAGCCTGCTTCGCGGTCAGCATCCTGTTCTGGTTCAGCGCGTTCTCGATGATCACCCGGACGGCCTTGTCGGCGCCGATCAGGTTGGGCAGCAGCTGGGTCCCGCCCCAGCCCGGCACCAGGCCGAGGAAGCACTCGGGAAAGGCGATCGCCGCGGCCGAGCTGGACAGGGTGCGGTAGTCGCAGTGCAGCGCCAGCTCCAGGCCGCCGCCCAGCGCCGCGCCGTTGAGGAACGCGAAGGTGGGGACGTCGAGGTCGCGGATCCGGGCGAAGACCCGGTGGCCCTCCTGCGCGATCGCCAGCGCCTGGGCGCGTTCGGTGACCAGGCCGATCCCGGAGATGTCGGCGCCGGCGGCGAAGATGAACGGCTTGCCGGTGACGCCGACGGCGGCGACCTTCGGACAACGGGCCGCGATCTGGTCCAGCGCCTCGTCGAGTGAGCGCAGGCCGGCGGGGCCGAAGCTGGACGGCCGGGTGTGGTCGTGGCCGTTGTCGAGGGTGATCAGCGCGAACTCGCCGGCCAGGCCGGGAACCTCGACGTAGCGGACCAGGGCCCGGGTGATGACCTCGTCGGGGAATTCCGGGGTGGGGGCCGGGGCGTTTCCGGGCTGGCTCACAGGCTGGCTCACAGGCTGGCTCACAGGTCCGCTCCGTCCGCCGCTGCGTGGTGGGGGTTCTCCCAGATCACCGAGGCGCCCTGGCCGAACCCGACGCACATCGCGGTCAGGCCGTAGCGCACCTCGGGGTGCTCGGCGAACTGGCGGGCCAGCTGGGTCATCAGCCGGACGCCGGAGGAGGCCAGCGGGTGGCCGAGGGCGATCGCGCCGCCGTACGGGTTGACCCGCGGGTCGTCGTCGTCGATGCCGTAGTGGTCCAGGAAGGCCAGCACCTGGACGGCGAAGGCCTCGTTCAGCTCGAACAGCCCGATGTCGTCGATGCTCAGCCCGGTGCTGGCCAGCGCCCGCTCCGTGGACGGGATGGGCCCGACCCCCATCAGCTCGGGGTCGACGCCGGCGAAGCCGTAGCCGACCAGGCGCATCCGCACCGGCAGCCCCAGCTCGTCAGCGGTCTCGGCGCTGGCCAGGATGCAGGCGGTGGCGCCGTCGTTGAGACCGGCGGCGTTGCCGGCGGTGACCCGCCCGTGCGGGCGGAACGGGGTCTTGAGGGCGGCCAGGCTCTCCAGCGTGGTGCCCGGGCGGGGTGGCTCGTCCTTGGTCGCCAGCCCCCAGCCCTGCTCGGCGGACCGGATCGCGACCGACACCAGATCGGGCTGGATCTTGCCCTCGGCATAGGCCTTGGCGACCTTCTCCTGGCTGCGCAGGGCGTAGCGGTCGGCGCGGTCCTTGGTCAGGTGCGGAAACCGGTCGTGCAGGTTCTCCGCGGTCGCGCCCATCGACAGGGCGTCGAGAGAGACCAGCTTGTCGGCCAGGAACCGGGGGTTGGGATCGGCGGCCTCGCCCATCGGATGGCGGCCCATGTGCTCCACGCCGCCGGCGATGGCCAGGTCGTAGGCGCCGAAGGCGATGGAGCCGGCGATCGTGGTGACCGCGGTCATGCCGCCGGCGCACATCCGGTCGATGGCGTAGCCGGGCACCGACTTGGGCAGCCCGGCGAGCATGCCGGCGACCCGGCCGATGGTCAGGCCCTGGTCGCCGATCTGGGTGCTGGCCGCGATCGCCACCTCGTCGATCCGCTCCGGCGGGATCTCCGGATGCCGGCGCAGCAGCTCCCGGATCACGGCGACGATCAGGTCGTCGGCGCGGGTCTCGGCGTACATGCCCTTGCCGGCCTTGCTGAACGGGGTGCGGGCGCCGTCGACGAACACCACCTCACGAACCGGGCGGGGACCGCGGCGCTGCGGAGCTGAAACAGGCTCAGTGGCGGGTGCGGTGGCGGGTGCGGTCACAACGGGCTCCTGAAGCGTGCCGGTCGACAGTGTTACCGATGGGTAACTTTACCGGCCGGCGGACGGCTGCGCTCCGGCGGGTTGCTGTGATCTGGCTGACGCGCGGTGGCTCAGCCGGCTGGCTCGTCCGCTGCTGGTTCCGGCGGCCCGGACGCCGGGATCTCGGACGCCGCTGGCCCGGAGGCCGGGACCTCGGACGCCGCGGGCGCGGACGGCGGGGCAAGCAAGGCGGCACGCAGCCGGTCTGCCAGCAGCTCGACCTGCCACGGCCGGGCGCCCAGCTCCACCAGCCGGGCCCGGACGTTCTCCTCGGTCACCGGCGAGACCGAGCGCCAGGCCAGCCGGCGGATCACGTCCCCGGCCAGCAGGTTCTGGCTGAGCAGCTGGTGCTCGGCGGCGAGGTCGGTGACCACCTGCTTGCAGGCCGCCAGCCGCCGGGCCGCCGCCGGGTCCTTCTCGCGCCAGCGCGCGGGGGAGGGCATCGCGTCCGGATCGGCGCTGACCTGCGCCAGCGGCGGCAGCTGGTCCTCGGGGGTGTCGCGGCCCTCGGCGAGCGCGCTGAACCAGTAGCCGACCAGCCGGCGCTGCCGCGGCCCGTTGAAGATGGTGACCTTCCCCAGGTCGGCCACGTCCTTCGGGTTGGCCTTCACCGCGGCCAGGATGGCGGCGTCGGGCAGCGTCCGGCCGGGGGCGACGTCGCGCTCGGCAGCCAGCCGGTCCCGGGCCTGCCACAGCGACCGGACCATGGCCAGCTGCCGGCGGTTGCGCAGGTTGTGGATGCCGGACGTCCGGCGCCACGGGTCGCTGCGCGGAGCTGCCGGGTCGGCGTTGAGCACGGCCGCGAACTCCTGCTCGGCCCAGCCGAGCTTGCCGGTCCGTTCCAGCTCGGCCACCAGCACCTCGCGCAGCTCGATCAGCAGCTCGACGTCCAGGGCGGCGTAGTTCAGCCAGTCCGGCGGCAGCGGCCGGGTCGACCAGTCCGCCGCGGAGTGGCCCTTCTCCAGCGAGATGCCCAGGTATTGCTCGACCATGGTGCCCAGCGCCACCCGTTCGGAGCCCAGCAGCCGGCCCGCCAGCTCGGTGTCGAACAGCCGGCGCGGGCGCATGCCCACCTCGGCCAGGCACGGCAGGTCCTGCGAGGCGGCGTGCAGGATCCATTCCGCGTCGGCCAGCGCCTGGTCGATCGGGCTGAGATCCGGCAACGGGATCGGGTCGATCAGCACGGTGCCGTAACCGGCCCGGCGCAGCTGCACCAGGTACGCCCGCTGGCTGTAGCGATAGCCCGAGGCGCGCTCGGCGTCGATGGCCACCGGGCCGTGCCCGGCCGCGAGCCCCGCTGCCGCCTCGGCGAGTTCGGCGGGCGTGGTGACCGGGCGGGGGGTGCCCTCCCGCGGGGTCCGCAGCAACAGCGCCGGCGGCTCGGCCGACCCCGGTTCGGGGGAGCCGTCCAGATCCGGCGGGCTGTCCCCGCGCTCGGAATCCGTCCCGTCAGCGGTCACCGAGAACGGCCACGCCTTCCGGTGGCAGGCCGGCGGCGACGCACAGCAGGTCGACGAAGGCCAACAGGTGAGGCGACAGGTCGGTGGAGGTGGCGGTCCACGAGCCGCGCAGCTCGAGCTGGGTGGTACTGGTCGGGCCGTGCACGTCCCCGAACCGGGTGGAGGTGGTCTGGGTGACGGTGCCGCCGACGGCGGTGTGCGCCGCCGACCGCTGCTCCAGCGCCTCGGTCAGCCAGCTCCAGCCCACCGCCGGCAGCAGCGGATCGCCGGCCATGTCCGGGGCCAGGTCGGCCTGGGCGTAGGCCACCAACCGGATCTCGCCGTCCCAGGCCTCGCTGCCGTCCGGGTCATAGAGCACCACCAGGCGCCCGGTGGCCGGTTCGGGACCGCTGGCAGAGCTGCTCCCGGTGGGGACGATGTCCACCGCGACGGCGAAGGTCCAGGGCGCCAGCCGCTGCGGGGGCCGGATCCGCTCGACCCTGGCCTGCGGCCGTACCGTGGTGGTCAGCAGGGTGCTGATCGCGGTGCGAAATGGTTCTGGGGCGCTGCTCGGCACCGCGTCGGCGTCCACGCTGCTCTCGACAGCGGGCTGGCCGGCCGCGGACAAGCCAGAGTCGGGCAACATGAGCGTGCGGGTCCCCTTCCGAGTACCAGTGTGCGCGCATTCGCCAGGTGCGCGAAGAGAACTTCGCATGGTGGCCAACCGCACGGCGTGAGGCGCGCCGCGCCCGGGTCCGCGTGCGACCATGGAGGCGATGACTACCACCCCCCTGGAGACCAGCGACGCGCAGCCGCCCGGCGGCCGGGCCACCGGTTCGCTGCTGGCACGCGCGGCGGCCGGCGAGCAGGTCGCCCACCCACCCGTCTGGTTCATGCGCCAGGCCGGCCGCTCGCTGCCCGAGTACCGCAAGCTCAGGCAGGGGACGTCGATGCTGCAGTCCTGCCGCACGCCGGACCTGGTCACCGAGATCACCCTACAGCCGGTCCGCCGGCATGGCGTGGACGCGGCCATCTTCTTCTCCGACATCGTGGTGCCGCTGGTGGCCGTCGGCCTCGACATCGAGATCGTCGCGGGCACCGGACCGGTGGTGGCCCATCCGGTGCGCACCGCCGCCGACGTGGCGGCGCTGCGCCGGCTGGAGGAGGCCGATGTCGCCGACATCGCGCTCTCGGTGCGCCAGCTGGTCGCCGAGCTGGGCGACGTGCCGCTGATCGGCTTCGCCGGGGCCCCCTACACCCTGGCCAGCTACCTGATCGAGGGCGGGCCGTCCAAGGAGCATGCCCGGACGAAGGCGCTGATGTACTCCGAGCCGGCCGTCTGGCACGCCCTGCTGGGCCGGCTGGCCGAGATCTCGGCGACCTTCCTGCGGGTGCAGATCGAGGCGGGCGCGTCGGCGATCCAGCTCTTCGACTCCTGGGTCGGCGGGCTCTCGGCCGCCGATTACGCCGAGTACGTGCTGCCGCACTCGCAGGCGGTGTTCGCCGAGCTGGCCGGCCACCGGATCCCGAAGATCCATTTCGGGGTGGGCACCGGCGAGCTGCTCGATCTGATGCGCTCGGCAGGCGCCTCGGTGGTCGGCGTGGACTGGCGCATCCCGCTCGACGTCGCCGCCCGGCGGATCGGCGGCGCCACCGCGGTCCAGGGCAACCTCGACCCGGCGGTGCTGCTGGCGGACTGGCCGGTGATCGAGCGCGCGGTCCGCCGGATAGTCGAGGAGGGCCGCCGGGCCCCCGGCCACATCTTCAACCTCGGCCATGGCGTGCTGCCCGACACCGATCCCGACGTGCTGACCCGGGTCGTCGAGCTCGTTCATTCGCTGTAGCGATGCCCAGGATTGCCGTCATCGGCGGCGGTGTCGCGGGGTTGAGCGCCGCCGCCGGGATCTCGTGCGCCCGGCCGGACGTCGAGGTGGTGCTGCTGGAAGGGGCCGACCGGGTCGGCGGCAAGCTGCGCCGCGTCCAGGTGGCCGGCGCCTGGGTCGACGTCGGCGCCGAGGCGATGCTGGCGCGCCGTCCCGAGGGCGTCCGGGCGGCGGTCGAGGCCGGCTTGGAATCGGAGCTGATCTCGCCGCTGACCACGGCGGCGCTGCTGCGCAGCGGGGGCGCCAACCACCGCCTGCCCGCCCGGACGCTGATCGGGGTGCCCGGTGACGTCGAGGCGGTCCGGGCCAGCGGGGTGCTGAGCGCGCGGGCGGTGGCGGCGATCGAGGACGAGCCGGCCCGCGGGCCGTACCCGCCGCTGACCGAGGACATCTCGGTGGGTGAGCTGGTGGGCCGGCGGTTCGGCGACGAGGTGGTGGACCGGCTGGTCGATCCGCTGCTCGGCGGCGTCTACGCCGGGCAGGCCAGGCAGCTGTCGTTGCAGGCGACGATCCCGGCGCTGGCCAGCAGGCTGAGCGACGGCGCCTCGCTGCTGGTGGCAGCCGGGACGGTGGTCGGCGCGCCCGCGTCCGGGCCGGTGTTCACCAGCCTGGCCGGTGGCCTGGCCCGGCTGCCCGAGCAGCTGGCGGCGGGCGGCGGCTTCGAGGTGCGGTTGTCGACGCCGGTCCGCGAGCTGTGCCGGACCGCGACCGGATTCGAGCTGGCGCTCGGTTCGGCGCCCAGCGGCCGGCGGCTGGCGGCGGACGCGGTGGTGGTGGCGACACCGGCCGGCAAGGCGGCGGCGCTGCTGGCCCAGCTGGCCCCGGTCGCGGCGGCGGAGCTGCGCTCCATCGAGACGGCCAGCACGGCCATCGTGACGCTGGCCTTCGCCGGCCTGCCACCGGGAGCGCTGCCCGCCGGCAGCGGCATCCTGGTGCCCGCCGTGGAGGGCCTGGCGGTGAAGGCGATGACGTTCTCGTCCCAGAAGTGGCCGGGGGTGGGCGCGGAGTCGGGCGTCCTGCTGCTGCGTGCCTCGCTGGGACGGGCCGGCGAGGAGCAGGTGCTGCAGCGCGCCGACGCCGAGCTGGTGGCAGTGGTGCGCCGGGAGCTGGCCGGGATCACCGGGGTGACGGCTCAGCCGGTCGACAGCCATGTCCAGCGCTGGGGTGGCGCCCTGCCGCAGTACGCCGTCGGCCACCGGCAGCGCGTGGCCCGGATCAGGGCCGACGTGCACCGCGTCCCGGGCCTCGCGGTGTGCGGGGCCAGCTATGACGGGGTGGGCATTCCGGCCTGCATCCGATCAGCTCACATTGCCGCCGACCGGGTGCTGTCCGGTCTGCGGCTGTCAGGAGAATGACAGGCATGGTCGACGGCAAGCAGGCTCGCGAGCTCAACGATGTCATCCGCTACACCGCCTGGTCGGTGTTCTCGGTCAGCCGGCCGCTGGGCGAGGCGCCCCGGCCGGAGCTGGCCGCCGAGGTCGAGGAGCTCTTCGCCGACCTGGCCGGCGCCGATGTCACCGTCCGGGGGACCTACGACGTCTCGGCGCTGCGGGCCGACGCCGAGCTGCTGATCTGGTGGCATGCCGAGACCGCCGAACAGCTGCAGACGGCCTACAGCAGGTTCCGGCGCACCCGCCTCGGCGGGCACCTGCAGCCGGTCTGGTCGGTGATGGCGCTGCACCGGCCGGCGGAGTTCAACAAGAGCCACATCCCGGCGTTCCTGGCCGAGGAGGAGCCTCGCCGGTTCGTCTGCGTCTACCCGTTCGTGCGCTCCTACGAGTGGTACCTGCTGGAGGACCGGGAGCGGCGCGCGCTGCTGGCCGAGCACGGCAAGATGGCCCGCGACTACCCCGACGTCCGGGCCAACACGGTCGCGTCTTTCGCGCTGAACGACTTCGAGTGGATCCTGGCGTTCGAGGCCGACGAGCTGCACCGGATCGTGGACCTGATGCGGCACCTGCGCGGTTCGGAGACCAGGCGGCACGTGCGCGAGGAGGTGCCGTTCTACACCGGCACCCGGCGCAGCATGGCCGAGCTGGTCGAGTCGCTGCCGTAGCCGTCGACGGCTCAGGTCGAGGCGGCTGAGTCGCTGCCGGCGCGGTCAGGTCGAGGCGGCTGAGTCGTCCGCCTCGGTCTCGACGAATCGCATGCTGATCGAGTTGATGCAGTACCGCAGGTCGGTCGGCGTCGCGTAGCCCTCGCCTTCGAAGACGTGCCCGAGATGGCTGTGGCAGTTGGCGCACAGCACCTCGACCCGGCGCATGCCCAGGGCGTGGTCGACCCGTTCCACGATGGCGGAACCGGCCAGCGGGGAGAAGAAGCTGGGCCAGCCGCAGTGTGAGTCGAACTTCTGGTCCGACCGGAACAGCTCGGCGCCGCAGGCCCGGCAGGAGTACACGCCGGTCCGATGGTTGTCGGTGTACTCACCGGTGTAGGGCCGCTCGGTACCGGCCCTGCGCAGCACCGCGTATTCCGCAGGGGTCAGCTCGGCCCGCCATTGCTCTTCGGTCTTGACGACCCGCGGGGTGGTCTGGTCGGTAGTCATGCCTTCGACAATACGCAGCCAGGCGTCACCGCGGCGTGACTACAGATTGGTGAGGATGGCCAGCACGCTCAGCACGATCGGAGCCAGGATGAGCGCCACCAGCAAGATCGCCATGGGACGCGAGACGGCGCCGCGACGGCTCAAGCCGGCCGCGAACTCGCCCATCATCCTGATCTCGCCCTCGGGGGAGTAAGGGCTCACCGGACGGTCCAGCTTCGGGTCCAGATAGACGATGTGGCGCCCGGTGGTCGGTGGCCGCAGCAGTTCTTCATCCACCTGCACAGCATGCCTTGTTTTCCGCTCCGATGTCAGGCTAGGGGTCAGGTGTCGGCCGCGAGCCTGCCGACTGCTGTGGCGCAGGGGCAGCTAGCGGCGGTCAGTCGGTGTAGCTCAGCGCCCGGAAGCGGGATACCAGCTGCTCGGCGGCCGGCTGCCCGGCTGCCCCGGCGGTGACCGGCAGCGGCACCCGGCCGTAGAGCCACAGCAGCAGGTCCGAGGCCGTGCCGGTCACCCGGGCCAGGCCGGGCCGGGCCGTCCCGGTGCTGAACGTGACGGTGCTGAACGTGACGGTGCCGGGCAGGGTGTCGTCGGTGACCGTCCACTCCAGGCCCGCGTCGCTGGCGGCCAGCACCAGCGCGCCGTCCAGGTTCGGCCGGGGGTCATCGGCGGGGTCGTGCACCGTGCACATCGAGAAGATCAGGAACTCATCGATCGCGTCGGCCGACATCGCCGTGCCCAGCGCCGTCTCCCGGCCGGCCGCGTGCTCGGCGTCCCAGCGGTGCACCGCTGCCTCCTGCACCTGGTGCCGGATCACGAAGCCGACGTTCTGCTGGGTGGGCGCCCAGGTCCAGCAGGAGGCGGCCGGGTCGGCGGCGGCCAGCACCCGCACCAGATGCTCGGCGCCGGCTGTGAACCGGCTGATCAGCTGGCCCGGCTCCGGCCGGTCCGGTCCCTCCTCGTCCGCTGGTGGCTCGGACAGCAGGCCGTCCACCATGCTCGCCCAGAACCAGTGCACCTCGGTCATGTGCCAGACCAGGTCGGCCACCGTCCAGCCGGGACAGTGCTCGACCGGCGCGTCCAGGTTCTGCTCGGCGGCGCGCGCCAGCCCCGCGCTGTGCTCGGCGATCTCGGCCAGCGGGTCGAACTCCAGGTGCGGTGTCGTCGTCACGGGGTGGAAAGTAGCGGGCGGGTCCGACACTGCGCACCTGAATATCAGTACCGTTCGGATATGGCATCGCCGTTCACCGAGCTCGAGGTGGGGAACCGGACCGTCAAGATCACCAATCCGGACCGGGTGTACTTCCCCGCCACCGGCGCCACCAAACTCGACCTGGCCGGGTACTACATCGCGGTCGGCGAGGGGATCGTCCGGGCGTTGCGGGAGCGGCCGTGCATGCTGCACCGGTTTCCCGACGGCACCGGCGGCGAGCGGATCTACCAGAAGCGGCTGCCCAAGGGCGCCCCGGAGTGGGTCGAGACGGTGCAGGTCCGCTTCCCGTCCGGGCGCACCGCCGACGAGCTGTGCGTCACCGAGCTCGCCAGCGTGATCTGGGCGGTGCAGATGTCCACCGTGGAGTTCCATCCCTGGCATTCGCGCCGGGCCGACACCGAGCGTCCGGACGAGCTGCGGATCGACCTGGACCCGCAGCCGGGAACCGACTTCGCCGACGCGGTGCGGGTGGCCGGCGTGGTGCGCGAGCTGCTCGCCGAGCTGGGCGCGACCGGCTGGCCGAAGACCTCGGGATCCAGGGGGCTGCACATCTACCTGCGGATCCATCCCGACCACGGCTTCACCCAGGTCCGCCGGGCGGCGCTGGCCTTCGCCCGCGAGGTCGAGCGCCGGGTGCCGGAGCTGGTGACCACCAAGTGGTGGAAGGAGGAGCGCGGCGAGCAGATCTTCATCGACTACAACCAGAACGCCCGGGACCGCACCATCGCCTCGGCGTACTCGATCCGGGCCTCGACCGGGCTGGTGTCGGCCCCGATCAGCTGGGAGGAGCTGCCCGAGGTCCGGATGGAGGACTTCACGATGGCCACCATGCCGGGCCGGTTCGCCGAGCTGGGCGACCTGCACGCCGGCATCGACGACACGCCGTTCGACATCTCCGAGCTGCTGGACTGGTCCGAGCGCGACGAGCACGAGCTGGGGCAGGGCGATGCCCCGTATCCGCCGAACTTTCCGAAGATGGAGGGCGAGCCGCCTCGGGTGCAGCCTTCGAAGAAGGTCGCTGCCCACTGGGACGAGCACGGCGACCGCCTGCCGTGACCGGGCAGCCAACCCATCAGGCGTTCGGCACGAGGCTCAAGGAGGAGGATTGGGGTCTGTGATGCCCGGAAGCAGCCAGATCCAGCTGGAGTTGCGCCGGCTGCCGAATGAGCGCAACGCCTACCAGCTAGGTGATGTCGGAACCGTACGACGACACTGGCCCGGTTGGCGGTCCACCGTTGCCGAAGCGGGCAACCGGCGCTGGACGTTCGCCGCATCCGGCATATGGAAGTCCCAGCTGCGAGCGACTGACCACTTAGGCATGGTCGTCGGGGAGTACCTGCCGCGGGCGTTCGGCGGCGGCGGGACGATGTACTGGCACGGCCGGGAACTCACGTTGCGCCCGGCCAGTTTCTGGCGGCAGCGCTTGGCGCTCGAGTATGCCGGCCGGGACATCGTCACCACCGATGCCAGGGCCCGAGGGCGTCGACCGGTGACGATGACCGTGCTGGACCCGCACGCCGACGCGGGCCTGCTCCTTTTCGTCGCCGTCGTCGCCGTCTTGCTCGCATCCGACGCGGCCAAGCGGCGAGGAGGCGATTAGCGCGATCTCCGATACTCGGATGGCTGACCTCCGTTCCAGGGCCCGGCAGCCGATAACCTGCATGCTTGTCGTGCGCGCGGACGAGCTGCTTGCGACGAGCTGGAAGTGAGTGGCCATGTTGTTCCCTCCGATGCCGCTTGAGGAGTGGCAGGACACCAAGCAGACGCTGCACCGCTTCCTGCAGATCGCCGGCAAGGTCCGGCTGGATCAGAGCCCGCTGCGCAATCACTGGTGGAACGTCCCGTTCCACCTGACCGCCCGTGGCCTCACCTCGCGGCCGATGGGTGAGGAGACCTTCTTCACGATCGACTTCGACTTCGTGCGGCACCTGCTGCGGGTGGAGTGCAGCACCGGGCAGGACGTGTCGTTCTCGCTGACAGACCTGTCGGTGGCCGGGTTCTACCGGCGACTGCTCGACGCGCTCGCCTCGGTCGGCTACCAGGTGCGGATCGCCCAACCGGTGCCCTTCGACCTGGCCGACAGCACGCCGTTCGCCGTCGATGAGCAACACGCCACCTACGTGCCGGAGCACGCCAACCGGTACTGGCAGATCCTCGGGCAGGTGTCGCTGGTGCTGGAGGAGTTCGCCGGCCGCAGCTATGCCAAGACCAGCCCGGTGCATCACTTCTGGCACACCATGGATATCGCGGTCACCCGGTTCTCCGACCGCCCGGCCGAGCTGCCCGACGGCGTCGACCCGGTCACCCGGGAGGCGTACTCGCACGAGGTGATCAGCGCGGGCTTCTGGTTCGGCGACGACAAGTTCGGCGAGCCTGCGTTCTACAGCTACACCGCCCCGGAGCCGGCCGGCTTGACCGAGGAGCCGCTGAGCCCGGCCGCGGCCAGCTGGGTTCCGAGCGGCAGTTCGCACCTGGCGCTGTTGCGCTACGACGACGCCCGCGCCAGCGGCGATCCGCGAGCCACCGTCCTGGAGTTCCTGGAGAGCGCCTACCTCGCAGGAGCCCACAGGGCCGGTTGGGACATCGACAGCCTCCGCCATCCGCGAGCTGCGGCGATCGAGGCTGGCTGACGACACCGCACGACGGAACTAAGGACCCCAGCACGGGGAGAAGGGCGCTCGACGTGTACGCCTAATAGGCATACACTGCTGCGTATGTCAGTGACGAAGGACTCCCGGATCGCAGTGCGGCTCTCTTTGGACCAGGACGCGCTCATTCGCCATGCTGCCGAGGTCGAGGGCACTAGCATCACCGACTTCACGGTCGCCGCCGCGGTTGCCCATGCTCGGGATGTGCTCGCCGACCGTCGGATCTTCGCGGTCGATGATGCAGCGTGGTCGGAGTTCCTCGCGATCTTGGACCGGCCGGTGTCCCACAAGCCGCGACTGGAGAAGCTCTTCACCGACCCGTCGGCCTTCGACGAGTCGTGACCGGCTATACCCGCCCACGCCCGATCTCCGAAGATGATGACAGCTCGACCTTCGACAGCGGCGAGCCGAGCCTGGATGAATACCTGCGCAACCGGGCACTGGTCAACCATGGGCAAGGGGCGTCACGCTGCTTTGTGACCTGCCAGGACGGCCGGATCGTCGGGTACTACGCGCTGGCTTCAGCGAGCATCCAGCACCGTGATCTGTCGGGGAGATACCGGCGGAACATGCCGGATCCGGTGCCCGTCATCCTGCTGTCGCGGCTCGCGGTCGATCGCAAGGAGCAGGGTTCGGGACTCGGCAAGAACCTGCTGCGTGACGCGTTAGCCCGTTCGGTGGCGGCGGCGGAGATCGTCGGGGTCCGAGCGCTGCTCGTCCATGCGCTTCACGAACAAGCACGCGCGTTCTACCTGCGCTTCGACTTCGAGCCCTCGCCGACGGATCCCCTTCATCTCCTGCTGCTCATCAAAGACGCCCGCGCCGCGCTGAATTCCAAACAGGCCTTGCTGCGAGGACTGCGCTCTGAGGGCTGAGCATCACATTGGTTTCGCGGTTAGGGCTCCGCTGACTATCGAGGCGACACGGGCAGTCATCGACTACCTCCAGAACGCCTGGGAGCGCACCATCGCTTCGGTGTACGCGATCCGAGCGTCGACCGGGCTGGGTGTCGGTGCAGCCCAGCAGGGGATCTACCCGAGGTGTGGATGGAGGACTTCACGATGGCGACCATGCCGGCGCGGTTCGGCGAGTTGGGGACCCGCATGCCAATGACGGGCGATGTTTGACATCTCCGAGCTGCTGGACTGGTCCGAGCGCCACGAGCTGGAGCAGCTCAGCCGTGCTCCGCAAGCGACGGTGATCATGCAACAGGCAGTCGATAGCACTTCTGGATTTCGTGGCGGACTGGTGGCTGGCCGACGACATCGGCGTGCCGATCGCGGATTAGCTGAGTTGTTTATGAAGCGTCGATAGACTCCTCCTCAGAGTTGATTACCTGACAGGAGTGTTCAGTGGACCTCGGGGCAATAGCAGTAAAAGCGGCTGTGCCAGTTTTGGCTACTGTTGGAAAAGGTCCTATAACAATGCACAATTGAGGAAAATCTCGACTGAGGCACAGCGGGTTCTCTGACTGATAAAGCTGCTACGGGTCGCGGTGCGGCTCGGCACCTCTGAGGTATCGTTGATCTCTCAATATGTGAATTCCGCAGAATTTACTCAACAAATGCTACGCGCCCTCATATGTGATGCTCGTAATTACAAAGAAGAACTACGTCATGCTCTCCGCATAGAGATTTCCCTTCAATCTCGCGAAGAATTGACGACCCAGTGATCGCCGACGACATCGTGGATGTGATTGAGGAACTCATCTACCAAACTGTACAAGCCCTTCGATCGGTAGTTCCAAATGCTGTTTCAACTGCTTACGGTGCGAGTATAGCCGCACAGATAGCAGCAGCGTCTGTACGTAATTCGGAGTTCATCACAACCATCACCAGCCTTGGTGCCATCGACAAATACAGCAGGGACCTTCGAGCGCAAGTTAAGTTGCGCCACTCGAAATTGAAGCTAGCCAATGCGGTAGATGCTGTAAGCATCGAATATGAAAAGCTTTACGTGCCTCCGTACCTTAAACGCGCAGTCACTGGTGAACGAGTTCGTAGCATCGAGGGCTGTTTTTACTCAAGGCTTACGAACCGTGATCTTAGGCGATCCCGGAATTGGTAAAAGCACACTCGCGGCAAAGCTGGCATTCGATTTAGCCAGCGACCGTTTGCTCCAAGCGGAGGGGTATGTGCCGTTTTTGGTGGTCGTGCGCGACCATACGGCCCGAGATTCGGAAAATGCTGAAACCTTTCTGCATTATCTCGAAAAGACTAGCAGAACCTATAACCTGGTTCCGCCTCCTGGCGGCATCGAATACCTGCTAGCTAATCGCAAACCTTTCGTAATTGTAGATGGGTTAGACGAACTCGGTGAGAGTGCGTTCCGAGCGAAGTTCACTGATCTACTCAATAGTTTTGCTAGCCTTTTTCCATGGGTGCGGATTGTCGTAACCTCGCGCTCAGTTGGGTATGAAGAAGCTAGCCTTGACGGTGATCTATTCGACCATTATGCCATAGCGCCGTTCGATGATAATCAAGTTGCCCGTTACGTGTCTGCCTGGTTTAAATTGATGTGGCTCGATTCCTATTTGGGCCACCGACGATAAAGTGAGACTTGCCGGTCAGCGGGTGAGCAGGACGACCGCGGCGGCCGCGATCCCCAGCCCGACCCGCTGGACTGCGCCGGTGCGCTCCTTCAAGACCAGCACCGCCAGCAGCACCGTGCCGGCCGGGTAGAGCGCGGTGATCACGCTCGACAGCGACAGCAACCCGTGCCGGCTGGCCAGCAGGAAGGCCAGGTTCGCCACGGCGTCCAGCATGCCGGCCAGCAACGCCAGCCCCAGCACCGGCCGCGGCATCCGGACGAAGCCCGCGGCCACGGCGGCCAGCGGCACCACCAGCACCGCCGACACCAGCCGGGACAGCACCACCGGCCACATGCCCGAGTCCGGGTCGGTGCCGGCCAGGCAGATGAAGTACGACCCGAACCCGACGCCGGCCAGCACCGCCATGGCCAGCGGCCGCCACCCGATCGGCCCGTGCGGGTGATCGGCGGGCTGTCGCGAGATCAGCGTCACCGCCAGCAGGCCGAGCACGATGCCCAGCCACGCCAGCAGGTGCGGCCGCTCGCCCTGCAGCACCCCCGCTCCCACCGGGACCACCGCCGACATCACCGCGGTCACCGGCGAGATCACATTCATCGGGGCCTGCCCGAGCGCGCTGTAGAGCAGCGCCACCCCGGCCAGCCCGGTCACGCCGCCGGCCACGCTCCAGGCCAGGGTGCCCGCCGAGATCGGGCCGCCGTACACCGGCAGCAGAGCGGCCATCAGCACCGCGCCGATCGGATAGCTCACCAGCAGCACCGTGATGGCCGGGATCCGGCGGGACGCCAGCCCGCCGACGAAGTCGCTCACCCCGTACACGGCGGCAGCGAGCAGCGCGAAGAGAACCGCCATCGTCAGATCAGCTGGCCGGGCAGCTCTCACCGGCCGCCGGCGGCTTGCCGGTGACGAGGTAGCTGTCCACCTTGCTGGTGATGCACTTGGTCTTGGGGTACGCGGTGTGGCCCTCGCCGTTCCAGGTCAGCACCACTCCGGAGCCGAGCGCCTTGGCCAGCACCCCGGTCGCGGCGAACGGGGTGGCCGGGTCGTGCAGGGTGCCGATCACCAGGATCGGCGGCGCGCCGGGCGCCGACGCCGGTGGCAACGGATGCCCCGAGCGGGGCCAGGAGTGGCACGAGTACAGCGAGGCCGCCGCATTGCGTCCGAAGATCGGGTACTTCGGGATCCACCTGGCGGCCATGGTGGCAACCAGCTGGTCGGTGATCTGCAGGGTCGAGTCGTTGCAGTTGACGGCCAGGTTGGCGTCCATGATGTTGGAGTAGTGCCCGGTCTCCGGATCGCGTTCGAGGTACTCGTCCGACAGCGTCATGATCTTGGTGGCGTTGCCGTCCCGCGCCGCGATCAGGGCCTGCCCGAGCTCCTCCCACTGCGACTGGTCATACAGCGCCGAGGCCACTCCGATCAGGACGATGCCGCCGGTGGCCTTGCGGTCGCCGGCCGGGATCGGCGCCCGGTCGGCGGCGGCCATCAGCGACAGCACCGCCGAGCGGGGATTGCCCAGCGCCGCGCAGGCCGGCCGCTTTGCGCAGTCGGCGGCGAACTGGTCGAAGGCGTCCTCGAAGGCCTTGGCCTGCCGCTCGTCCACGGTCAGCTCGTCGGCGACCGGGTCCACCGCCCCGTCCAGCACCGCCGTCCGGATCCGGGTGGGGAACTGGTGGGCGTAGGCAGCCCCCAGCCGGGTGCCGTAGGAGAAGCCGAGGTAGTTCAGCTTGGTGTCGCCGACCGCCTGCCGGATCAGCTCCATGTCGTGGGCGGTCTCTTCGGTGTTGAAGTGGCCCAGGGCGGATCCGTACTTGGCGACGCAGGCCTTGACGACCGCGTCGGAGGCGGTCCGGGCCTGGGCCCGGCCGGCCGCGGTCCGGACGTCCGGGTTCGCCGCGGCCAGCCGGTCCTTCTGCTGGTCGCTGATGCACTGCACCGGCTCGGACAGCCCGACCCCGCGGGGATCGAAGCCCACCAGGTCGAAGTGGTCGAACACCGTGTCGCTCAGCGCGCCGACCAGGCCGGCGGCCAGGTTCACTCCCGAGCCGCCCGGGCCGCCGGGGTTCACCAGCAGCGAGCCGATCCGCTGGCTCTGGTGGTTGCTGCGGACCCGGACCACGAAGATGTCGGCGGTGTCGCCGTCGGGCTCGTCGTAGTCCAGCGGAACCGGGAGCTTGCCGCAGCCGAACTGCATGGACTTGGCCTTGGGCGAGCCGATCGCGGCCTGGAACTGCTGGCTGCAGTCGGAGAAGGCGATGCGGGCGGCCGGCTCGCTCGCTGACGAGCTGGCCGAGGCCGACGCGCTGGCCGCGGAGCTGGAGGTGGTGGCAGGTGCGGCGGGCCGCTTGGGTGAGCTGCAGGCCGCGCCGGCCAGCAGGGCCACTCCCACGGCGAGCGCGGACAGCCGGGTGGCGAGGCGGGTAGGCACCCCTTGAGGCTAACCGAGCGGCTCGCCCAACCCGGGGACGATGTCGCTGAGCTGGAAGTTCACCGGCTGCTCGAGCTGCTCGTAGGTGCAGGACGTCGGGGTGCGGTCGGGCCGCCAGCGGTTGAACTGGGCGGTGTGCCGGAATCGCTCGCCCTCCATGTGGTCATAGCGCACCTCGACCACCCGTTCCGGGCGCAGCGGCACGAAGGACAGGTCCTTGCCGGCGTTCCAGCGCGACTGCTCGTTGCGGCGCGGCGTCCGCTCGCCCGCCTCGTGCGCCGCCCAGTTCCACGGGTGCTGGTCGAAGGTGGTCACCAGCGGCTGCAGCTCGGAGAACAGCTCGCGGCGCCGTTCCATCGGGAACGCCCCGATCACCCCGACCGAGTTGAGCACCCCGTCGTCGTTGTAGAGGCCGAGCATCAGGGAGCCGATCACGTCCGGGCCGCTCTTGTGCACCCGGTAGCCGGCGACCACGCAGTCGGCGGTGCGCTGGTGCTTGATCTTGAACATCACCCGCTTGTCGGGCTCGTAGCTGCCTGTCAGCGGCTTGGCTATGACGCCGTCCAGGCCGGCGCCCTCGAACTCGCTGAACCAGCGCTGCGCCACGTCCAGCTCGGTCGTCACCGGCGTCAGGTGGATCGGGGCGGTGACGCCGGCCAGCGCGTCCTCCAGCGCCGCGCGCCGCTCGGTGAACGGCCGGTCGGTGTAGTCCTGGTCGCCCAGCGCGAGCAGGTCGAAGGCGATGAACGAGGCGGGGGTCTGGGTGCTGAGCAGCCGCACCCGCGACTCGGCGGGATGGATGCGCTGTTGCAGCGCCTCGAAGTCCAGCCCGTTGCCGGTGGCGACCACGATCTCGCCGTCGATCACGCAGCGCTCGGGGAGCTGGGCGAGAACCGCCTCGATCAGCTCGGGGAAGTACCGGGTCATCGGCCGCTCGTTGCGGCTGCCGAACTCCACCTCGGCGCCGTCCCGGAAGATGATCGAGCGGAAGCCGTCCCACTTGGGCTCATAGGAGGCGCCGGGCGGGATCGCGGTCACCGACTTGGCGAGCATGGGCGACACCGGAGGCAGGACGGGCAGCTTCATCGCCACAGTGTGCCTGCCCGCCAGGTCAGCGGAGGATCAGGTAGCGGCAGAACAGCGCGCTGTCCTCGGTGAGCAGGCCGGTCAGCTCCAGTCGGGGGGCGAATCCGGGCGGCCAGGGCTCGCCGGCGACGATCCTCAGGGCCTCCGGACCGGTGAGCATCGGCGACACCGTCAGGCACAGCTCGTCGACGGCGCCGCTGGCCACCCCCGCGGCGAACAGCCGTGGGCCGCCCTCGCAGAGGATCCGCTGGTAGCCGAGCTCGCGCAGCGCGGCGATCGCGGCCGCGAAGTCCACCCCGCCGTCCGGGCCGGATGGCGCCTCCACCAGCTGCAGCTTGGTGTCGGTGCCGGCCAGGTCGATGATGTCGTTGCGGTCCGCGATCGGCGCCGCCGACCCGGTGATCACCAGGGTGGGGGCATGGACGGCCGCGGAGAACAGCTCGGCGGACAGGTCCAACTGCAGGCTCGAGGTCATCACCGCGATCGCCGGCGCCGCGGCCAGCCCGAACCCCTCCCGGATGGCCCGCCGGGCCGCTGACGGGTTGCTCGGGCGGTACCCCTCGGCAGCGGCCGTCGCGGCGCCGACCAGGATGACGTCGGCCAGGTCCCGCAGCGCCGCGAACACCGCATTGTCACCGGGGGTCTGCAGGCCGCGGGAGAGCCCCGCTGCTGCCGCGGCGCCGTCGGCGCTGCTCACGAAGTTGACCCGGACGCCACCGGTAGGCAGCCAGCCGTCGCCGTAGTAGGCGTGCAGGTCGACAGGACCGTCACCAGCTGAGCCGGCCGAGCCAGCTGAGCCAGCTGAGTCACCGAAGCCGGCCGAACCCGCTGGGGGCGCCGGGAGCAGAACGCGCATGGCTGCTATCTCAGCACAATCGAGGTCCGAACTGGCGCTCCGCCGGACGGCCCCCAGGAGCCCTGAGCCGCACCGGGAGAATTGCTGCTCACACTCCGGAACGTTTTTTGGTCCCCCGGAGTTGCTACAGATTCAGGCAGTCATTCCGATCAATAGCCTTAATCCGACATCAAGGAACCTCCATGACGATGATCGTGCCTTCTCTCTCACCGTCAGCCCACGCTGCCTTGCAGGCCAGGCTGGAGGACCTCCAGGCGCAGCGCGCGCAGACCGCGATCGAGAGCATCCCGCCGGGCGGCTCCGGCGACGCTGCCGACCACGCGGGCAACGTCGAGGCGTTGATCCGGCTGGGCGAGCTCGACGCCCGGATCGCGGCGCTGCAGGTGCAGCTGCAGGCCCCGATCGCCGAGGCCCCGCCCGCCCAGGCCGCCGAGATCGGCAGCCTGGTGACCCTGCGGTTCGCCGACGACGACGAGGACCAGCAGTACCTGATCGGCCTGGTCGAACAGGCCGCCCCGGGCGTCGAGGTGATCACCCCGACCAGCCCGCTGGGCGCGGTGCTGCTCGGCGCCCGGCCGGGCGACGAGTTGACCTACCGGGTCGCCAGCGGCGCGACCATGACGGTCACCCTGGTCGAGATCGCCGCCTGAGGACGCCCGTCGCGGTGACCTGCCCGCCGGTAGGGTGACCTGATGACGCCAGAGCCAGCAGCCAAGGCCGTGTCGTTGCGAGAGACCCTGCGGGCCGCGGACGGACCGGTCACCCTGCTCGGTTACGACCCGGGCAGCCGGCCGCTGGCCCCGGGATCGAAGGCCAAGGCGCTCAAGGCGCTGGCCAGTACCGGCGAGGAGCTGGCCGCCCAGCAGGAGATGCTCTACGCCGGTGGGGCGAGCGGCGACCCGAGGCGGGTGCTGCTGGTGCTGCAGGGCACCGACACCTCGGGCAAGGACGGCGTGGTCAGCCATGTGGTCGGACAGGTCGGCCCGGCCGGGGTGCGCATCACCTCGTTCAAGAAGCCGACCGCCGAGGAGGCGGCGCACCACTTCCTGTGGCGGATCCGCCGGGCGCTGCCGCCCGCCGGCCTGATCGGGGTGTTCAACCGCTCGCACTACGAGGACGTGCTGGTCACCCGGGTGCACCAGAGCATCGACGACGCCGCGTGGGCCGAGCGGATCGCCGACATCAACGCCTTCGAACGCCAGCTGGTGGAGTCCGGAACCGTCCTGCTCAAGTGCTTCCTGCACATCAGCTACACCGAGCAGCGCAAGCGGCTGCTGGCCCGGCTGGACGATCCCACCAAGTACTGGAAGTTCAACCCGGCCGATATCGACGAGCGGGCCTACTGGTCGGACTACCAGGCCGCCTACGCCGCCGCGATCGCCGCCACCTCCACCGAGCACGCGCCCTGGTACATCGTCCCCAGCGATACCAAGTGGTACCGCAACTGGGCGATCAGCCAGCTGCTCCGCGATGCGTTGCTGGGGATGGAGCTCAGCTACCCCAAGGCCGACTTCGACATCGAAGCCGCCCGGGCCCGGCTGCAGCCACCCTTCTGAGCCGCGACCCGATCGGCGTCGTCCACAGGAGGTCGTTCCGGGCTCCTCGTTGTCAGGGGCTGCTCGTACTCTTGAGGGTATGCGGGTAGCCAGCGACATCATCCCCTCGAGCGGCAAGTTCGAGGTCATCAGCGAGTTCACGCCCTCCGGCGATCAGCCCACCGCGATCGCCGAGCTGGAGAAGCGGATCCGGGCCGGCGAGCGGGACGTGGTGCTGCTCGGCGCCACCGGAACCGGCAAGTCCGCCACCACCGCGTGGCTGATCGAGCGGCTGCAGCGGCCCGCGCTGATCATGGCGCCGAACAAGACCCTGGCCGCCCAGCTGGCCAACGAGCTGCGCGAGATGCTGCCCAACAACGCGGTCGAGTACTTCGTCAGCTACTACGACTACTACCAGCCCGAGGCCTACGTCCCGCAGACCGACACCTACATCGAGAAGGACTCGGCGATCAACTCCGAGGTGGAGCGGCTGCGGCACTCGGCGACCATGTCCCTGCTGACCCGCCGCGACGTCGTGGTGGTCGCCACGGTCTCCTGCATCTACGGCCTGGGCACGCCTCAGGAGTACGTCGACCGCGCGGTCCGGCTGCGGGTGGGCCAGCAGATCGAGCGGGAGAAGATCCTGCGCGGCCTGGTGGGGGTGCTCTACGCCCGCAACGACCTGGCCTTCACCCGCGGCACCTTCCGGGTCCGCGGCGACACCGTGGAGGTGTTCCCGGTCTATGAGGAGCTGGCCATCCGGGTCGAGATGTTCGGCGACGAGATCGAGCGGCTCTACTACCTGCACCCGCTCACCGGCGAGGTGATCCGCGAGGTCGAGGAGGTCTTCATCTTCCCGGCGACCCACTACGCCGCCGGGCCCGACAAGATGGAGCGCGCGATCAGGGGCATCGAGAGGGAGCTCGAGGAGCGGCTGGCCGAGCTGAACAACCAGAACAAGCTGCTGGAGGCCCAGCGCTTGAAGATGCGCACCAGCTACGACATCGAGATGATGCGCCAGGTCGGCTTCTGCTCCGGCATCGAGAACTACTCGCTGCACATCGACGGCCGCCAGCCCGGCAGCGCCCCGAACTGCCTGCTGGACTACTTCCCCGAGGACTTCCTGCTGGTGATCGACGAGTCGCACGTGACCGTGCCGCAGACCGGCGGCATGTACGAGGGCGACATGTCGCGCAAGCGCACCCTGGTCGACCACGGCTTCCGGCTGCCCAGCGCGATGGACAACCGGCCGCTGAAGTTCGAGGAGTTCGTCGAGCGGATCGGCCAGGCCGTGTACCTGTCGGCCACCCCGGGCAGCTACGAGCTGGCCAAGACCGGTGGCGAGTTCGTGGAGCAGGTGATCCGGCCGACCGGTCTGGTCGACCCCGAGGTGGTGGTCAAGCCCACCAAGGGGCAGATCGATGACCTGCTGCACGAGATCCGGGTCCGGGCCGAGAAGAACGAGCGGGTGCTGGTCACCACGCTCACCAAGAAGATGGCCGAGGACCTGACCGACTACCTGCTCGAGCTCGGCGTCCGGGTGCGCTACCTGCACTCCGAGGTCGACACGCTGCGCCGGATCGAGCTGCTGCGCGAGCTGCGGATGGGCGAGTACGACGTGCTGGTCGGCATCAACCTGCTGCGGGAAGGCCTGGACCTTCCGGAGGTGTCGCTGGTGTCCATCCTCGACGCCGACAAGGAGGGCTTCCTGCGCTCGGGCACCTCGCTCATCCAGACCATCGGCCGCGCGGCGCGCAACGTGTCCGGCCAGGTGCACATGTACGCCGACAAGGTCACCCGCTCGATGGAGCAGGCGATCGAGGAGACCAACCGGCGCCGGGCCATCCAGGTCGCCTACAACACCGAGCGCGGCATCGACCCGCAGCCGCTGCGCAGGCGGATCGCCGACATCACCGACATGCTGGTGCGCGAGGCCGAGGACACCGAGGAGCTGCTGGCGGCCGGCGGATCGGGCCGGTCGCAGTCCCGCGGCAAGTCCCCGACACCGGGCAAGGCCGGCCGCGGGGTCGGGTCGGTGGGCGTCGTCGGAGTGGGCGCGCATGCCGACGGCAAGCTCGACGTCGCCGCGCTGCCGCGTGCGGAGCTGGCGGATCTGATCCAGCAGCTCAACGAACAGATGCTCGGCGCTGCCCGCGAGCTCCAGTTCGAGGTGGCCGCAAGACTCCGGGACGAGATCGGCGAGTTGAAGAAGGAGCTGCGCGGAATGGACGCAGCAGGCGTTCGGTGAGCTCCGCGGCCGTGGAGCCAGACGGCGGACCGGCTGCGCACGGCGTGCAGGTGACGTTCGACGCCGTCGGCGAGCATGCCCAGCGCTCGATGGCCGCAGGCGCCACACTGGTCGCCGAGCGCAGCGAGAACACCAACCGGTGGATCCTGCTCATCGACCCGGAGGGCGACGAATCTTGTCTGCAGTGAGCCGTCGCCGATCCCCTTGGCGTGGCCTGCTCATCCTGGTGGCGGTGCTCGCCGTGCTGCTGGTGGCCGCGGACCGGGTGGGGCTGCTGGTGGCCGAGCGGCAGATCGCGTCCCGGGTGCAGTCGTCGGAGGACCTGGCCCGCCGGCCGTCGGTCGACATCGAGGGCTTTCCGTTCCTGACCCAGGTGCTGGACAATCGCTATCCGACCGTGCGGCTGACGGCTCAGGGTTTTCCGGTCGGCAGCCGTGATCAGCGGGTCCGGCTGGCCGATCTGGATGCCCGGCTGCATGATGTGCGGGCCGTCGACAAGTACTCCGGCGCCACCGCCCAGACGGCCGAGGGCACCGCGCTGCTGAGCTATCAGGAGCTGTCCCGGGCGCTCGGCGTCACTCTCGGGTACGCCGGAGGTGGCCGGGTGCAAGCCAGCAGCTCGGTCGAGGTGCTCGGCAAGACCGTCACCGGGACCGCCAGCGCCCAAGTGGGAGTGGTCGGTGGCGACGAGCTGACCTTTTCGGGGATACGGGTCGGCGTGCCGCAGGCCGGCATCTCGGTTCCCGAGCAGCTCACCGACCAGTTCAGTTCCATCTTCAGGAACAAGTTGTCCTTACGCGGTCTGCCGTTCCATCTGAAAATCCAGCAACTGGTCGCTAGCGAGGACGGGGTGCGGATCGCGGCGACCGCCCGGGACCTGACCCTCAGCTAGAGCGCTCAGCTACCTCGCTCAGCTACATCCCTGAACCAGGGCGCCCGCTATGTGGCTCAGCTAGCGGCGCCGGCATTCGAGCCTGCCAGACCGGAACGGAAAAGCTCTTCCTGCAAGGTGAGGAGCTGGGCGTACCGGCCGCCCCGGGCAAGCAGCTCGGCATGTGTGCCGCGCTCGACGATGCTGCCCTGGTGCAACACGCAGATGAGGTCGGCCTGCTGCACGCTGGCCAGCCGATGGCTGATCAGCACGATCGTCCGGCCGTCGGCAAGCCTGCGCAGCGCGTCGTACACCGCGCGTTCAGCCCGGGCGTCCAGCGGGGCCGTCGGCTCGTCGCAGATCAGCACCGGAGCATCGCGGAACAGGCCGCGCGCGATCGCCAGCCGCTGCCACTGGCCGCCGGAGAGCTCATGGCCGTCCCGGAACTCCTTGGACAGCAGGGTGTGCCATCCGTTGGGCAGGGCCTGGACGACTTCGTCCGCGCGGGCTTGCTCGGCCGCTCGGCGAAGCTCGGCATCGCCCGGATCGTGCCGGTCATGACGGCCGAGCCGGACGTTGACGCGCGCGGTGTGCGGCCACCGAAGCGGGTTCTGGGAGACCATCACGATCTGATCGGCGACACCGGACCTGTCGAGTTCGGTCAGTGGCCGGCCGTCCCACCGGATCTCGCCGGAGGTGGGCACATATAGGGCAGCGATGAGTTTGGCGAGCGTGCTCTTGCCCGAACCGTTCTCACCGACCAGCGCGATCGTCCGCCCGGCATCGATACACAGGCTGACGTCGCGGATCGCCTCGGCGCCGGGCGGGCTGCCGGGGTAGCTGAAGCTGACCCGGTCAAGGTCGATCTGCCGGGGATCGGCGGTCACCGCTAACCCGTCGCGGCCCGGGGTGCGCTGGCCGGCGGTGGCGAGAAAGTCCTGGTAGTCGCCGACGTACAAGCCTTGCTCGAACAACTGGTTGACCGCGACCACGACCCGCCCGAGCGCGCCGGTGGCTACCCGGATCGCGATCGCGGAACCGCCTGCCACCGCCAGCGGAATCCACCCGGCGCGCAGCAGCACCGCCAGCACCGCGAAGGTGGCCGCGGCGCCGGCGCCGGCCAGTGCCCGGCCCACCGCCCGGCACCGGGCCTGGGCGGCCTCGACCCGCGCCTCTTCAGCGCACAGCGACCGGGTGACCTGTCCGTACTCAGCGAGGACGAATGGCTCTGCCTGGTAGGACCGCAGCTCGGTGGCCGCGGCGCGGTCGGTAAGCAACTCGCCGAGCATCCACATCCGGCGGCCGAGCGTGGTCATTCGCAGCCGCCCCTCATACCCCAGCCGGGCGGCGCGCAGCACCGACCAGGCTTCGGGCGCGATGCTCAGCACAAGCACCGCGACCAGTAGGGGGTGCAGGATCAGCAGGGTGCTGGCGGCGGCGAGCATTGCTAGCGCGGCTGCAAGGAGTTCGAGCAGGCTGTCGACCGACCGGTCCAGGTGCACCAGCCCCCGGTCGCGTGCCCGGTGCAGCCGGTCGTAGAAGGCGTCGTCATCGAAGGCGGCCAGCTCTACCCCGACCGAGACCTCGATCAGCTTCGTTGCCGACAGCCTGCGCACCGCAGGGCCGACCCGCGCCTTGGCCAACGCCACTGCCGCATCCAGCAGGCCACGAGCGCTATAGAGCGCCGCCACCGCCATCAACGCCGGTGTCGCCGCCGCAACCCGCTCGGAGGTCGGGCCAGCGGTCAGCAGCTGGTCGAGCACAGCAGTCGTGGTCAACAGCCCGAAGGCCGAGGCCACCCCGGAGAGCAGCTGCAACACCAGGATGCTCACCGCCGTCCCCGGCGCTGCCCGGTACACCATCGCCAGGATTGACCGGGTCGACCGCGGCAGCTGGCGGAGCATCGTCGGCAGCCCGGGCGCGGTCGCCCCGGTGTCCAGCGCCCAGTACGGGGGTGCGACGTCTGCCAGCGTGGCATCCGGCTCGTCGGTCATCGGCCGGGTTTACGCGGGGACCAGGAGCGAGGGCAGCTCGCAGTCCGGGTCCATCCGCAGCAGCTGGTAAGCCACCCCGCCGAGTCCAGGCATCAAGCCGGGGCAGAACGCCGCACGCGCTAGGCCGCTGGCGGCGCCGTACTTCTCGATGCTGCCGATGATGTAGGCGGCGACACTCGGCCGGTCGATACCTGTCGGAGCCACCCCGAGGGCGAAGGCGGTATCGAGCAATTCCCAACAGCCCAGATCGCCATGGCAGATGGTGTGGTTCCAGCCCATGCCGCCGTCCCAGCACCCGGCGGCGGCGCGGCGCACCACATCGAGGTGGCCTGCGGCATCACCGAAGCCGCAGCTGATCAGATCGGCCGCCGCCAGCCCGATGCCGGTCGCGCCGTGGCACCAGGCGGTCGCGATGCCTGACTCCTCCCGCACATCACGCCAACCACCCTCGGAGGCATCCCAGAGCGAGTCCTCGTAGGCGAAGGCGGCTTCAGCCATGGCGGCGAAGTCGGTACGTCTGGTGGCCTGGCTCAGCCGCGCCAACGCCCAGCCGATCCCCGTGGCGCCATGTGCAAAGCCGCCGACGCCGACCGGCCACAGCGGTGAGTTCCAGCAAGCCCGGCCGTCATCTAGCACGGCCAACTCGACGAGTTGCTCACCAGCGGCGACGGCCAGCTCAAGCCAGCCGCTCTGCGATGTCCGGGCAGCCATTCGAACGGATCCGATGACCGCGCCGGCCCGGCCGCTGAGCAGGTCAGACTCAGCGGTTTCGGTGAGCGCCTCGGGAAGCAGCTCGGCAAGCCTGGCGGCGCGGTAGCTGGCCTCAGCCGGATCGACGGCTCCGAGGTCGGCCAGCAGCGACCAGCCCCAGATCTGCGAGTGCAGGCCGACGTACAGTCCTGGTGGCTGCGGCCTGGTGCGGTAGCTCGACTGCCGACTGGAAACCCTGAAGTCATCGGCTGCGCGCATGCTGGCCAGGGTCGCCGCCAGCAACTCCGGCAGGCCGTCGATCCTCAGCGCTCGGCCAGCAGCCTCCTCGTGCAGATAACTCCCGATCAGCACCGCAATGCCCGGCGCGCCCGAGTAGGCATCTGCGCTGAGCGGTTGCACCGACCAGCCGGTCACGTTCATGACCGGAGCGATCCAGGTCGCGGTTCCGTCCGCGCCACGTATGGCGGTGCGCAGTAAACGGTCAAGGATGCCGGCGGCGAGCTGTCGCCGACGTGTGCTCAGATCATCGGTGACCGGCTGCTCCACCGACATCGCGGTGCCAGAGGACGTGAAGCCGTCGTTGATGTAGGCGCAGACCAGCGAGGACTGGATCAACTCCCGCTCGATGAGGTGGTCGGCTGACCGCCAGCGCTGGAGGGTCTCGGCGAGCACGTCGTGCGGTTGCCCCCAGACGGTGTTCCGCGGCCCGCGCAGCCAGCCCGTGCCAGGAGTGGTGGCGAAGAACGGTATGTCGCCGACCAACAGGTCAGCCACCTCCGCGGCGATCACCGCCGGATCACCCGGAGCCCACGGCGCCACTTCGCTCTGCTTCGCCAGGAGCGCGGTAGCCCGTGCCACTGCGCCGGCCTCGTCATGTAGGGACACCGGGTGCCACAGCATTCGGCCGATCTCGGAATATGCCTCGGTCGAACGGAGCACCGCTCGGATATCGGTGTCTCGGAATGCGGCGAAGGCTGGTTCCAGGGACCCGGCCTTGTCCAGGGCAAGCAGCCTGCCGGTGAGCTCATCAAACCCTTCCAGCACGTTCGGCCAGTAGAGATCCAGGTCGGGACTAGGGCTCGGATGGTTCAGGGCGATCGAGCCAGGCACCGGCGCCATCGCCAGCCGGGCCAGGTCTGTGCCGGCATCGACGATCTGCGGGGCCTGCATCGTCGGTTGCTGGCCCGGCAGCGCGCCGGCGGCCGAGATGTCCACCCCTCGCCAGCCAAGGTCCACCCCTCGGCCGGGCAGCAGTCCGGATCGGAGCACCGTGCCGGCCAACAAAGCCGCTGCCTGGTCCAAGGCGTCGCCCATTCCGGCTGGCTTGACCGTCTGACTCGGCGTGAATAGCGTCTCGCAGTCGATCACCACCGGCGTCGGGCCACATGCGATGAGATTCTCGGCATGCAGATCTGTGGTGCCGAAGAACCTGGCCAGGGCAAGCCAGTGACCCAGGCGGGTGTAGTAGGTGCGAAGTTCGGCGGCGGACTCGCAATAACGGTGCGGTATGAATTCCGACCAGCCGTAGGCGCCACACAGGATCACCTCGGGAACCCGGATCCGGTCCGCAGCAGGGATCGAGCTGTACAGCTGACCCAGGAAGGCGCTGATGGCCGAATCGATCCCAAGTGCCCGGGGCTTGTAGATCAACCGTTGGTCATGCAACTCCAGCACGATCACAGACCGGCCGCCACGGTGGCTGTCGCCCGCGCCGAAGCTCGCCCGGCTGAGTTCGCCGGCCCCTGGAATCAGCATGCCAAGCCGACCGCGGTCAGCGGCGAAACGACCTGCGAACTCTGACGCCGCGGCGGCTCGACCGCGGATCAGAACGTCCAGCCGCGAGAGCAAGGTCGGATAATGCGGGGTGAGCGATTCCCAGAAGCTCCGGTGCGCGGCCCGTTCGAGAAACTCCGACCAGCGAGCGGCGCTGTCCTTGCCCTGCAAGGTGCCGGTGACACGGGCGGCATTGAGTTCGAGCAGCAGCAACCGGCTCACCTTGCGGCGCACCGCGTCGGTGATCGCCGCCGAGGCGCCGGCCACCACCGCCTGCCGCTCAGCGGCGCCGAGGAGGGTGATGTGATTCAGCTCTGCTGCCAATTCAGTGAGCGCCGGGTCGATCAAGCAGCGAAAGCTGGCGTCGAAATCACCCTCCTCGGTGTGCACGGATTCTTAGCCTCGGCTCAGCAGCATTCGCGCGTCTTCGAGGCCGTGCACGTCGAGCACATGGTCTCGACCGACGGAGCGCTGGTCAGGTCGCCTTCGGTGAAGGCGGTCGTGAACAACGGGCCGGCCGGGTTGTCGTCGCCGCTGGTACGCCACTGGGCTACCAGGTCTTCCGGACGGGTCAGCAGTGCGGTGTTCATAGCAGCTCCTTTTGATGGGAAACAGCCCTTCGAGTGAAGAACCGAACTTTCACGGTAAATGAGTTAAATCAAATAAACAATACGAAATACCCGCTAAATAACTCGCATCAATAACGGCTGCCGGATGCGTCAGCTTGGTGAGCCGACGGACGTGAGCGCCAAGCCCGGAACCAGCACCGACCCGCATCGCAGTCGGGGGTTCATCCGCAGCAGCTGGTAGACCACGCCGCTGAGGCCAGGCAACAGCCCAGGTAAGAACGCCTGCGGGCGACGCCGCTGACCGGGCCGTGCTCTTAAAGGCTGCCGAGCAGGTAGGCGGCGACCTCTCCCGGCGCAGGCCGGGCGGCGCCAGCCCCAGGTCAAAGGCGGTGTCCAGCTCCCAGCAACCGACCAGTACGTCGCAGTCCTCGGCCGCCTGCGACAGCTACATAATCGGTCGGGCTCCCAGCTTGCCGACAGCCATGGCCCCGAGCCGGTTGGCCTGGCTCAGCGCCTCGACCAGCTCCGCGCCGCCCCACCGGGCCGCTAGCAGCCCCGCGGCGAAGGCATCGCCGGCGCCGGTGGAGTCCAAGACCTCGGCAGGCTCGGCAGGACAGTGCCAAGTCCCGGCCGCGGTTGCCAGCAGGCTGCCCTGCCCACCGCGCTTGACCACCACGTCCAGGCCCCGCGCCACCAGGGCTGCGACGCCGGCGGCCAGATCATCGGTCCCGGTGAGGGCGGCCAGCTCGTCGGCGTTGGCCAGCAGCAGGGCGCCTGCGGGGATCCATCCCAGGAACCGCTCCGGCCCGACGGTCCGGATCGGCCCCGCCGACGCGGCGTCGACCGACACCGAGGCGCCCACCGCGCCGGCCTGGCGCAGCGCGAACAGCCCCGCCGCCCGGGAGCCCTCGGTCAGCAGGGCGTACCCCGACAGGTGCAGGTGGTCGGCGGCGCCCAGCAGATCCGCGCCCAGATCAGCATCGGCGAGGGTGGCGTTGGCGCCCGCCGACGGCACCATGGTCCGCTCGCCGTCCGGGCCGATCAGCACCAGGCACACCCCGGTGGCGGTGACGGGATCGATCGACACCCGGGGGATCACCCCGTGGGAGCTCAGCGTGGCGACGGCATCCCGGCCGAACGGGTCGTCGCCGACCCGGCCTGCGAACACGCACGGCACCCCGAGGACGGCCAGCCAGGCCGCGGTATTGGCCGCCGAGCCGCCGTGGGAGAACCTGATCGGCGCGGGGGTGTCCGAAGCCAGCGCCAACGGCGCCGGCAGCACCGCGGCGATGTCGAGCATGACGTCGCCGAGGCAGACCACCCGGCCGCCGCCTGGGATCACCGTAGGTCCGCGTAGGCAGCGGCGATCTCGGCCGCGACCCGGGCGTTGTTCAGCACCAGCCGGACGTTGACGGTCAGCGAGGCGCCGTGGGTCTCCCGGTGGAAGTAGTCGAGCAGGAACGGCGTCACCTGCTTGCCGGTGATTCCGGCGCGGCTGAGCGCGGCCAGGCCGGCGGCCAGGGTTCGGTCGTGCAACGCGCGGTCCAGCTCGTCGGCCGCGGGAATGGGGTTGGCCACGATCAGCCCGAACCGGTCGGTGCCCAGCTCCGTCCGGGCCCGCATCACGGCGGCCACCTCGGCCGCGGAGTCGACCCGCCAGTCCAGCCGGTGCCCGGAGTCGGCGAGGTAGAAGCCGGGGAAGGCGTCGGTGCGGTACCCGAGCACGCCGACGTTGAGCGTCTCCAGCCGTTCCAGGGTGGCCGCCACGTCCAGGATCGACTTCACCCCGGCGCACACCACGGTGATCGCGGTCCGGGACAGGGTGCCCAGGTCGGCCGACTCGTCCCAGGACTCGCGGGCCTGCCGGTGCACGCCGCCGATGCCGCCGGTGGCGAACACCGCGATGCCGGCCCGTGCGGCCAGGTGTGCGGTCGAGGCCACCGTGGTGGCGCCGGTGCCGTTGCGGGCGGCGATGGTGGCCAGGTCACGGACGCTGACCTTGGCCACGTCCTCGGAACCGGCGACCACCCGCAACGCCTCGTCGTCCAGGCCGATCCGGGGCTGGCCGGCGACGACGGCGACGGTGGCCGGCACGGCGCCACCGTCGCGGACCGCCTGCTCGATCTCGCGGGCGATGCCGAGATTGCCGGGCCGGGGCAGCCCGTGGCTGATGATCGTGCTCTCCAGCGCGACGACCGGGCGTCCCGCCGCGATCGCGGACGTCACTTCGGGGTGCAGCTGCACTTGGTTCTCTCGATCCGGTAGAGATGAGGTCATGCCGGTAAGCACGACTCTGGACCACGTCACCATCGTCGCCGAGGACTTCCAGGCCAGTCGGGCAGTATATGACGCCCTGCTCGGCTGCCTGGGGCTGGCGCCGACCGTCGATTTCGAGGACCCGGAAGGCGACTCCGACGACACCAACGCCGTCGCGGCGGTCGGCTACAGCGATGCCGCCGGCCGGCTGCTGCTGTGGCTGGTCGCCGGTACGGCCGCCACCACCGGCGCGCATCTGGCGCTCGCGGTCACCGAGCCGGCGCTCGTGCGGGCCGTGCATGCCACGGCGCGGGAGGCCGGCATCCCGGTCGTGCAGGCGCCGCGGGACTGGGAGTCCGATCGGCTGCAGTACTACGGGACCCAGCTCAGCGACCCGGCCGGCAACCGGGTGGAGGTGCTGCTGCGCCATCCCGGCCGGTCCTGAGCTGGTGGGGGCCGGCGGCGGCGCATCGTTACCGGAAAGACGCCGGCGGCTGCCAACCGCGCCGTCCACCGCGCGTCTTAGTCAGTAGCAATGTAGAACGCGGGTTGGATGTGCTCGGCGAGCATGTGCGACCGGCACGATCTGCTCAACCCGTCCTTGCATTGCTGGCGTTCGCCCTGCCCGGGCGCTGCCGAATCAGATGCGGCTGCACCGGCCAACCGACGGGGGAGACCTCGCCAAAAGGAGCACGAATTGAAGAACAACCGCACGAAGGCAGCTGTGCTCGGCGGCACGTTGGCCGCAGGAGCCGCGCTCGCGCTGCTCAGTCCCGCCGCACCGGCATCGGCCTACGATTCCGACGGCCTGTACCTCCAGCTCGCCGTGCAGTCGCCTGCCACCCTGGTCGGCCGGGGCGCTGCCGTCGATGTATCCATCGACGTCACCTGCAACTCCACGAACTCCGCCTACCTGGACACCCTGCTGAACGAGCGGGTCGGCAACCGGATCGTCACTGGGCACGGCTACACCTATGTGACGTGCACCGGAAGCCTGCAACGAGTAGTGGTCAGGGTCGTCTCAGGCACCGGAACGCCGTTCGCACGCGGAATCGCAGTCGCGACCGCGAACCTCTACGGCTGCACCGAGACCACCTGTGGTCAAGAGATGGACGACACGACGATCAATATCACCAAGTAGGGGACGGGGGCTGCGGTGGCGTGAGCTACGCCACCGCGGTGTCTCTGTTGGTGACGTCTGATCAGGCATGAGACATGCTTCCTCGGTCGGGACGTTGATGAAGTGCTTCACGTGCGGCGGCTGGGCCAGGTGCGGCGGGTCGAGGTGCTGCTGCGCCATCCCGGCCGGCCCTGAGCTGGTGGGCCGGCGGCGCATCGTTACCGGAAAGACACCGGCGACTTCCAACCGAGCCGGCCATCAGGCGTCTTAGCTAGTAGCAATGTAGAACGCGGACTGGATGTGCTCGGCGAGCATGTGCGACCGGCACGATCCGCTCAACCCGGTCTGCATTGCTGGCGTTCGCCCTGCCCGGGCGCTGCCGAATCAGATACGGCTGCACCGGCCAACCGACGGGGGAGACCTCGCAAAAGGAGCACGAATTGAAGAACAACCGCACGAAGGCAGCTGTGCTCGGCGGCACGTTGGCCGCAGGAGCCGCGCTCGCGCTGCTCAGTCCCGCCGCACCGGCATTGGCCTACGATTTCGACGGCATGTACCTCCACCTCGCCGTGCAGTCGCCTGCCACCCTGGTCGCCCGGGGCGTCGCCATCGATCTATTCATCGACGTCACCTGCAACTCCAGGTACCCCGCCTACCTGGAGACCGTGGTGAACGAGCGGGTCGGCAGCAAGATCGTCAGTGGGAACGGCTACACCCGGTTCGAGTGCACCGGAAGCCTGCAACGAGTAGCGGTCAGGGTCGTCTCAAGCACCAGTTCCCCGTATGCACGGGGAATCGCAATCGCGACCTCGAACCTCTATGGCTGTATGGAGAGCACCTGTGGCCAAGAGACGGACGACGCGACGATCGAGATCACCAAGTAGGAGACGGGGGCTGCGGTGGCGTGAGCTACGCCACCGCGGTGTCCCTGTTTATGACGTCTGATCAGGCATAGGACGAAGTTTCCTCGGCCGGGACGCGGATCAGTCGACGTTGATGAAGTGCTCCACGTGCGGCGGCTGGGCCAGGTGCGGCCCGATCCCGGCACGCCAGACCGGAAACCGGTCGGAGTCCCGGAACGCCTGATGCGCCTGCAGCGATTCCCACTCCACCAGCAGCACGAACCGAGTGGGGGTCTCGACTCCTTGGGTCATCCGCAGGCTCAGCAAGCCGGCCGACTCGCGCACCGCGCCGACGGCGCTGCGATAGCCGGCCTCGAAAGCGGCTTCGGCGCCAGGACGGACATCGAACTCTGCGATTTCAAGGACCATGGCCTGATCCTCGCAGACCGCTCCGGTTCGGGTGTCGCCACCTGCCTCAGTGGCCGAGCAGGTCCGCGACTGCGTCGGCGAACAGGCCGGTGTGCAGCTCCACGTCGGCGGCCTCGGTCGCCGGGCACATCAGCGCCATGTTGTGGAACGGCGTGAGCAGCACGCCGCGATTGGCCAGGTACAGGTGCAGATACTCGTCCAGGTCGGGGTCAGCGGCTGCCGCGGACTCGTTGCCGGTGCGGGGCGTGGGCGAGGTGAACCGGTACTCCGCGCGGGCGCCGAGTCGGCTGACCGACCACGGCAGCCGGTGCCGGTCGATGGTCGCCTGGACCCCCGCCGTGTACCGGGCCGCCAGCTCGATCATCGACCCGAACGCCTGCTCGGTCAGCACCTCGGACAGGGTGGCCCGCATCGCGGCGGTCGACAGGGCATTGCCCGCCAGGGTGCCGCCGACGCCGCCCACGTCCTCGATGTCGGCAGCCCCGGAGCGGGTGTGCTCGGCGACCCGGGCGCCGACCTGCGCGGTGATCCCGTACGCGCCGCACGCGATCCCGCCGCCGATCGACTTGCCGACCACCACGATGTCAGGCTGCAGCCGCTCGGTCCCGGTCATCCCGCCGGGACCGGCCGACAGCGTGTGCGTCTCGTCGATCAGCAGCAGCGCGCCGTGCTCGGTGGCCAGCCGGCGCAACCCGTCCAAGAATCCCGGCTCGGGCAGCACGATGCCGATATTGGTCAGCGCGGGTTCGGTGACGATCACCGCGACGTCGCCGTGCTCGAGCTCGGCCCGCACCGACGCCAGGTCATTGAAGTGGGCGACCCGGGTGGTGCTGACCGGGTCGACCGCCGGGCCGACGTTTCCCGGCCGCGACCGGACGGCGCCGGTCTCGTCGAGAATCACGAAGGTCTCATCGACGCTGCCGTGGTAGCAGTAGGAGAAGACCAGGATCTTGCTCCGCCCGGTGACCAGCCGGGCCAGCCTGATCGCCCAGCGGTTGGCATCGGTGGCCGACAGCGAGAACGACCAGAGCGGCAGGCCGAATCGCCGGGCCAACTCGGCGGCGACCCATTCGGCGTCCTCGGTCGGCAGCATGGCGGTGATACCGCCCTGCTCCACGGCCCGGCGGCTGATCGCCGCTGTCACGGCGGGTGCTGAGTGCCCGGCCATCGCTCCGGTGTCGCCGAGGGCGAAGTCGGCATAGCGGTGGCCGTCGACGTCGGTCACCGTCGCTCCGGCGGCAGTGTCGAGGTAGAGCGGAAAGCCCCCGGACCACTTGCTCATCCAGGTCATCGGCACCCGGCCGATCAGGTGGCCGGCCTGGCGGAACAGGGCCAGCGACGCCGGGTGGCTGTCGACGTAGCGCTCCCGCTCGCGCGCGATCAGCCGGTGCAGCCGGTCGCGAGGCATCGCCGGCTGATCACCCGGTGGACCGTCAGGGGCGGCCATGCTGCCTCCAGACGATCGCGGAGCTCCGGGCCATCGCGGGACTCCGGGCCATCGCGGGACTCCGGACCATCGCGGGACTCCAGGCCATCGCAAAGGCTCCCGGGCCTAGGCCGGTCCGTCGAGCGCCGGGACGATCCGGCCGCGGACCTCCGAGATGCCGATCCGGGCTCCGTCCGGTCCCGGAGCGGTGGCCGTCATCACGATCTCGTCCCCGTCGGACAGGTAGCTGCGCTGCGAGCCGTCGGCGAGTGCGAACGGCCGGCTGCCGCCCCAGCTCAACTCCAGCAGGCTGCCCAGCTGGTCGGGCTCCGGACCGCTGACGGTGCCCGAGCCGTACAGGTCGCCGGGCCGCAGCGAAGCGCCGTTGACGGTCATGTGCGCCATCATCTGCGCGGCCGTCCAGTACATGGTCGCGAACGGCGGCCGCGAGATGAGCTCGCCGTTCAGGCGCACCTCGATGCTGAGGTCCAGGTTCCACGAGTCGCCGGTGTCGTCCAGGTACGGCAGCGGCGCCGGGTCGCGCGGCACGGCCGGCACCCGGGCAGTCTGCAGCGCGGCGAGCGGGGTGATCCAGGCCGAGATCGAGGTGGCGAACGACTTGCCCAGGAACGGGCCCAGCGGCACGTACTCCCAGGCCTGGATGTCACGGGCGGACCAGTCGTTGAGCAGCACCACCCCGAAGACGTGCCGGTCGAAGTCCGCGATCGGCACCGGCTGGCCCTGCGACGAGCCGGGGCCCACTACGAAGCCGACCTCAGCCTCGATGTCCAGGCGCTGGGACGGCCCGAACTCAACCCCGTCACCGGCCTGGCGCTGCCCCAGCGGGCGGCGGACCTCGGTGCCCGAGACCACCACCGTGCCGGCCCGGCCGTGGTAGCCCACCGGCAGGTGCTTCCAGTTCGGCAGCAGCGACTCGGCGTCGGGACGAAAGATCCGGCCCACGTTGCGGGCGTGGTTCTCCGAGGCGTAGAAGTCGACGTAGTCGGCCACCGAGAACGGCAGCACGGTCGGCAGGCCGGCCAGCGGCCGCAGCAGCGGCTCGAGCTGGCCACGATAGGTCTCGTCGATCAGCCAGGTGGTGACCGCGGTCCGCACGTCCAGCCAGCTGTCCGGGCCGGCGGCCAGGAAGGCGTCCAGGTTCGGCCCGGCGAACAGGTCGGCGTGCTCGGGCAGCAGCGCCTGGACCGCCGGGCGCAACAGCAGCGCCGAGCCGCCGATCCGGACGGCCGGCTGCGGCTGGCCGTCGATGAGCACGACGCCGTAGGGCAGCGTGGAAATGCCGAACGGATCGTCGGCAGCTAGGCCCAGCCAGTCGGTCATTCGGCGATCACCAGTTTCAGGTCGATCAGGTCGGTCAGGGGTTCGAGGATGCTGCAGCTGCCGATCGAGGCGAACTGGGTCCGCACGTCGGCGACCTCGGCGGGGGAGAGGGTACGGGCTCGCTCGGCCAGCGCGGCGGCGTCCCGGTCGGCGAGCAGCTCGGCGGGCGCGGCGCGGCCCGTCTGGGCGGCGTGCACCGCGAGCAGGACGTTGACGAAGCCGTGATGGGACCAGCCGGTCGCCGGATCGTCATGAGCCACCGCGTTGTGCAGCCCCGCGGTGCACTTGAACCGGACGCCGGCGGCGACCGCCGCCTGCAGAGCGGCGCCGAGCGGCCCGGCCGCGGGGAAGGCGGCGGCCGTGGCGCCCCCGGTGCGCAGCTTCAGCCCGAGGCCCGCGGCCCGCAGCTGCGCCGCGAGGTCGGTGGTCACCTCGGCGACCGGGACCTCGGCGAACACGTCGATCCCTCCTCGCGCGGCCCGCCCCAGCTCATCGAGCGCCCCGGGCAGCTCGGCAGCGGAGACCGGCAGCTCCACCGCCCCGAGCCGCAGCTGGGGGCGTTCTCCGGCCGCGGCCAGCGCGGCAGCAAGCCCGTCCGGCCCGCCGGGAACCGTCATCGAGATCTCCGGCGAACCCAGGCCCGCCGCTGCCAGCGCTGCGTCGAGCTCGGGCAGCCGTCCGGCCGGGCAGACGAACCGGGCGACCAGGCCGGCGTACCAGCCCTGGCGGTAGCCGGCATGGCCGCGGACGGCGTCCGGCATCGCGGCATTGCCCGGCGGGAACAGGGCGGCGTCGTCGAACAAGCCGCTAAACAAGGGCGACAAAGGCGGAATTCCGCTCACCCGCGACCGCCGGACCAGCTCCAGGCGTAGCGGCCGTCGTCAGCGGCCTGGCCGCCCTCGCCCAGCTCCAGCGGCCGGAACGTGTCCACCATGACCGCCAGCTCGTCGAAGGCCTCGGCGCCGATGCTGCGCTCGTAGGCGCCCGGCTGCGGGCCGTGCGAGTGGCCGCCCGGGTGCAGCGAGATCGAGCCCGGGCCGATGCCCGAGCCCTTGCGGGCCTCGTAGTCCCCGGCCACGTAGAACATCACCTCGTCGGAGTCGACGTTGGAGTGGTAGTACGGCACCGGGATCGACAGCGGGTGGTAGTCGACCTTGCGGGGCACGAAGTTGCAGATCACGAAGTTGTCGGCCTCGAAGACCTGGTGCACCGGCGGCGGCTGGTGCACCCGTCCGGTGATCGGCTCGAAGTCGGCGATGTTGAACGCGTACGGGTACAGGCAGCCGTCCCAGCCGACCACGTCCAGCGGGTGGTGGGCGTTGACGTGCACGGTGCCGCCGATGCCGCCGGGGGCGGTCGGGTCGCGGTGCTTGACGTACACCGGGACGTCGCTGCCCTCGCCGAACAGCGGCTCGGTCGGGCCGCGCAGGTCCCGCTCGCAGTACGGGGCGTGCTCGAGCAGCTGGCCGAACCGCGACAGGTAGCGCTTGGGCGGGGTGATGTGGGAGTTGGCCTCGATGCAGTACAGCCGCACCGGCTGGTCGCCGGTGGGCAGCCAACGGTGGGTGGTGCCGCGCGGGATGATCAGGTAGTCGCCGGGACCGACCTCCATCGCTCCGAACACGGTCTCGACCCGCGCGGCCCCGGTCTGGACGAACACGCACTCGTCACCCACCGCGTTGCGGTAGAACGGCGAGGCCTTGCCGGCCAGCACGTAGCTGATCCGGACGTCGGCGTTGGCCAGCACCAGCCGCCGGCCGGTCACCGCGTCGATGTCGGCCGCGGTGTCGTCGTCGAACAGCGCCGGCAGCACCAGGTGCCGGGGCAGCAGCGGGCGGTTGGGGATCCGGCGCTGGTCGGGCAGCCGCCACTCGCAGGCATCGGTGATCGCGGACGGGATGTTGCGGTGGTAGAGCAGCGAGGAGTCGGAGGAGAAGCCCTCCTCGCCCATCAGCTCCTCGAAGTAGAGGTTGCCGGCCGGGTCCCGGTGCTGGGTGTGCCGCTTGTGCGGAACCGTGCCCACGCTGCGGTAGTGCGCCATCTGATCGACTCCCTTGTCGCTGCTCCAGTGCACCTACAGACGTTATCGCCCGGCGCCGATCACGGCAGCGTCGAGATCTTGCCGCTGACGTCGGGGTCCGGGCGGGCATCGGGCCCGATCTCGGTCCGGCCGCCGATGTAGAGCCAGCCCAGCAGCTGCTCGGTATCGCCGACCCCGATCAGCTGCCGGACCTGGGGCAGCTCGACCGCTGGCCCGGACCGCCACATGGCCGTCCAGCCAGCTTCGAACAGCACCAGCTGCAGCGTGCTGATCAACGCGGCGGTGGCCGCCAGCTGCTCCCAGGCGGGCACCTTGGGATGCTGGACGGGGGAGGCGATGATGCTGAGCAGCAGCGGGGCGCGCAGCGCCTTGGCCGCCGTCCGGGCCGCTTCGGGACTGCCCGGCGGATCGCCGAAGCCGGTTGCCAGCGCTGCCCCGAGCCGTTCCCGGTCGCTGCCGCGCAGGCTCACCAGCCGCCATGGCCGCAGGCTGGCATGGTCCGGGCTGTGGGCGGCCAGCGCCAGGTACTCGTAGAGGTCGGCGTCAGTGGGAGCAGCGCCGGTGACCGGAGCCGTGCTGCGCCGGAGCCGGATCGCGTCGATCAGTTCCATCGATGTCCCCTGCTCAGTCCTCTGTGCGCACCCGGCCGGTGCCCGACTCGCTGATTCTCACCCGGCCGGCGCGGAAGTCGACTGGTTCCCACCCGGCTGAGAGCAACGCCACGCCCGCCGGTGAGCACGGTGGAGATGAGTGCCGCAGACAGCGGCTGGCTACGCTGGCCTCGTGAGCGACGACCCGGTGCCGGCCTTCCGACCCGACCTGCGCGGCCCGGACGCCGACCTGCTGCGGCACGTGCTCGGCCACTACCCGACCGGCGTGGCGGTGATCACCGCGCACACCGAGCACGGCCCGGTGGGCATGGCGATGAACTCCTTCACCTCGCTGTCCCTGCATCCGCCGCTGGTGCTGTTCTGCCCGGCGACGTCGTCGACCACCTGGCCGGCGCTGCGCGCGGTCGGCCGGGTCGCGATCAACGTCCTGTCGGCGGGGCAGGAGGCGGTCAGCCGCAAGTTCGCCGCCAAGGCCGTGGACCGGTTCAGCGAGGCGTCCTGGTCGGTCGGGGAGAACGGGGCGCCGCTGCTGCACGACGCGCTGGGATGGCTGGAGTGCACCGTCCAGAGTGAGTCGGCGGCCGGTGACCACACCGTGGTGATCGCCGAGATCGAGCGGATGAACGTGCACTGGGAGATCACCGAGCCGCTGGTGTTCTTCCGCGGCCGGTACTACCAGGGCATGACCGCGGCCATGGAGTCGACCGAGCCTGTTGGAACAGCAGAGCCCGTCGAAACAGCAGAGCCCGTCAAAACAGCAGAGCCCATCGAAACAGCAGGGCCGGTCCCAACAGCAGAGCCGGTCGGGTCAGTGGAGAACGTCCGCTGACTCCTCCAGCGCGTCCATCGCGCTGTGGATCCGCGGGACTGACACCGGATAGGCGGTGCCCAGCTTCTGGGCGAACAGGCTGACCCGCAGCTCCTCGATCATCCAGCGCAGTTCCGCAAGGCCCGGCACATCCTCACCCAGCTTCGCCCGGAGCTCAGCCAGGTCCCGCAGCACCACCTCGACCTGGGCCTGCCGGTCGCGGTCGCGCGCCAGGTTGCCGGGCGCGTCGGTGAGCCGCTGCGCCATCGCCCGCAGGTAGCGCCGCAGCTGCGGCAGCTGAACGGCGCCGGTGTCGGTGACGAAGCCCGGGTAGATCAGGCTGTCCAGGTGCGCGCGGACGTCGGCGGCCACCGGCTTGAGCGGCGCGGCGACGGTGTCGAGCAGCACCTCCACCTCCTGCGCCGCGGCCATCGCCTTCTCCACGGTCGCCACGATCCCGGCGGCGGTGGCCGGCAGCTCGGCAGCCACCTGCCTGCGCAGCTCGGCGAAGCCGGCCCGGTCCCAGCGCGGGCCACCGGCCGCGGCCATCAGCTGGTCCACCGCCGCGGCGACGCAGTCGGCCAGCAGCGCCGCGGGCGAGCCGTGCGGCGCCCGGCTCAGGGTCAGCCGCTGGTGCAGGCTCAGGCCGCGGATCAGCTGCTTGACCGGTGAGGGCGTCGTGTTGATCAGCAGCTGCCGGGTGCCGGCCGCCATCTGGCGCCGCTGCTTGGCCTCGGTGTCGAACACCCGGATCGAGACCTGGCCGTCCTCGGCTGTCAGCGCCGGATAGCCGGTGACGGGGTAGCCGGCCACCTCCCGCCGTACCGAGCGGGGCAGCGAGTCGAAGTCCCAGTCGGCCAGCCGGTCGCGGGCCAGGTCGGCGGTCACGCTCTCCAGGGTCGCGGTGACGGCCGGGGCGAACCGGGCCTGCAGCTCGGCCAGGTCCTTGCTCTGCCCGAGCACCCGGCCCTGCTCGTCGAGCACCTGGTACGTCGGGCGCAGGTGCTCGGGCAGCTTGTCCAGGTCCCAGGCATCCTCGGCGATGTCGACCCCGCGCAGCTCGCGCAGCTCCGCGCTCAGCACCTTGGTCAGCCGGGCCGCTCCGAGATCCTCGGGCAGCGCCGACACCAGCGCCGCCGCGGTGTCGGGCACCGGGACCACCGAGCGCCGCAGGTGCTTGGGCAGCGTCCGCAGCATCGCCGCCACCAGCTCGGTGCGCAGCCCCGGCACCTGCCAGTCCAGGCCGGCGGCGGTGGCCTCGTTCAGCACCGGCAGCGGCACCCCGACCGTGACGCCGTCGGTGACCGCGCCCGGCTCGAAGCGGTAGCTCAGCTCCAGCTCGAAGTCGCCGGAGGTCCAGCGGTCGGGGAACTGCTCGGCCGAGATGCCCTCGGCGCCGGGACGGACCAGCTGGCTGGTGGACAGGTCGAGCAGGTCGGGCTGGCGGTGCCGGGCCTTCTTCCACCAGGCGTCGAAGTGCCGGCCGGACACCACCGAGGCCGGGATCCGCTGGTCGTAGAAGGCGAAGACCGACTCGTCGTCGACCAGGATGTCGCGCCTGCGGGCCCGGTTCTCCAGGTCCTGCACCTCGGCCACCAGCGCCCGGTTGGCGGCGAAGAAATGGTGCCGGGTCTGCCAGTCGCCCTCGACCAGGGCGTGCCTGATGAACAGCTCCCGGCACAGCGGGGGATCGACGGCCGCGTAGCCGACCTTGCGGGCGACCACCAGCGGCACGCCGTACAGGGTGACCCGCTCGAAGGCCATCACCGCGCCCTGGTTGCGCTCCCAGTGCGGCTCGCTGTACGTGCGCCTGACCAGGTGCGGGGCCAGCTCTTCGGCCCACTCGGGCTTGATGCCGGCGTTCACCCGAGCCCACAGCCGGGACGTCTCCACCAGCTCGGCCGCCATCACGTACGTCGGCTGCTTCTTGAACAGCGCCGAGCCCGGGAAGATCGCGAACCGGGCGTTGCGGGCGCCGAGGTAGTCCCGGTGGGCGGTGTCCTTCAGGCCGACGTGGGACAGCAGGCCCGACAGCAGGCTGCGGTGCACCTGCTCCGGATCGGCCGGCTGGTCACCGATCCGCACGCCCATCGTCTTGACGATCTGGCGCAGCTGGCCGAACAGGTCCTGCCACTCCCGGATCCGCAGGTAGGACAGGTACTCCGTCCGGCACATCCGGCGGAACTGGCTGGACGACAGCTGCTCCTGCTGCTCGCGGACGTGCCGCCACAGGGTGAGATAACTGGCGAAGTCCGACGTCGGGTCGGCGAACCGGGCGTGCTGCTGGTCGGCTGCCTGCTGGTGCTCGGCCGGGCGCTCCCGCGGGTCCTGGATGGACAGCGCCGCGGCCAGCACCAGCACGTCGCGCACGCAGCCGCGCCGGTCGGCCTCGATGATCATGCGCGCCAGCCGCGGGTCCACCGGCAGCTGGGCGATCCGCCGGCCCAGCTCGGTGAGCCTCGGCTGGGACGGCGCCGACTTCCGGGCCGGCTGGGTTCCCGCCGACCGCGTCCCGTCCGGCTCCGGCGCGGTCGCCTGCAGCGCGCCGAGCTCGGTCAGCAAACCGATGCCGTCGGCGATCTGGCGGGCGTCCGGCGGGTCGAGGAAGCCGAACCGCTCCACCGCGCCCAGCTCCAGCGAGGCCATCTGCAGGATCACCGAGGCCAGGTTGGTCCGCAGGATCTCCGGGTCGGTGAACTCGGGCCGTCCGAGGAAGTCCTCCTCCGAGTACAGCCGGATGCAGATGCCCTCGGAGGTCCGCCCGCACCGGCCGGCCCGCTGGGTGGCCGATGCCCGGGAGATGGCCTCGATCGGCAGCAGCTGGACCTTGGTGCGATGGCTGTAGCGCGAGATCCGGGCGGTGCCCGCGTCGATCACGTACTTGATGCCGGGCACCGTCAGCGACGTCTCGGCGACGTTGGTGGCCAGCACCACCCGCCGGCCGCGGTGGCCGGCGAACACCCGGTGCTGCTCGGCGGCCGAGAGCCGGGCGTACAGCGGCAGCACCTCGGTGCCGGGCAGCTTCATCGCGTTGATCGCGTCCGCGGTGTCACGGATCTCCCGCTCTCCGGACAGGAACACCAGGACGTCCCCGGCCGGCTCGGCGGCCAGCTCCGCGAGGGCGTCGCAGATGGCCGTGACCTGGTCGCGGTCCTCCTTGGAGCCCGCAGTCCCGTCCTCGACGTCCGGATCGACGATCGGCCGGTACCTGATCTCGACCGGGTAGCTGCGGCCGGACACCTCGAGAACCGGGGCATCGTCGAAGTACTCGGCGAAGCGCTGCGGGTCGATGGTGGCCGAGGTGATGATCAGCTTCAGGTCGGGACGGCGCGGCAGCAGCTGCTTGAGATAGCCCAGCAGGAAGTCGATGTTGAGGCTGCGCTCGTGGGCCTCGTCGAGAATGATCGTGTCGTACTGGCGCAGCATCCGGTCCCGCTGGATCTCGGCGAGCAGGATGCCGTCGGTCATCAGCTTGATCAGGCTGGTGTCGCTGACCCGGTCGGTGAACCGGACCGCGAACCCGACGGCCTGCCCGACCTCGGTGCCCAATTCGTCGGCGACCCGTTCGGCGACCGCCCGGGCGGCGATCCGGCGGGGTTGGGTGTGCCCGATCATGCCCTTGACGCCGCGGCCGAGCTCCAGGCACAGCTTGGGGAGCTGGGTGGTCTTGCCGGACCCGGTCTCGCCTGCCACCACGACCACCTGGTGCTCGGCGATCGCCGCCAGCAGGTCGTCCCGGCGCTGGCTGACCGGAAGGTCGGCGGGGTAGCTGATCGAGGGGACGGCGGCCCGGCGCTGGGCCAGCCGGTGCTCGGCGCGCTCCAGGTCGGCGGTCAGCGCCGCCAGCCGGGCGGGATCGGAGCCCGCGTCGGTCAGCCGGCGGCCCAGCTGGTGGGAGTCCCGGGGGCCCAGCTCGCCGATCCGGCGGGCCAGCTCGCGGGCCTGCTCGGAGCGGGTCTGGTCGGAGCGGGCCTGGTTGGAGCGGGCCTGGTCGGAGCGGGCCTGGCCGGAGCGGACCTGGTCGGAGCGGGCCTGGTTAGAGCGGGCCTGGTCGGAACCGGCCGGCCGGCGGGATGACCGGGACCGCCGCGACCGGGATGACCGGGGCGGCTCGGACGGCTGGGCAGGCGAGGACATGTGCCTTCCAGGGTAGTGCCGGCCACCGTCGAGTTTCGGGCCGCCGATCGGTCAGGCCGGACAAGTGGCACTGAAAGGGGAGCCAAGGACGCCAAGGCCGGGCAGCCGCCGGCGGGCTTTCCGTCGGCCTTCCCGCTGCCGGCCGGCATGGTCGTCACGTCCGCTGAGGATCGCGGCGCGGGCGGCCTGGTGATCAGCGGCGTGACCGCCACCGGCTTCAAGGACGTGTTGAAGGGGCTGCAGACCGACCTGTCGGCCAAGGGCTTCACGCCCAAGAACGGCGAGTCCGAGCCGCACGACGCCGAGTCCGACTGGTCCTCGACCGAGTTCGACGGCCGGTGGGCGATCCGCGAGCTGTCCCAGTGCGGCAATCAGACCCTGGTGTCGGTGGTCGCCCGCAAGAAGTGATCTAGGTTTTGCGCGCAACGCGCTATATACGGTGCCGCCGGCGGTTCCAGCCGGCGGCACCGTCCATTTCTGGGCCGGTCCCAGGCGACTGTGATGCTCAGCGGGCGCTAGGGCGACCCGGGAGCATGACAGTCCGATGTCACTGGCGCTTCATCGGCCGCGTGTGTGGTTAGCCAAGTGAGGCATGCTGCGGACTGTCGCCCCTAGACCCTTCGCCCGGCGAACCTCCGCTAGAACCGTCAGATCGCAGCCAAGATCGTTTGTGCCAGACAAGACGGCGTTGCGGATGGCTCGATTGCCGTCCTGATGTATCCGTGCCGCTCCGCCGCACTCCCCCTAGCTAGCCACATGCGGTCCAGACGCTTAGGCAACATGCCCCTGCGCCGGGCTGGCCGCGAGGAGGACAAATGACCGAACACGAGGGCGAACGCGAGCTTCCTGCCGACGAGCTGGTGAAGCTGCGGCAGTCGCTGCACCTGCTGCTTGCCGAGAACCCGAACTACTTCGGCAACCTGAGCGAATCCGGATTCGAGCCCATCTCCAAGATCGTCACCAACGTCTCGTTCGAGCAGGCGACGTGTCTCGGGCTCAACCCGGACGTCGACGTGCTCGAAGCGACCGTGCAGATCAAGCTGCCGTTCGGCTATGGCGGCGATCTCTGCAGCCCCGGCAGCACCGAGTGGGTTCGCTTCTACATCTCCTACGACGAAGGCGCGACCTGGTCCGATGTCGGCCTCGGATCGTTCAATGCCCACGACCTCCCGGACTCGATCGACTGCGGCAAGCAGAAGACCAAACCACTGATCTACACGGTGGCGTTTCCGCTCAGCGAGCCGCTGCGCAGACGATGCGCCCGTCCGGTCCTACCGCTCGTGCGGGCGATCTTGTCCTGGCAGGTCATGCCGCCGGCCGGGCAGCCGAACTGGCTACCGGTCTGGGGCAACCGGATCGAGCACCACGTACAGATCAAGCCCCGACCGCTGATCCTGCGAGATGTGATCGAACAGCTCGAGGTCGATCTGGCGGTCCTGCCGAAGTATCTGCAGGCGGTGCTCCCGCAGCCCATTCCCGAGCCGGACCCGGCTCCCTTCTCCCTTGCCGACGCGGTGAAGGTTGCCCGTGCGGACAAGATTCCGGCGCACCGGTTCGCCACCCCGATGCTGGCCGACGCTGTCGCTGAGACATCGCTGTCGCAGCAGAAACTGCTGGCTACGATCGCCGAACTGAAGGACCTGGACATCGACTGGGCGGAGCTGTTCAAGCAGTACACGTCCAATCAAGGCGATAGCACCTATGAGCAGCTGAACTGCCTCGGCCTCGACTACAACCGCGACTTGCTGGTCGGAACCCTTCAGGTCAAGCTGCCGAGCGGCTTCTCCGGCCCGCCATGCGCTCCCGGCTCGGTCGAGTACGTCTCGTTCTGGGTGGACTACGACAACACCTGCCGGTGGACCTACCTCGACACCGCCAAGGTGCTGGTGCACGACTACAACCCGCTGCCCGCTGACGGTCTGCACTACTGGGTGGGTGTGCCCGCGAAGACGGCTGACCACGCGGGGTCCTGCGAGGAGCCCAGGGTCGGGCGAATCCGCGCGGTGCTGTCGTGGAATACCCCGCCCTCGACCACCGATCCCTATCTGATGCCGCGGTGGGGGAACGCGATCGAGACCCACATCGAGATCCCGCCCCGACGTCCCGTTTCGAACAATCCCGAGATCCGTGCGCTGGGCCGCATTCCGGTCCAGTCGATCGACGCCAACGGGCTCACTCTCGCCGGGGCGGGCGTGAAGTTCATCGAGTTCGGCTCGGCGGCCGATTTCCTCGACCGGGCCTGCCCATTCGGTGGCGCCGTCACCGTGCACGCCTACACCAACGACGCGTTCGCGGCGGCCGGCTACTCCTACCGGGCGATGTGGCGTCCGGCTGGCACGTTCGGTCCGGGAAACCCGGTGACGGACCCCTTCGTGACGGGCTTCTTCCCGGTGGTGACCCGCAACCCCGATCCGGTGACCGGCTACACCCCCTACCTGCCGACCGTGCTGAACCCGATGGGTCAGCTCGCCGCATGGCGTACCCGGAATGCGGTGGTGGACGGGACGTATGAGATCAGGCTGGAGATGGTCGATGCGTCGCTCACCCTGCTCGGGGCCACCGGGTGGTTCCCGATCCGGGTCGACAACACCGCGCCGACGGCGGATCTGACGCTCAGCAGCGGCACGCCCTGCAACAAGGCCACACCTGGCGATCTCGTGCAGGGCACGTTCGTCGCGACCGATCCGTACTTCGGCTCGTACTCACTCGACACACTGCCGGCGAGCCTGAATCCGCCTGCACCGGCGCACGTTCCGCTGTCGACCACGTCACCGGTCACCACCGGCGCCTGGTCGCTGCAGACGGACGGCACCTGGGCGCAGTGCGGCTACGTCGTGCAGCTGTGGGTCTATGACCGCTCGATCGTCGACAGCTGGCCGAATGCCCACAACCTCGGCTATGACGATGTCGGGTTCTGCCTGGGGCTGTAGCCACGATCACAGTCCGCAGCGGAGCGGGTGTCGCGCACGTCACGGCACCTGCTCCGCTGCGGATCACCCCGCTGCGCGGCTGACGCAATCTGACGACGGGGCGGTAACCAGGGTCGGTGGGTAGTCAGCACCGTCTCCGCCGAGCGCAGCAGGTATGCGTTGTTCGACATCGGCCTGACCGCGTTACCTGCCTCTACCCGTTCCGCCCCGGCTGCCTGGACCCTCATACTGACCTTCAGCGCTGAGGCGGGGAGGTCGGCAGGTGGACCAGCCTCGGTTCCTGGCCGCGGTGCCGGCGCTGGCGGTCTCCGACGAGCGGCGGGCGGTGGCGTTCCTGCAGGACGCGCTGGGCTTCGTGGAGCTGACGCACGAGGGCCGTGGGCTGGGCATCCTGCGGCGGGATGAGGTCGAGCTACACGTCTGGGTGGCCGACGGCAGCGCCCCGGGCGCCGAACGCCACCTGGCCGGCACCGTCTCCTGCCGCATCGAGGTGACCGGCATCGACGAGCTCTACCGGCACTGCCAAGCGGTTGGCGTGGCCCACCCCAACGGGCCGTTGAGCGAGAAGCCCTGGGGAACGCGGGAGTTCGCCGTCCTGGACCCGGACAACAACCTGATCACCCTCTATGAACGGCCGGCACGGGCATGACAATCCGCCCCGGCGGGCTGGATCGTCGGCCGGGCCGCGCTGATCTGCGGCGTTCTCGGCCTGGTGGCGGGCTTCGTCCGCGGCCTGTTTCACCTTCGATGACACCTGGCCACCGGCACGATATGACCTACTGTTCGACCCTTTCTATCTCCAGATCCACTGAGCCAGAATTATTGAGGTACGCGAACCAGAAATCGTTAGCAAAGCACAGCAATTCGCCGTCACGCCTCGGGGTGACTGAGCAAGCCCGTCCGATCACGAACTTCCTTCGGCGGTCCGAGTCAACGGCACCGATGAGCGCAAACCAGTTTGCCTGCCGCACGCGGCGTGTCCATTCGATAACTCGAAGGATCCGACTTGCGATCTTGTTGGGATAGTCACGGCTTGCATAGCCCTCGGGGCCACACGTCATCGCCAGGTCGGTCCACGCTCCGCTCGCGGTGAGCCGGTAGGTACAGCCAGCGCGCATCCGAACACCCGTTCGTACCCATCGTTTCGTGGAATCGATCTTCATCCGAGTCACCTCAGTGTCTAACCGGACGCGGCAATCGCCAGGGGGCAGGCCCGCGTCAGCCGCCCGAATAACGGATCATGAAGTCGCGGTCGGTGTCGCGTCCGCCTTCAGGATCTCGTGCGACGTTCGTGTCCTTGCTCTCTGTGGTGTCTTCCACTCTCACGCGCTCAGGCAGCCGCTTGAACCGCTGCGAGTCCGCTGCCGGCTCGATGGCGTCTGGTTCTTCCTCAGTCGCATCCATGCTCGGAGTATGCGCCTCCTCCAGCCGCCCAACGCACCCGTTGTCGAAGGCCAGCGGCTGCCGGCTTCGGCAAGAGGGGACGGGGGGAGCTGTGGGCCGCACCACTGCACACGCCGCGATGAGCTCCGATCCCGCTGCGTCGGTCCACACTGGATGCATGGTTGAGGTAGATCCCGCCCGCTTCGAGGCGATGGTCGGTGAAGCGCTGGACGGGTTGCCCCCCGAGCTGGGCCGGCTGATGCGCAACGTGGCGATCGTCGTCGAGCACGACCCCGGCCCGCCGGACTTGCTGGGGCTCTACCGCGGAATCCCGCTGACCGAACGCACCAGCCAGTACTCCGGCGCGTTGCCCGACCAGATCACCATCTACCACCAAGCGATCTGCTCCATCTGCGGCACGGAGGCCGAGGTCGTGGAGGAGGTACGCCGGACGGTGATCCACGAAGTCGGCCACCACTTCGGCATCGACGACGATCGCCTGCACGAGCTGGGCTGGTGAGCTTGCACGAGCTGGGCTGGTGAGGCGGCGCAGCATCAGTGAGTCGGCGCAGCGTCAGTGAGTCGGCGCAGCGTCAGTGGGGCGGCGCAGCGTCAGCGCCGAATCCGGCCTCACCAGCCGCGGGCGCGCCACTCCTCCAGGTGCGGCCGCTCGGCGCCCAGGGTCGAGTCGTTGCCGTGGCCGGGATAGAACCACACCTCGTCGTCGTAAGCGTCGAAGATCCGCTGCTCCAGGTCGTCCATCAGCGAGGTGAAGTCAGCGGGCGACGTGGTCCGCCCCGGCCCGCCGGGGAACAGCGAGTCGCCGGTGAACAGGTGCCCCGAGCCGTCCGGGTCGCGGTAGTACAGCGCCACCGATCCCGGAGTGTGGCCCCGCAAAACAATCACGGAAAGCTCGGCGTCGCCGACGTGCACGCAGTCGCCGTGCTCCAGCCGCCGGCCGGTCGGCACCGGGATGCCCTCCGCATCGGAAGCCCCGGCCAGCGTCCGGGCGCCGGTCTGGGCCACCACGGCGGCCAAGCCCTGCCAGTGGTCGGCGTGCCGGTGGGTGGTGAGCACCGCCTCCGCCGCCGGGCCGCCCAGCCGGGCCAGCTCCAGCAGCCGCTGCGGCTCCGCGGCGGCGTCGATCAGCAGAGCCTGCCCGCTGGCCCGGCAACGCAGCAGGTATGCGTTGTTCGACATCGGCCCGACCGCCAGCTTGGCGATGCTCAGCCCGGTCAGCTCGCGGACATCGACCGGGCCACCCACCGAAACCTCACCCGTGTAGGTCATTCTCGGATCACCGGGAGCTCCTCAGTAATGGGATCGGTCAGCACCCGCACGGACGCGTCCGGCAGCTTCGACAGCACGGTCTTGACGTAGTCCTCCACCGCGGCCTGCCGCCCGACGTCCCGGCCGAGCTGCTCGGACATCAGCCACCGGTGCTCGGCGATCTCCCAGAACAGCTCCGCGTCCGGCAGCCGCCGGCGCAGCTCCGGCGGCACCATCGAAAGCACCCCGTAGAACTTCTCGTCCAGCCACTTGCGCGCCGCCAGGTCCTCGGGGATGTCGTGCTCGACACCCTCGATCCATTTTGCGCGGAACCTGGCCAGGTCCGACAGGATCTGCCGTGCCTGGTTCTCCTGCACCCGCAGCCCGGTCAGGGCGTACACCCGGCGCTGGTGGTGCCCGGGCTCCACGATGTGGGTCTCGAACCGCAGCTTGCTGCCGGCGTCCTCGGTCCGGATGCCGATCTCGGAGACGTCGAAGCCGAGCGAGTTCAGCCGCCGGACCCGTTCCTCGATGCGGTAGCTCTCGGTGGTGGGGTAGATCTCGTCGTCGGTGAGCTCGGCCCACAGCTGGTCATAGCGCGGCTGCAGGCCCTGGGCCGTCTCGATCGGGTCGTCGTCGGCGGAGAGGTAGCCACCGGCCTGCAGGTCCATCAGCTCGCCGGCGATGTTCTCGGTGGCGATGGTCAGGTCGTGCCACCGCTGGCCCCGGGACAGCTGCGGGTGGCTCTCGCCGGTCTCGGCGTCCACCAGGTAGGCCGCCAGCGCGCCGGCGTCGCGCCGGAACAGCGTGTTCGACAGCGAGCAGTCGCCCCAGAAGAACCCGGTCAGGTGCAGCCGGACGAACAGCTGGGCCAGCGCGTCGAGCAGCCGGGACCGCAGGTCGGGCAGCGACCGCTCGGTGAACAGCGACCGGTACGGCAGCGAGTAGGGCAGGTGCTTGGTGATCAGCAGCCCGTCGAGGCGGTGGCCCTCGTGATCGCTGCGGTCCACCACCGTGCCGAAGGCATCGACCACCGGCACCGAGGCCAAGGCCAGCTCGCGCAGCAGGTGATGCTCGCGCATCACGTAGCGCTCGGTGGCCTCCTTGATCGCGTAGATCTGGTTGTGCGCCCGGATGAAGCGCACCACGTGCCGGGAGATGCCACGCGGGACCTGCACCAGCCGGGGGTCGTTCCACTCCTCCAGCGGCTTGTCGAAGGGCAGATCGAGAAGCTCGGTCGCCGTCCCGAGCGTGGTGATCGTGTAGTTGCCCATGACACCCTGAAGCGTAGTGCCGGACGACACCGTCGAAGCGTAGTGCCGAACGCCGGGCGCTACGGTGTGCCTCATGGCTGTGCGTCCCCTGGAAGACATCGTCGAAGCCGGCTGGGCCAGGGCGCTGCAGCCGGTGGCTGCCGAGATCCGGGCGATGGGGGACTTCCTGCGGGCAGAGCTCGCCGCGGGCCGGTCCTACCTGCCGGCCGGCGAGAACGTCCTGCGCGCCTTCAGCCAGCCCTTCGACGAGGTGCGGGTGCTGATCGTGGGCCAGGACCCGTACCCGACGCCGGGGCACCCGGTCGGCCTGTCGTTCTCGGTCGCCCCGGACGTGCAGCCGGTGCCGCGCTCGCTGCAGAACATCTACCGCGAGCTGCGCGACGACCTGGACGTGCCGATCCCGTCGAACGGCGACCTGACGCCGTGGACCAAGCAGGGCGTGCTGCTGCTCAACCGGGTGCTGACGGTGGAGCCGGGCAAGTCCGGCTCGCACGCCGGCAAGGGCTGGGAACGGGTCACCGACCAGGCCGTGCGGGCGCTGGCCGCCCGGGACCAGCCGCTGGTGGCGATCCTGTGGGGACGGCAGGCGCAGTCGCTGGAGCCGCTGCTGGAGGACGCCTTCTGCCTGAAGTCGGTGCACCCGTCACCGCTGTCGGCCAGCGGCGGGTTCTTCGGCTCCCGCCCGTTCAGCCGGGCCAACGCGCTGCTGGCCGAGCACGGCGGCGAGCCGGTCGACTGGCGGCTGGACTGACCGACCCGCGGTTCGGTGTCGCAGCGGGAATGCCGGCGGCCCGTCCAGCGCTGACATAACGGGCCGATCGGCGGCAACCGGCCACTGGCAGCGCCGATGTCGTATCCCGCTATTACTCTTCCAGTGCGAGCCGCTTCCAGGTTGGTGACGGCCACCGCTTCGAGTACGTCGAGCCCCTGCACGTCAACCCTGCACCCAAGTCCCGCAAGATCCCCTGAAGCCGAGCACCACCGCCTGCTGACCAGAAAGAAGACTGTGGCTGACCGTCTGATCGTCCGTGGCGCCCGCGAGCACAACCTCAAGGACGTCCACCTGGACCTGCCCCGGGACGCGATGATCGTGTTCACCGGGCTGTCCGGCTCGGGCAAGTCCTCGCTCGCCTTCGACACCATCTTCGCCGAGGGCCAGCGCCGGTACGTCGAGTCGCTGTCGGCCTACGCCCGGCAGTTCCTGGGCCAGATGGACAAGCCGGACGTCGACTTCATCGAGGGCCTGTCGCCGGCGGTCTCGATCGACCAGAAGTCCACCTCGCGCAACCCGCGGTCCACCGTCGGCACCATCACCGAGGTCTATGACTACCTGCGGCTGCTCTACGCCCGGATCGGGCACCCGCACTGCCCGATCTGCGGCGAGCCGATCAGCAAGCAGACCCCGCAGCAGATCGTCGACCGCATCCTGGAAATGGAACCCGGTACTCGTTTTCAAGTGCTGGCACCGGTGATCCGGGAGCGCAAGGGCGAGTACGTCGACCTGTTCGCCGACCTGCAGACCAAGGGCTACTCCCGGGTCCGGGTGGACGGCACCAACTACCCGCTCACCGAGCCGCCGACCCTGAAGAAGCAGGAGAAGCACACCATCGAGGTGGTGGTGGACCGGCTGACCGCCAAGGCCACCAGCAAGCAGCGGATCACCGACTCGGTGGAGACCGCGCTGGGGCTGGCCGGCGGCATGGTGATCCTGGACTTCGTCGACCTGCCCGACGACGACCCGCACCGCGAGCGCCGGTTCTCCGAGCGGCTGGCCTGCCCGAACGAGCACCCGCTGGCGATCGACGAGCTGGAGCCCCGGGTCTTCTCGTTCAACGCCCCGTTCGGCGCCTGCCCCGCCTGCACCGGCATCGGCACCCGCAAGGAGGTCGACCCGGAGCTGGTGGTGCCCGACCCGTCCCAGTCCCTGGCCGGCGGCGCCGTCGCCCCGTGGGCCAACGGCCAGAACAACGACTACTTCCTGCGGCTGCTCGAAGGCCTGGCCGCCCAGCTCGGCTTCAGCGTGCAGAGCCGGTGGGACCGGCTGCCGGCCCGGGCCCAGAAGGCGGTGCTGCACGGCAGCCCGGAGCAGGTCCACGTCCGGTACAAGAACCGGTACGGCCGCGAGCGCTCGTACTACGCCAGCTACGAGGGCGTGGTGCCGTGGCTGGAGCGCCGGCATGCCGAGACCGACAGCGACTGGAGCCGGGAGAAGTACGAGGGCTTCATGCGCGAGGTGGACTGCCCGACCTGCGGCGGCACCCGGCTCAAGCCCGAGGTGCTGGCGGTCACGGTGGCCGGCAAGTCCATCGCCGAGGTCTGCGCGCTGTCGATCGGCGAGGCGGCGAAGTTCCTGGCCGGCCTGCGGCTGACCGAGCGCGAGGAGATGATCGCCGTCCGGGTGGTCAAGGAGGTCAACTCCCGGCTCGGCTTCCTGGTCGACGTCGGCCTGGACTACCTGTCGCTGAACCGGGCCGCGGCCACCCTGGCCGGCGGCGAGGCGCAGCGGATCCGGTTGGCCACCCAGATCGGGGCCGGCCTGGTGGGGGTGCTCTACGTCCTGGACGAGCCCTCGATCGGCCTGCACCAGCGTGACAACCGCCGGCTGATCGACACCCTGATCCGGCTGCGCAACCTCGGCAACACCCTGATCGTGGTCGAGCACGACGAGGACACCATCCGGGCCGCGGACTGGATCGTCGACATCGGGCCGCAGGCCGGCGAGCACGGCGGCCAGGTGGTGGTGTCGGGCACCTACGACGACCTCGTCTCCTGCCCGGGCTCGATCACCGGCAGCTACCTGGCCGGCCGCCGGGCGATCGAGGTGCCGGTGATCCGCCGGCCGGTCACCAGCGGCCGTGAGCTGGTGGTCGAGGGCGCCCGCGAGCACAACCTGCGCAACATCGACGTCCGGTTCCCGCTCGGGGTGTTCGTCGCCGTGACCGGCGTGTCCGGCTCGGGCAAGTCCACGCTGGTCAACGACATCCTGTACTCAACGCTGGCGAACAAGATCAACGGCGCGAAGATGCCGCCCGGACGGCACCGGCGGATCACCGGCCTGGAGCAGCTGGACAAGGTGGTCGGCGTCGACCAGTCGCCGATCGGGCGCACCCCGCGGTCCAACCCGGCGACCTACACCGGGGTCTTCGACAACATCCGCAAGCTGTTCTCCGAGACCACCGAGGCGAAGGTCCGCGGCTACCAGCAGGGCCGGTTCTCCTTCAACGTCAAGGGCGGCCGGTGCGAGAACTGCGCCGGCGACGGCACCATCAAGATCGAGATGAACTTCCTGCCGGACGTCTACGTCCCGTGCGAGGTGTGCAAGGGCGCCCGGTACAACCGGGAGACCCTGGAGGTGCACTACAAGGGCAAGACCATCTCCGAGGTGCTGGACATGCCGATCGAGGAGGCGGCCGAGTTCTTCCGGCCGATCTCCAAGATCGCCCGGCACCTGGAGACCCTGGTGGACGTCGGGCTCGGCTACGTCCGGCTCGGGCAGCCGGCGCCGACCCTGTCCGGCGGCGAGGCGCAGCGGGTGAAGCTGGCCAGCGAGCTGCAGAAGCGCTCCACCGGCCGCACCATCTACGTGCTCGACGAGCCGACCACCGGCCTGCACTTCGAGGACGTCTCCAAGCTGCTGGGCGTGCTGCACTCCCTGGTCGACAAGGGCAACTCGGTGATGGTGATCGAGCACAACCTCGATGTCATCAAGACCGCCGACTGGGTGATCGACATGGGGCCCGAGGGCGGCTCGGGCGGCGGCCGGGTGATCGCCGAGGGCGCTCCGGAGGACGTGGCCCGGGTCTCCGGCTCCTACACCGGGCAGTTCCTGGCCGAGATCCTCGCCGACCGGCTGGAAGCCGAGGCCGGGGCGAAGCGGACCGCTACGTCCGCCGGGCCGGCCCGCAAGGTGCGCCAGCCGGTCGCAGCGGCAGTCGGGTCCCCGGCGAAGCAGGCGGTGGCGAAGGCCAAGGCTGCCGTGACCAAGCCTGCCGCCGTGACCAAGACTGCCGCCGTGGCCAAGCCTGCTGCCGCGACCAGGACTGCCCGAGCGGTCAAGGCAACCAGCGCCGCCAAGAGCAGCACGGTCAAGGCAACCAGCACGGTCAGGACCGCCAGCGCGACCAAGGCAACCAGCACGGCCAAGGCGACTTCGAGCACCCGGACGGCCCGCCCGAAGACCGCCCTCCGGCCGCCGAGCGCCGACGGCTTCTGAGCGCCGTCCTGCCCCCTGGCTCACTAGGCTTGTCCCGTGGCTGACCCGTCCTCATACCGTCCGGCTCCGGGCACGATTCCGGTCGAACCCGGCGTGTACCGGTTCCGCGATGCCACCGGCCGCGTCGTCTACGTGGGCAAGGCGAAGAGCCTGCGTTCCCGGCTGAACTCCTATTTCGCCGACATCAGCGCCCTGCACCCGCGTACCCGGCAGATGGTCACCACGGCTGCCAGCGTCGAGTGGACCATCGTCACCACCGAGGTCGAGGCGCTGCAGCTGGAATACAACTGGATCAAGGAGTTCGATCCCCGGTTCAACGTCCGCTACCGCGACGACAAGTCCTACCCGTCGCTGGCGGTGACCCTGAACGAGGAGTTCCCGCGGCTGCAGGTGATGCGCGGGCCGAAGAAGCCCGGGGTCCGGTACTTCGGCCCGTACGCCCACGCCTGGGCGATCCGCGAGACCCTCGACCTGCTGCTGCGGGTGTTTCCGGCCCGCACCTGCTCCACCGGGGTGTTCAAGCGGGCCGGCCAGATCGGCCGGCCCTGCCTGCTCGGCTACATCGGCAAGTGCAGCGCGCCGTGCGTCGGACGGGTCAGCGCCGCCGAGCACCGGGCGATCGTCGAGGACTTCTGCGACTTCCTGGCCGGCAAGACCGACACCATGATCCGCCGGCTGGAACGCCAGATGGCCGAGGCCAGCAACAACCTCGAGTTCGAGCGGGCCGCCCGGCTGCGCGATGACCTCGGCGCGCTGCGCCGGTCCATGGAGAAGCAGGCGGTGGTGCTGACCGACGGCGCCGACGCCGACGTGGTCGCCTTCGCCACCGACGAGCTGTCGGCGGCCGTCCAGGTCTTCCACGTCCGGGGCGGGCGGGTCCGGGGCCAGCGGGGCTGGGTGGTCGACTCGACCGGCGCGCTGGACGAGGAGGCATCCATCGGCGAGCTGGTGGAGCAGTTCGCGCTGCAGTTCTACGGTCAGGAGGATGCCGTCGTGCCGCGCGAGGTGCTGGTGCCCCAGCTGCCCGAGGACCACGAGGCGTTGGCGGAGCTGCTCAGCGAGCGGCGCGGCAGCCGGGTGTCGCTGCGGGTGCCCCAGCGCGGCGACAAGCGCGCCCTGATGCAGACCGTGGAGCGCAACGCGCAGCAGGCGTTCCTGCAGTACAAGCTGCGCCGGTCCAGTGACCTGACCGCGCGCTCGCAGGCGCTGGCCGAGCTGCAGGACGCCCTCGGCATGCCCGACGCCCCCTTGCGGATCGAGTGCTTCGACATCAGCCACGTCCAGGGCACCAACGTGGTGGCCAGCATGGTGGTGTTCGAGGACGGCCTGGCGCGCAAGAGCGAGTACCGGCGGTTCACCATGCAGAGCACCGGCGGCGACACCGACTGGATCGCCGAGGTGATCCGGCGCCGGTTCGCCCGGCAGCTGCAGGAGCAGGCCGCCGAGCTGGCCGCCGCCGCCTCGGACTGGGAGAGCGGGGCCGCGCCGAAGCCGGTCAAGCGGTTCGCCTACCCGCCGAACCTGGTGGTGGTCGACGGCGGCGCGCCCCAGGTGGCGGCCGCCCAGAACGTCCTGGTCGAGCTCGGCATCACCGACGTGACGCTGGTGGGCCTGGCCAAGCGGCTGGAGGAGGTGTGGGTGCCCGAGGACGACTTCCCGGTGATCCTGCCGCGCGCCTCCGAGGCGCTGTACCTGCTCCAGCGGGTCCGCGACGAGGCGCACCGGTTCGCCATCACCTTCCACCGGCAGAAGCGGTCGAAGTCGATGACCGAGTCCGAGCTGATCGGCATCGCCGGCCTGGGCCCGGCCCGTCGCAAGGCGCTGCTGACCCGGTTCGGCTCGCTGCGGAAACTGCGCGCGGCCTCGGTGGACGAGATCGCCGAGGTGCCCGGCTTCGGGCCGGAGCTGGCCCAGCGGGTGGCCGACGCGGTGGCCGCCAGCGCCGCGAACCGCGAGCCTGCGGTCAACATGACCACCGGCGAGGTACTCAGTTAGCTGTATTGACCACAGACGTTGGTGACGCTGTTCGGCATGGCGTCGTGACATGAGGAAGACCTCCGAGTGAGGTGTGGAGCTGTCTAGGAACCGCTCCTCTACCCGGAGGTCTTCGTGTCCCACGCTAATGCTTTGCTC
>NZ_DASVSG010000022.1:0-1873 GCF_036388195.1 Jatrophihabitans sp. | reverse complement strand
AGGTCGAGCAGCTCGAGATCCGCACGCTGCTGTCCGGGGAGTACGACGCTCGCGAGGCGATCATCTCGATCCGGTCCGGAGCCGGTGGAGTCGACGCCGCTGACTTCGCCGAGATGCTGATGCGGATGTACCTGCGCTGGGCCGAGCGGCACAACTACGCCACCGAGGTCTACGACACCTCCTACGCCGAAGAGGCCGGCATCAAGTCCGCGACCTTCCAGGTCAAGGCGCCCTACGCCTACGGAACGCTGTCGGTCGAGCAGGGCACCCACCGGCTGGTGCGGATCAGCCCGTTCGACAACCAGGGGCGCCGCCAGACCAGTTTCGCCGGGGTCGAGGTGCTGCCGGTGGTGGAGCAGTCCGACCACGTCGAGATTCCCGAGGACGAGCTGCGGGTGGACGTCTACCGCTCGTCCGGCCCAGGTGGCCAGGGCGTCAACACCACCGACTCCGCGGTCCGGATCACCCACCTGCCCACCGGGATCGTAGTCAGCTGCCAGAACGAGCGCAGCCAGATCCAGAACCGCGCCTCGGCGATGGCGGTGCTGCAGGCCAAGCTGCTCGAGCGCCGCCGCGAGCAGGAGAAGGCGGCGATGGATGACCTCAAGGACGCCGGCAACAGCTGGGGCAACCAGATGCGTTCCTACGTCCTGCACCCGTACCAGATGGTCAAGGACCTGCGCACCGAGCACGAGGTCGGCAACCCGTCGGCGGTGCTGGACGGCGACATCGACGACTTCATCGAGGCCGGCATCCGCTGGCGCCGGTCGGCGTAGGCCCGGCGATGGCTGAGCTGTACCCGCTACCCGAGCCGACCGACGAGGGCCTGCTCGACGTCGGCGACGGCAACCGGATCTTCTGGCAGACCTTCGGCAACCCCGACGGCAAGCCGGCGGTGATGCTGCACGGCGGGCCGGGCACCGGATGCACGCCGGCGATGGCTCGCGGTCACGACCCCGCCCGCTACCGGGTGGTGCTGTTCGACCAGCGCGGCAGCGGCCGCAGCACCCCGCATGCCAGCGACCCGGCCGCCGACATGAGCGTCAACACCACCTGGCACCTGGTCGCCGACATGGAGGCGCTGCGCGAGCACCTGGGCATCGATCGCTGGCAGCTCGGCGGCGGCTCGTGGGGCTCGACGCTGGCGCTGGCCTACGCCGAGCGCCACCCGGACCGGGTCAGCGAGATCGTGCTGTCGGCGATCACCAGCGGCCGGCGCTGGGAGGCCGAATGGCTCTACCGCGGCGTGGCCCGGTTCTTTCCCGAGGAGTTCCAGCGGTTCGAGTCCGGCGTCGCGCCGGAGTACCGGGACGGCAACCTCGCCATCGGCTATTCGTGGTTGATGGAGAGCTCGGACCCCGCCGTCCGCGAGAAGGCCGCGCGGGACTGGTGCGCCTGGGAGGACGCGGTCGTCTCGTTGGAACCGGGCGCGAAGCCGAACGTCTACAGCAACCGTCCGGACGACGCGTTGCTGGCCTTCGTCCGGATCTGCACGCACTACGTCGCCCACGACGCGTGGCTGGACGAGGGCCAGCTGATCCGGGACGCCGACCGCCTCGCCGGCATCCCCGGCGTGCTCATCCACGGCCGGCTGGACCTGAGCGCCCCGCTGGACACCGCCTGGGAGCTGGCGCAGGCCTGGCCCGATGCCCGGCTGGTCGCGATCGCCGATGCCGGCCACCAGGGCAGCGCCAGCAAGCGGGAAGCCCAGCTGGCAGCCCTCGACGGCTTCGCCGACCGCCGGGACTAGTCAGCGGCGTGAGCCGCCCGGTGACCTTGTGCGACCGGGCGGCCTACGCCTGCGTTCGGCGCTGCGGTCAGGGCAGCCGGACGTACGGCGCCAGGAAGGAACGCGCTGACCCGGTGTCCGTCC
>NZ_DASVSG010000021.1:0-12149 GCF_036388195.1 Jatrophihabitans sp. | reverse complement strand
TGGCCACACCGCGACCTTCCTGATCGCCGCCCGAGCCACCGGGGTGGCCGCGCCACCGGCGACCCTGCTGCCCCTGGCGCTGCTGATCCTGCTCGCCATGGGGATCCCCGTGAACATCGGCGGCTGGGGACCGCGCGAGGGAGTGGCCGCCTGGACGTTCGCCGCGGCCGGCCTCGGCGCGGCCCAGGGCGTCGCCACCGCCGTCGCGTACGGCGTCCTGTCGCTGGCAGCGAACCTGCCCGGTGCGCTGGTGCTGCTGGCAGCCCGGATCTCCCTCGGTCACTCGGAGCCGGGGGGCACAGACTTCGAGCGGGTTGCCCGTCGGGAGCGGGCCGCGCATGGCTGAGCGCCCCTACACCCTGCTGAGCTGCGGCATGTCGATCGACGGCTACCTCGACAGTCCGACCAGGACCCGGCTGGCGCTGTCCAACGACGCGGACTTCGACCGGGTGGATGGCGTCCGGGCGACCTGCGACGCGGTGCTGGTCGGCGCTGCCACCATCCGCAACGACAACCCGCGGCTGCTGGTGCGCTCGGCCGAGCGGCGTGCCGAGCGGGTGGCCCGCGGCCAGCGGCCGTCGCCGATGAAGGTGACCGTCACCGAGCGGGCGAAGCTGGACGCGAGCGCGGATTTCTTCTGCTGCGGCGAGGCCGAGAAGCTCGTCTACTGCGCCAGCGCGACGGCGGCCGAAGCCTCCGACCGGCTCGGCTCGGTCGCGACCGTGGTCGACGGCGGCCAGCCGGTGGACCTGCGCTGGCTGAGCGAGGATCTCTGTGCCCGGGGGGTGCGGCGGCTGATGGTCGAGGGCGGCGGCACGGTGCTCACCCAGTTCCTGACCGCGGACCTGGCCGATGAGCTGCAGCTGGTCATCGCGCCGTTCTTCGTCGGCGAGCCCGCGGCCCGGCGGCTGGTGGACGCCGGGCGGTTCCCGTGGAACCCGGACCGGCGCGCGACGCTGGCCCAGGTGCGCCAGATCGGGGACGTGGTGCTGCTGCGCTACGCGCTCTCGCCGCGGTTCGAGCTCGACGGGAACTAGCCGCCGGCCATCGCTCCCACCACCAGGAACGGCTCGGTTCCGGCGGCCACCGGCGCGGGCAGCGGGGCGTCCGGCGGCTCGTGCGAGACGTCCTGCTCGCAGGCGAAGAACCGCACGAACGGACGCCGCCGCCCCGTCGCCGGGTCGCGCAGGGTGCCCCGCAGCATCGGGAACCGTTGCTCCAGCGCGTCGAGCACCGCCCGCTGGGTGGCCTCGGTCTCGACCTCGACCGTCACCTCCCGGTCGCAGCGGGCGAGTTCGCGCAGGTGCGCCGGCAGCAGCACCCGGATCATGGCAGGGTCTGCACTTCCACCGACAGCACCGGCGGCAGGTCGCGCACGATCGCGCTCCAGCTGTCGCCGGAGTCGGCCGAGGCGTACACCTGGCCGCCGGTGGTGCCGAAGTAGATCCCGCACTCGGGCAGGGTGTCGACCGCCATCGCGTCCCGCAGCACGTTGACGTAGCAGTTCTCCTGCGGCAGACCGGCGGTCAGCGGCTCCCAGTTGTTGCCGCCGGTGCGGCTGCGGTACACCCGCAACTTGCCGTCCGGCGGAAAGTGGTGCGAGTCGCTGGTGATCGGCACCACGTAGACGGTGTCCGGCTCGTGGGCGTGGACGGCGATCGGAAACCCGAAGTCGCTCGGCAGGTCCCCGCTGATCTCGTGCCAGCTGCCTCCGCCGTCGTCGCTGCGCATGACGTCCCAGTGCTTCTGCATGAACAGCGTCTGCGGCCGGGACGGATGCATCGCCAGCTTGTGCACGCAGTGCCCGACCTCGGCGGCCGGCGACGGGATGCCGTTGGACAGCAGGCCCTTGTTCGCCGCCTCCCAGGTCGCCCCGGCGTCGTCGGTGCGGAACACGCCGGCCGCGGAGATGGCCACCAGCATCCGGTCGGCATTCTGCGGGTCGAGGAGGATGGTGTGCAGGCACATGCCGCCGGCGCCGGGTTGCCACTGCGCGCCGGAGCCGTGCTCGCGCAGGCCGCGCACCTCCTGCCAGCTGACGCCCGCGTCGGTGGAGCGGAACAGCGCCGCGTCCTCCACACCGGCATAGACGGTGTCCGGGTCGGTGGGGGACGGCTCCAGGTGCCAGACCCGGGCGAACTCCCACGGGTGCGGCCTCCCGTCGTACCACTGGTGGGTGCCCGGCACGCCCGCGTAGCTGAAGTCGTTGCCGACCGGCTCCCAGGTCGCCCCGCCGTCGTCCGAACGCTGGATCAGCTGGCCGAACCAGCCGGTGGTCTGCGAGGCGTAGAGCCGGTCGGGGTCCGCCGGCGAGCCGGCCACGTGGTAGACCTCCCAGCCGGCGAACTGCGGGCCGCTGACCTGCCAGTCCTGCCGGCGCTCGTCCGAGGTCAGCAGAAAGGCGCCCTTGCGGGTGCCGACCAGTACCCGTACTCCACTCATCGCCGGCCCCCGAACCGCGTGTGTCGCCGAGCAGTGAGGCACGGCGATCGATGAATTCTCGCGGTGAGAAACCTACGACTGGTCGCGGCGCGCCGTCCACACCGAATGCCTAGCCGAACCGGCCATTACTCGGTCCACGCGCCGGCTCACGGCTGGGACGGCCTTGCCGCAGCCAGCATGGCGGCGACGATGGCGCGGTTGCGGGCGCTGGAGCGCAGCGCGTCGGTGCTGTCCACCACCTGATCGATCGCTCCCAGCACCGGCAGCTGCCTGACCTCGGAGTCGGTGATCCCCCGGTGCAGCGCCTCGACGAAGCGCTCGGCGTGCAGGACCAGGAACGGCCGGTCGTGATAGGGCCGGACGGACGGGTCGACCGGCTCGGTCAGCGCCAGCTCGTTCTGCGCCCGTCCGGCGATCTCGTAGGCCTGGCACAGGCCCGTTTCCCGCTCCTGCCAGGACGTCGCCCGGAGCACGTTGCGCAGCGGCTCGCCCAGCCTGGCGGCGATCGTCAAGCTGCCGAACGACGAGCCGAGCCACTTGGCGTACGGCGCCCAGCGCCGCTCGAGCAGGAAGCCCAGCCGGATGATCTCGCGCACCAGCCGGGCCGCGACCACGGCCGAGCCCAGCTCGTCGCCGACCTCGCCGGTCCGGCCGACGAACGCCTCCTCCTGCGAGATCCGCTGCCACTGGCAGGCCAGGACGTAGCGCCAGAGGTCGTCCGGATACCACTGCAGGCGCCGGCGTGCCTCGGCCAGCTCGCCCAGGCCGTCGTCGAACACCGCGCCACCGGTGTTCTCGGCCAGCCGTTGGGTCGGCGCGGCGAGCCAGTCGAGTGTGGTGATGCCGGCGAGCGGGTTGAACCCCAGCTCGTGGCCGAACCACTCGGCGATGCTGGTGACGGCGATGCGGTGGTTGACCGGCCCGTCGGTCTCGGCCATGTGCCCGACCGGGTCGCCGTCGGCTGCGGAGAAGTGCGTGGGCCAGCCGCTGAAGGACGTGGGCAACTGCTCCGACAGCGCCTGCCAGGTCGACTCGCCGCGGGTTGCCAGGTCTGCGTCCCGCAGGAAGATCTGCAACCGCGGGCCCCACTCGTGATCGGTCGAGCGCTCGGTGTCGAACCCCAGGACCTCGGAGCCGGTCCCCAGCCGGGCAGCGCTGTGCGGGATCCCGGCCAGGGTCCGCCGCAGGATCGGCAGCACGGCGTCGGTGTAGAAGCGCCGCGACAGCTCCAGCCCGGGAAGGAACTGCGCCGTCATGGCCCTACTGTGCCATCCGGCAGCGAAGACTTATCGGCCGTCAACCGGCGCGACCGGCCGTACTTCGTCCTGCAGGGCAACATCTGCGCGTTGCTCGCGGCCAAGGACCACGTCAACGTCTTCCTCTACGACGGGGCGATCGTGCCCGATCCCGAGCACATCATCGCCGCCGGCCACGACAACAAGACCGCTCGCACGGTCGCGATCCGGCCGGGGGAGCAGGTCAACTCCCGGGCGCTGATCGCCATGTTTCAGCAGATCATCGCCAACAACCGGGCCGGCGGCTGGCGCAAGCTGAAGCAGGCGGAAGAGCCGATCAGACGGGGATGAGGCTGCCTTGGACGTCGATGACATCGAGACGGTGCACCTCGGGCTCGCCCTCCGGCCGGTTGCCTCCGAAGGCGGCATCGACGGCCGGGTGTATGCGTTCCTCGAAGGCGCGTGTGCAGTGCTCCTTGGTGGCCCACACGTCGATGTAGCGCAGCCCGCCCTCCGGCCGGCGGACGCACAGGTGCAGCAACAGGCCATCCAGCGGCTCAGCGCCGAGCCGGTCCATGATCCGCGCGTACATCTGGTCATCGATCGGCACGTCCTGGATGTAGGCATGGACCATGGGAACTCCTCCAATAATTGATCCGAAACTATTTCGGATGAATATTGGTAGCATCAACCCCATGGCGGACGAAGTCAAGGCCTCGACGGCGCGGCGGTATCAATCGGCCCGGCGCAGCGAGCAGGCGGCCGCCACCCGGCGCCGGATCCTGGCCGCCGCACAGGCGCTGTTCACCGAGCAGGGCTATACCGCCACCAGCGTGTCGCAAATCGCCGCCCGCGCCGAGGTGGCCGTCGACACCCTCTACGCCACGGTCGGCCGGAAGCCGGCCCTGCTGCGGGAGCTGCTGGAGACCGCGCTGTCGGGCGCCGACCAGGCGGTGCCCGCCGAGCAACGCGACTACGTGCGCCAGATCAGGGAGGCCAGCACGGCGGGGGAGAAGATCGCCTGCTACGCCGAGGCGGTCGCCCGGATCGGGCCCCGGATGGCGCCCATCCACCGCGCGCTGGCGGAGGCGGCCCTGCGAGACCCGGACTGCGCCGCGCTCCGCAGCGAGATCGGCGCGCGCCGCGCTGCCAACATGCGGCTGCTCGCGGCGGACCTGCGAGCCACCGGCGAGCTGCGGCCGGACCTCTCCGACGACGACGTCGCCGACATCGTCTGGAGCATGAACGCCGCCGAGTACTACGCGCTGCTGGTCGGCGAGCGCGGCTGGACGGTGGAGCGCTTCCAGAGTTGGCTGATCGACGCCTGGACCCGGATCCTCTTGGTCGCGGTGCAGTGAGATCCGGTCGGAACGGACTTCGGACTGGTCAAAGACCTGTTTCGGACTACTTTAGGTTTCATGCGCAGTCTCACGGTCACCGAAGTCAAGGCTCGGCTCAATGAGCTGGTGGACGAGGCCGAGTCCACCCACGAGCAGATCGTCATCACCAAGCATGGCCGACCCGCCGCGGTGATCGTGGCCGCCGAAGATCTGGAGTCGCCGCAGGAAACGGTGTACTGGCTGTCGCGTTCCGGGACCCGTGAATCGATTGCCGAGGCGGAGGCGGACATCGAAGCCGGTCGCACCGTGGGTAGTGACGAGCTGCGTAGACAGCTCGGTCTTCCCCCGCGGTGAGCCATCGGGTCGAGTGGTCCGGACCCGCGCAGCGCGACATGGCACGCTTGCCGGGTCGATCATCGAGCCCATGCCTACCGATCTCGATGGCGACCGTTCCCGGGTGAACCGGATGACGCTCGAAGCGATTGAACGAGGCTGACCTTGCCAAGCGCTGACCTGTTCCGGGACCAGCCGGTCCTGACCGGCGAGCTGGTCCGGCTCGAGCCGCTGACCGAGGCCGTGCTGGAGGACTACCTCCTCGGCCTGGCCGAGGAGGAACTGGGTCGGCTCACCGGCACCCACGCGCAGTTCGACCGGGCGCAGACCGAGCAGTGGCTGTCCAGCCGGGCCGAGCAGCACGATCGCGCCGACTGGGCGGTGCTGCGCCGCTCGGACGGCGCCTTCCTCGGTGAGGCCGTGCTCAATGACTACGACCCGGACAACGCCTCGGTGAACTACCGGATCTGGCTGGCCGGCCCGCACGCGTACGGCAACGGATATGGCACCGAGGCCACCCGGCTGGTCCTCGACTACGCGCTCGGGCCCGCGGGCCTGCACCGGGTCAGCCTGGGGGTGTTCGACTTCAATCCCCGGGCCCGGCGGGTGTATGAGAAGTGCGGGTTCCAGCTGGAGGGCCGGCTGCGTCACGTGCTGCGCTGGGAGGGGAAGTGGCACGACGAGCTGGTGATGTCGGTGCTGAGCACCGATCCCCGGCCGCCGTCGTAACCGATCAGGCGGCCGTTCTTGACACCTCCGCGCCGGTGCCTAAATGTGGGATGGGACAGAGCAAACCGTCACTCGCGCAATGCCGGCGCGCGCGAACGTCCCGTGCTCTGGCGTTGCGAACCCCAGAAGGAAAGGTGTCCGCGATGGCAACCGGTGAAACCGGATTCGACGACGTGACCTTTGACCTGATCTCCGTGCAGTACCACTCCCTGAAGGCCGGCCACGACTACGGCCAGTACGTCCGCGACGCATCCAACGCCGGGCGCGAGGACATCGCGGACTTCTTCCGGGAGGTCATGCAGCAGGACTCCGAGCGGGCCAAGCGCTGCCACGAGTTCCTCAAGGAGCGCAGCGGCACCGACGAGTCCGGCCCGGCGGTGACCTGAGCCGAACCGGGACTGACCCGCGCTCGAAGGTCCCACCCGCCGCAAGTCCGATCGGGCATAGTCACCCTCGAACCAGGGGGTGACCATGCCGATCGTCGAGATCCGGGACGCGCACAAGACCTACCGGCGCTGGCGCAAGCCCGCCGAGCATGCCGTCCGCGGCCTGAACCTCGATGTCGAGCCCGGCGGGGTGTTCGGCTTCCTGGGGCCCAACGGCTCGGGCAAGACCACCACCATCCGGTTGCTGCTCGGCCTGGTGCGGGCCGATTCGGGCAGCATGCGGGTGCTCGGCCAGCCGGTGCCGGCCCAGCTGCCCCAGGTGATCGGGCGGATCGGCTCCCTGGTCGAGACACCGCTCTTCTTCCCCAACTTCAGCGGCCGCCGCAACCTCGGCCTGCTCGCCGACGCCAGCGGCATCGAGAAGCGCCGGGTCGAGGAGCTGCTGGAGTTCGTCGGGCTGACCTCGCGAGCCGATGACCGGGTCAAGGGCTATTCCCTCGGCATGAAGCAGCGGCTGGGCATCGCCGCGGCGCTGCTGAAGAACCCGGAGCTGCTGATCCTGGACGAGCCCGGCAACGGTCTGGACGCCGCCGGCATCCGGGAGGTCCGCGAGCTGATCGTCCGGCTGGGCGGCAGCGGGGTGACGGTGCTGCTGTCCTCCCACCAGCTCAGCGAGGTGCAGCAGGTCTGTGACCGGGTGGCGATCATGTCGCGCGGCCGGGTGATCAGCACCGGGTCGGTCGCCGAGCTGCTCGCCTCCGGAACCACCGGCGACGTCCGGGTGCGGCTGGCCGATCCGGCGGCCGGCCGGGCAGTGCTCGAAGGAGCCGGCTTCACCGTCAGCGCGCTGCCCGACGCCTGGCGGGTCAGCGGCGTCAGCGATCCCGCCGCGGTGACGAAGGCGCTCAGCGATGCCGGGCACTATCTCAGCGAGCTGAGCCCGATAGGCACCGACCTGGAGAGCGTGTTCCTGGACCTGACCGCCGAGGCGGATCAGCCGGTTGCGGCCGGGCGGCCGGCATGACCGCCTCCGACCTGCGCAGCCCGGTGTCGGCGTCCGGCCCGCGCACGTCCGCGCCGGCGTTCGGGCGGCTGGTCCGCGCCGAGTTCCGCCGGCTGGCCGCCCGCCGGTTCACCCGGGTCATCATCGCGCTCGGACTGATCGGCTACCTGCTCGCGATCGCGCTCATCTGGCGCGAGCATCACCGGACCACTGCCGCTGACATCGCCCAGGCCACCGCGCAACGCGACCAGCTGATCGTCCAGTTCACCGCCGAGGCCGAGCAATGCCGGAAGAACGTCCCCGCGGAGCAGGCCGACCAGGCCTGCGGCGTGCCCACGGCGGAGAACTTCCCGATCGACCAGTTCCTGCGCACCCAGCCGTTCCGTCCCGATGAGATCCCCGATTACGCGCTGGCCATCGGCGTGGCGACCGCGATGGTCGGCTTCCTGCTGGCGGCCACCTTCATCGGCGCGGAGTGGTCCACCAAGAACCTGGTCGCCTGGCTGTTCTGGGAGCCCCGGCGGCTGCGGGTGATGGCTGCCAAGCTGGTTGCCCTGCTCGCGTCGGTGCTGCTCATCGCAGCGCTCGCCCAGGTCGTGTGGTTCGGCGTCGCCAAGGCGCTGATCCACTACCGGGGGCTGCCGGTTTCGACCCTGGGGCCCCAGGCAGCGCACTTCTGGTCGCACGTGGTCAACGTCCAGCTGCGGGCCGCGCCGCTGGTGCTCATCACCGCCCTGATCGCCTTCAGCCTGGCCAGCCTGATGCGCAACTCCGCCGCCGCGCTGGGCGTCGCCTTCGTCTACTTCGCCGTGGTCGAGAACCTGATCCGGGCGCTGAATCCCGAGTGGCAGCCGTACCTGTTCACCACCAACGTCGGAGCCTGGATCTCCGAGAAGGGCATCACCGTGTACGGCAAGTCGGTGTTCAACGCCGAGCAGGGCTACGTGATGCCGCGGGAGATCCACATCTCCAACCTCCACGGGGGCGTGACGTTGCTGGTGTTCGCGGGCATCGCGACCGCGGCGGCGCTGACGTCGTTCGCCCGCCGCGACATCAGCTGAGCCGGCGCTGCCGCCGGTAGCCCGCGCTCCGAGCGGCGATGGCAGGATCGCGCCACGTCGACCCGGTCCGCTGACTCAAATGCGCGGCATCGCCGAGGGGCGCGGGCACACTGAGGCGCATGGCTCAGGGGACGAAGGACGAACTGCGGCGCGAGCGGCTGCGCGAGTACGACGCGGCGCTGACGGCGGCCCGGTTGCCGGTCGCGGTGCTGGCGCTGTTCGCCGCCGGCCGCGAGGCCCGGGCGGCGGGGGAGCTGCTGGAGGAGGCCTTCGCCGCGACCGAGGTGGACGGCGTGGACGCCGCCGATGCGCTGCCGGCAGCTGTCTGGGTGGCGCTGCGGCAGGGCGACGTCGACGCCACCCTGGAGCTGCTGATGCGGATGTCGCGCACCGAGTTCGTGCTGGCCTCGCACGAGGAGCTCGATGCCCGGTACCGGCTGACCAAGGTCGAGGAGCGCCGGCCGCTGCCCGACGTCGAGCTCCTGATCAGCCAGCTCGCGGCCTTCCTGCACGTGCCCCGGGACGTGGTGGCGATCCTCTCCGGCTGGGGCGCTGAGGATCCCCGCACCGCCGCCGAGATCGAGACCCTGCTCGTACAGCGGTTCGGCGCCCGTGGCGCGGGCCAGCCGGCTGCCCGTGCGGCCAAGCCGCAGGCGGTCAGGACGGAGGCTGGCGGGAAGCCTGCGGCCGCCGCCGGTCCCGCTCCGGACAACGCCGGGGCCGGGCTGCGGATGTCGAGCGCGGAGTTCAGCGCATTGCTCAACCTGGCGCCGGAGCAGCGCGCCGTGCTCGGCAGCCTGGTGCGCCAGACCGAGATCATCATCGCCGCGGACGCCGGTCTCCAGGGCTAGCGGGCGAGCCCGCCCCACAGTTGATGGCGATCGCGCCGCATGGCTTGCAGTGCAGGGTGCTCGCAGCGCTATGGTGCTTTCCTATGACCCGGCTCACACCGGACACGAAGGAGACCGATGTCGACGTCCATGCGCGGCCCCGATCCCACACCCCCGACCAGCGTCGACCACCCGGTCGGCAGTTATCTTGAGGTCGCCGACTCGCCCGAGTTCGCGGCGCTGCGCAGGACCTTCCGCCGGTTCGTCTTCCCGATGGCCGCGCTGTTCCTCGCGTGGTACCTGCTCTTCGTGCTGCTCTCGATCTACGCCACCGACTTCATGGGCACCAAGGTGATCGGCAACATCCACCTCGGCCTGATCATCGGCCTGCTGCAGTTCGTGTCGACCTTCGTCATCACGACCGTGTACGCCCGGTGGGCCGACCGCAAGTTCGACCCGGCCGCCGCCGAGCTCGCCCGCCGCGTCCACCTGACCGAGGACGCGCGATGAGCCCCACGCTGCTGGCCGCCGAGGACCTCGGCAACCCGGCCGTCAACCTCTCGATCTTCGCCCTCTTCGTCATCATCACGCTCGTCATCGTCCTGCGGGTCTCGCGCCGCAAGGCCGGCGCGAACGAGTTCTACGCGGGCGGGCGCAACTTCACCGGCCCCCAGAACGGCGTCGCGCTGGCCGGGGACTACCTGTCGGCCGCGAGCTTCCTCGGCATCGCCGGGGCCATCGCGCTCTACGGCTACGACGGGTTCCTCTACTCGATCGGCTTCCTCGTCGCCTGGCTCGTCGCCTTGCTGCTCGTCGCCGAGCTGCTGCGCAACACCGGCCGGTTCACCATGGCCGACGTCCTGTCCTTCCGGCTCCAGCAGCGGCCGGTGCGGACGGCGGCAGGCCTGTCGACGCTCATCGTCACGTTCTTCTACCTGCTGGCGCAGATGGCCGGCGCCGGTGGGCTCGTCGCGCTGCTGCTCGGCGTCGACACCAAGGCCGGCCAGGGCGTCGTCATCGCGATCGTCGGCGTCGTCATGATCGCCTACGTCCTCCTCGGCGGCATGCGCGGCACGACCTGGGTGCAGATCATCAAGGCCGGGCTGCTCATCGTCGGCGCCGGGGTCATGTTCGTGTGGGTGCTCGCCAAGTACGGCTTCAACCTGTCCGATCTGCTCGGCGCATCCGTGGAGAAGGCCGGCGCGACGGGCTCGAAGCTGCTCGATCCCGGCGCGCAGTACGGAAGGAGCAGCTTGACCAAGCTGGACTTCCTCTCGCTCGGCCTCGCGCTGGTGCTGGGGACGGCCGGGCTGCCGCACGTCCTGATGCGCTTCTACACCGTGCCGTCGGCCAAGGAGGCCCGCCGCTCGGTGGTATGGGCGATCTGGCTGATCGGCCTCTTCTACCTGTTCACGCTCGTCCTCGGTTTCGGCGCCGGCGCCATCGTCGGTCCGCAGGCGATCCTGGCCGCGCCTGGCAGGGCCAACTCGGCGGCCCCGCTGCTCGCCTTCGAGCTCGGCGGGACGTTGCTGCTCGGCATCATCGCCGCCGTCGCGTTCGCGACCATCCTCGCCGTGGTGGCCGGTCTGACGATCACCGCCAGCGCATCGTTCGCACACGACGTCTACAACAACGTCATCAAGCGCGGGGAGGTCACCAGCGAAGGCGAGGTCCGCGTCGCGCGGGTGACGGCTGTGGTCATCGGCATCATCGCCATCATCGGCGGCATCCTGGCCAACGGGCAGAACATCGCGTTCCTCGTGGCGCTCGCCTTCGCCATCGCGGCCAGCGCCAACCTGCCGACGATCGTGTTCTCGCTGTTCTGGCGGCGGTTCAACACGCGCGGGGCGCTGTTCAGCATCTACGGCGGCCTGCTGTCGTGCCTGGTGTTGATCATCTTCTCGCCGGTCGTGTCGGGCAAGCCTGCCGACCGGGTCACCGGCAAGAGCCCGTCGATGTTCACCGACCCGTCGGTCGACTTCCACTGGTTCGGGCTGGACAACCCGGGCATCGTCACCATCCCGCTGTCGTTCCTGCTGGCGATCGTCGGGACGCTCACGAGCCGTGGGAGCTCTACGCCCGAGAAGGCCGCCGAGATGGAGGTCCGCTCGCTCACCGGCGCGGGCGCCGAGAAGGCGACTGCCCACTGAGGCGGTACCACTTCGGCGTACGACACCGACACCGCAGCGTGAGGAGGCGACTTTCCTTCCGTCCCTAGAATGCAGGGGTGACAGTTCAGCCGATCCGCCTGTTCGGCGACCCCGTGCTGCGCACTCCCGCGGACCCGGTGACGGTGTTCGACAAGGAGCTGCGCCGGCTGGTCGCCGACCTCACCGAGACCATGCTCGACGCGCCGGGCGCCGGGCTGGCCGCGCCGCAGATCGGCGTCGGCCTGCGGGTCTTCACCTACCGGGTGTCGGAGGAGGAGCAGGGCCACCTGATCAATCCGGTGCTGCACTTCCCCTCCGAGGAGATCCAGGACGGCCCGGAGGGGTGCCTGTCGATCCCGGGGCTGGCCTGGGACTGCCGCCGGTTGGAACATGTCGTGGCGCACGGCCAGAACATGTTCGGCGACCCGATCACGGTGGTCGGCACCGACCGGCTGTCACGCTGCATCCAGCACGAGACCGACCACCTGGACGGGGTGCTGTTCATCGACCGGCTCGACCCGGAGACCCGGCGGGCCGCGCTGGCGGAGATCCGCAACGCCGAGTGGGCGGGCCTCACGCCGCCGGTGGTCAAGCTGAGCCCGCACGGTGGCCAGCTCGGCGCGTTCGGCCAGCCTCGGTG